>DASPXJ010000105.1:0-20447 GCA_035637355.1 Gemmatimonadales bacterium
ATGCGCGGCGCCGGGGTCCACTTCGCGCCTTCCGGCGCAGCAGGCATGCTGATCTTCCACGGCGTCTCGCTCTTCACCAGCATCGTGAACGCGAGCGAGCGGCCGTCCGGCGCCCACGTGAGATTCGCGGGCGTCTCGCTGACGTGCGTGACCTGCGAGGTCGCACCCTCCGCGTCCATCCAGCGGACGAAGACTTGCGTCCCTTTCGGCTCACCGTCGGCGAAATACGCGATGCGCGTACCGTCGGGCGACCAGCGCGCGCTGGATCCCTTCACCAGGAAGCGGTTGCGCGAGCCGTCGGCGTTCATGATCCACAACCCTGAGTCCCAGCGGTCCTCGACCTGATTCACCCAGCGGCGCGTGTACAAGATCTGTGAGCCGTCGGGTGAGACCTGGGGATCGGCGACCTGTTCCCAATCGAGGTAGTGATTGACGGTGAGCAGCGTGTCAGATGCGGTTTCTTGTGCCCGCAGGGCGGTGATTGGCGCGAGCAGGACAGCGAAGATCAGCACGGGTGGACGGCGCATGATTTCCTCCTAGATGAGGCTCAAGCTACCCGCCGGGGAACGCCGATCAAGTACGTCGTGTGTAGCGGCGAACGTGGCGCGCGCGCCTCACCGATCTCCCACTCGAAGTCGTCCAACCCGAGAACCAACGCTCCCAGCTCGGCGGGCGTATACGACCGCAGGCACGAGACGACACCATCGACGGTGCCGAGCACCGGCAGCAGCGGCGGCAGGTACGTCCACATCAGACGCGACCACCGGAACGGCCGAACGAACGGCACGGCGGCGAGCACCCCCAGCCACGTCATGGCGACGAGGCCGATATCGAACGGCCGGCGGCGAGCCGCTTCGAAGACGGCAATCCCCTGCTGCTGCCGAACGGCGTCTTCCAGAATGGCCTGGGCGTCGGCCGGACGGAAATGGTGAAATGAAGTGAAGAGTGTCCGAAAGCCCGTCAGGTCTGCCGGCACGGCTCGCGCATCGACGGGCGACGGGTGCATTCCCGCGATCCGCCCACGGTGCGGATAGAGGTCCGTCAGCACGATGGGCACGTCCACTTGCGGCGCGAGCCACGACCACGGTCCGCCCGCTCCCGAACACAGGTCCACGATGCGCGTCGCGCCGGCGCGCCGCAGTGCTCGACGCAGCAGCGGTCCTGCGGGCTCGTAGGTCCGGACCAGGTTCAGCGTGAACGCGAGAAAGTCCGTCAGGGCATCGCGTAGCGACGGGGGACAGGCCGGGAGATCGTGCAGTTCGACGAGGTGCAGTCGCATCAGACCAAAGTTAGATTTCGCGCCCGACTATGGAGACCCCGACGTGAGCCTGCGGACCACCCCGTTTCACGCCCGCACCGGGCCGCTGTCGGAGGGCCAGGCGTGGCGGCGGTGGGCCGGGTACGTGGTCGCCAGCTCGTACGAGCTGTCGCATGACCGCGAATATCACGCGATCCGCAACTCGGCGGCGCTGTTCGACGTCTCCCCGCTCTACAAATACCTCGTCACCGGCCGCGACGCGGTCCGGCTGCTCGATCACGTCGTGACGCGCAACGTCGCCAAAGCCAAAGTCGGCCAGGTGCTCTACACGCCCTGGTGCGATAACGACGGCAAGCAGATCGATGACGGCACGATTTCCGTGCTCGCCGAGCAGACCTTCCGGATGACGTCCGCCGACCCGACGCTGCGCTGGCTGCACCTGAATGCCTCGGGGCTCGACGTCAGCATCGAGGATGTCTCGGAGCGCACGGCAGCGCTTTCGCTGCAGGGCCCGAATTCGCGCGCGATTCTGCAGCTCGCCGCCGAGCGCGACCTCTCGGCGCTGAAATACTTCCGGCTGACGAGCGCCAAGATCCGCGGCATCCCCGTAACGATCTCCCGCACCGGCTACACCGGCGATCTCGGCTATGAGGTGTGGGTCGACGCCGCACAGGCGGTGCCGCTCTGGGACGCGCTTGTCGAGATCGGCACGGCGTACGGGATTACGCCCGCCGGCATGCTGGCCCTCGACGTCGCCCGTATCGAGGCCGGCCTGCTCCTTATCGAGGTCGATTATTTCTCGTCACGCCACGCGCTGATCGAGGCGCAGAAATCGTCGCCGCTCGAGCTGGGCCTGGGCTGGACCGTGGCGACCGATAAGGAACGCTACAACGGACAGGCAGCGCTCGACGCGGAGCGCCGCCGCGGACCCTCGTGGCAGTTCACCGGCCTGAGCGTCGACTGGGACTCGCTGGAACGGCTCTACGCCGACGTCGGCCTGCCACCCCGGCTGCCGAGTCAGGCATGGCGCACGAGCGTCCCGATCTACGATCGCGGCGGGCAGCGGCAGGTGGGCTATGCGACGAGCGGCGGATGGTCGCCGCTGCTCAAGCGCTACATGGCGCTCGCGCACCTCGAGTCGTCAAGCGCGGCGCCGGGAACCGCGCTGCGCATGGAAGTGACGGTGGAGCATCGCCGCAAACAGGCGAACGCTCAGGTCACGCCGCTGCCGTTCTTCAACCCCGAACGGAAGCGCGCGTGAAACGCCACGACGCGATCGTGATCGGCGGCGGCCATAACGGCCTCATCACCGCCGCCTATTTGGCCCGCGCCGGCAAGTCCGTCCTGGTGCTCGAGCGGCGACCGCGCGTCGGCGGCGCCGCCGTGACGGAAGAGATCTTTCCGGGCTTCAAATTCTCGACGTTCTCCTACGTCGTGAGCCTGCTCCGCCCCGAGATCATCCGCGATCTCGACCTGCCGCGGCATGGGCTGCACATCCTGCCGCTCGAAAGCACCGTGACGCCGATGGAGAACGGCGATTACCTCGCCGCCTGGGGCGATCACGACGAGACGCGACGCGAGCTGTACCGCCATTCGCCGCGCGATGCGGAGGCGTACGACGAGTACGGCCGGCTGATGCACTTCATGGCGCAGGCGGTAAAGCCGATCCTCGGCATGGTGCCGCCCGATCCGACGTCGTTCTCTCCTGGAGACTTGGCCGGTCTCTTGAGACTTGGTAAACACTTCCGCGGGTTGGGCGCCGAGCGACTCCACGCGCTCGTCAAACTGATGACGATGAGCTCGGCCGACTTCCTCGACGAGTGGTTCGAGACCGACGTTCTCAAAGCGACCAAGTCGGCGAGCGGGATCATCGGCACATTCCTGGGGCCGCGCTCACCGGGCACCGCTTACGTCCTGCTGCATCATTACATGGGCGAGCTGGACGGAGTGTTCCGCGCGTGGGGCTTTGCCAAAGGGGGCACCGGCGCCGTGAGCGAGTCGATCGCGTCGGCGGCTCGCGCATTTGGCGCCGAGATCCGGTGTGACGCCGGCGTGGCGAAGGTCCTCGTCCGCAACGGACGCGCCACCGGTGTCGTGCTCGAGAGCGGCGACGAGCTCGAGGCATCCATCGTCGTGTCGAGTCTGGATCCGCGCCGCACCTTCCTGCAGCTCCTCGACTCCCAGGATCTCCCTGACGAGTTCGTGAGCGACATCCGTCGCTTCAAGTTCCGCGGCTCGTCGGGAAAAGTGAACCTCGCCCTCGATGGCTTGCCGAGCTTCACGTGCATGCCGGGGGTTGGCCGGCAGCACCGCGGTGCGTTTTCGATCAGCCCGAGTCTCGATTATGTCGAACGCGCGTACGACGACGCGAAGTACGGCGAGTTCTCGCGCCGCCCCTACATGGACATCGTCTTTCCGTCGATGATCGATCCGGGCATGGCGCCGCCGGGCAAGCACGTCATGTCGATCTTCGTCCAGTACGCACCATACACCCTCAACGGCGGCTGGACGGACGCGAAGCGCGAGGCGTTCGGCGACGCGGTGGGCAACACGGTCGAGAGCTTCGCACCGGGCTTCACGTCGAAGATTTTGCATCGCCAGGTCATCACGCCGCTGGATATCGAGCGGATCACCGGCCTGTCCGAAGGAAACATCTTTGCCGGCGAATTGGCGCTCCATCAGCTCTTTTTCCTCCGTCCCGCGCCGGGGTGGGCAAAGTTCGCAACGCCGGTGCGCAACTTCTATCAGTGCGGATCCGGCACGCATCCGGGCGGCGGCATCATGGGGGCTTCGGGAAGGCTCGCGGCGCTGCGCATCCTGAAAGACGGCCGATGACCGCGAGCTTCGACGCGATCGTCATCGGCGCCGGCGCCAACGGCCTCGTCGCCGCGCACTACCTCGCGCGCGCCGGCAAACGCGTCGTCGTCGTGGAGCAACGCCAGGCGGCTGATCCATCGGCCGACGTCGGCTGGGTGCCGCCCCGCGTGATTCGCGATCTGGGCTTGAGTCAGCTGCGGCTCGAGCAGCCCAACCCGTGGCTCACCGTGCCACTCGACGGCGGGAACACGCTCGAGCTGTCGCGCGACATGGGGCGCTCGGTCGAGGCGATCCGCCGCATCAGCCCCGCTGACGCGGCGAAATGGCCGGAGTTCAGCCAGCGCATGCGCACGCTCGCGGGAGTTCTGGAGAAACTTTACCTCGCGCCGCCCCCCGACATCGAGACACGCGATCCGCGCGAGCTGGCGCGCATCGGCGGCCTGGGCCTCTACGTTCGCCGGCTCGGCAAACAGGCGGTCATCGATCTCGCCCGCATTCTCCCGATGGCGATCGCCGAGCTGCTCGACGACTGGTTCGAGAGCGACGCGTTGAAGGGAGCCATCGGCGCGCTCGGGATCTGGCACCTGAAGCAAGGACCGCGCTCGGGGGGCACCGCGTTCAACTTCCTGCATCACCACGTGGGGAGTCCCGCGGGCGTGTTCCGCCCGGTGCGGTCGAACGTAACGCAAGCCTTGGAGGGGATGAAGCGTGTCGAGGTACGGCGCGGCAATCGCGCGACCGTGCTCGCAAAGAACGGCCGCGCGATCGGCGTCGTGCTGGAACAGAGTGGCGAGACGATTCTCGCGCCGCTGGTCGTGTCGAGCGCTCCCCCCCGCGGCACCCTGGACTCTGTCGCGATCGAGCTGGATCCGGAATTCGTGCGCGCGGTGCGCAACATCAAGGAGCGTGGCGTGGTCGCGCGCGGAACGCTGACCCTGGATCGGGCGCCCCCCCCGAGCTACGCGAATTTCTGCATCGCGCCATCCCTCGACTACCTGGAGCGGGCCTACGACGACGCCAAGTACGGCCGAGACTCGGCGGCCCCGTACGTCGAGGTGCAGCGCTTCGATGGAAACCGCCTGGAGCTCCACGTCCAATACGTGCCACCGGGAACCCATGAGGGGCTGGCGGAGCGCGTCGCGCAGGTCCTCAAAGCTCGGCCGGATCAGCTGCAGCTGCAGGCAGCCGAACAGAACCTCTACCACGGAGAGCTCACTCTCGACCAGATTCTGTTCATGCGTCCCGTCCCCGGCTGGAGCCGCTACCGTACCCCTATCGCGGGGCTGTTTCTGTGCGGCTCGGGCACTCATCCGGGCGGTGGGATTCCCGGCGCGGCCGGGCGCAACGCGGCGCGCGAGATCCTATGAGCTTTCTCAAGACCGTCGAGAGTTATCGCCAGGGCGCGCGCACGCTGCCGGGCCGTTACTACACGGCGCCGGACGTGTTCGCCGACGAGCAGGAACGCGTCTTCGCGCGCCACTGGATCTGCATTGGACGCGACGCGTCGCTCGCGGCGCCCGGGGATTACTGCGTCGTCGAAATCGCCGGTGAGAGCATCATCGTGCTGCGCGATCAATCGGGTGAGCGGCGGGCGTACTACAACGTCTGCCGCCATCGCGGCACCCGGCTGTGCGAAGCACCCAAGGGGCGGCTCTCCGAGACGATTCAGTGCCCCTATCACGCCTGGACGTACGCGCTCGATGGCCGTCTGATCGGCGCACCGCACATGCACGAGGTGGAGGGCTTCGACAAGAAGGCGTATCCGCTCCACGCCGTGGCGCTCGCCGAGTGGGAAGGATTCTTGTTCGTGAATCTGGATCCCCAGGCTACGCCCGCGGCGAAGTGGTTCACGCCGCTCGCGGGGAGATTCTCGCGCTACAACCTGCCGCTGCTGCGGACGGTGCGGCGCATCGAGTACGACGTGCGCGCCAACTGGAAGCTGATCCTGCAGAACTACAACGAGTGCCTGCACTGCCCCACGATCCATCCGGAGCTGTCGACCAAGCTGCCGTACACGAGCGGCGCGAACGACCTCATCGACGGGCCGTTCCTCGGCGGCTACATGGAGATCAAGGCGCCGCACGAGAGCGCGACGATGACCGGCCGCGCCTGTGCGCTGCCGCTGGGGACCCTCGCTGCCGAGGATCAGCGCCGCGCGTTTTACTACGCGCTGTTCCCGACGATGATGCTCAGCCTGCATCCCGACTACGCGGTGTTCTATACCGTCTGGCCGGTCGGCCCGCTGCAGTCCCGCGTCGTCTGCGAATGGATGGTGCACCCCGATGCGCCGGCCGCGGCGGGCTACAACATCCTGGACGCCGAGGAATTCTGGGACCGCACCAACCGGCAGGACTGGCACATCTGCGAGCAGAGCCAGCTCGGCATCAGGTCGCGCGTGTACGCGCCGGGTCCCTACTCGCCGCGTGAGAGCATCCCCGCCGCCTGGGACCGGATGTATTTGAGGGCGTTTGAAGACCAATCTTGACGCAGTTCTGCAGGAAGTCGCGGAACGCCTCAAGGACAACTACCCATACGGCGATCCGTTGTACGCCGGACAGATGCTGAAGCCCCCGCATCCGGTCGCGCGCCTGGCGTACGAGATGGCCCTCAAGATCAATCCCAACAACCACGCGCTCGACGGTGGACGCGCCAGCTCGGCCATGGAGAAAGAAGCAGTCACCGCACTGGCGCGCATGATCGGCTGGGACACGCACCTCGGCCATCTCTGCGGCGGCGGCACGATGGCGAATCTCGAGGCGTTGTGGATCGCGAGCCAACTGCATCCGGGGAAGACCATCATCGCGTCGTCGCAGGCGCATTACACGCATCAACGAATCGCAGGCGTTCTCGGCATCCCGTTTGAAACGATCCCGTGCGACCGCCGCGGGCGGATGGACGTCCACGCGCTCGAGCGCCGACTGGCAGCGGGCGGTGTCGGCACCACCGTCGCCACGCTGGGGACGACGGCAACGGGCGCGGTCGATCCCCTCGCGGCCATCCTCCAGCTGCGCGATACACATGACTTCCGGATCCACGTAGACGCGGCGTACGGCGGGTATTTTCTGCTCGTCTCGAATCTCGCAGCAGAGACCCGGCAGGCCTTCGAGCGGATCAGTGAGGCCGCCTCGGCGGTCATCGATCCGCACAAGCACGGCCTGCAGCCCTACGGCTGCGGCTGCGTGCTGTTTCGCGATCCGTCGGTGGGCCGGCTCTACCATCACGATTCGCCCTACACGTACTTCACGTCGAACGAACTCCACCTCGGCGAGATCTCGCTGGAGTGCTCGCGGCCGGGTGCCGCTGCCGTGGCGCTGTGGGCGACGCAGCGGCTATTTCCGTTGGTTCCGGACGGCGAATTCGCGAAGGGTCTGGCGAGCGGCCGGGCCGCTGCCTTGGATCTCTACGAGCGACTGCATCGGGATGGACGGTTCGTGACCGGCTCGCCGCCGGAGCTCGACATCATCGTCTGGGCCCCGCGCGCCCGGCGCGTCAGCGAAGCGTCTGCCCTCTCGCAGCGCATCTTTGCCGAGGCCGCCCAGCGCCAGCTGCATCTCGCGATCGTCACGCTGCCCGTGCAATTGATCGACGTGCAGGACATGCAACGCGACGGCGACTCGATCGTCTGCCTGCGGTCCGTCCTGATGAAACCGGAGCACCGCGCGTGGGTCGATCGGATCTGGGCGATTCTCGACGCCGCGACCACCGCGGCCGGCGTACAGCCCTAGTCGACGAATCCGCTCGACAGCCGGACGATCAGGCTTCGTCCGGGGTCGAATGCGAACTCCTTGTACCGGCTCAGGAAGCTGCGATAGCGCTGGTTCAGCGCGTTGCGCAACGATATGTCGAGCCGCATCGCCCGGCCAAACAGGCGCACGTCGGCTCCACCGCCGAGGTGGAGCAGCGCGTAGCCCGGCGTCGGGATGTCGAGCGGATTGGGCCGGGTTTGCCGGGCGTAGACATCCACATCGAGGCGCAGCCGGTCCCGCCAGTCGAGTCCGAACGCTGCACGCAGCGGCGGCAGCAGTGGCAGCGGCTCGTCCGTCGCCAGATTCGTCCCGCGCACCGCCTCGAGCCGTCCGCGGGCGATGAGTCCCCGGCCGAGCTCCGATTCGACCACTGCTTCGCCGCCGAACAGCCTCGCGTCCGCCTGGGCGTACTGGTACACGCGCAACGAATCGATGAAGGCGCCGGTGGGAATGATGTAGATGTAGTCGGAGATGCGGTTCTCGTAGGCCGACAGATCCAATCGCGCCCGACGCCCGCTCCAGCGCACGCCGAAATCCGCTGCGACGCTGTGCTCCGGTTTAAGCGTCGAATCACCCCGCTCGAAGCGTGCCTCGCCGATGTGCGGTCCATTCGCGAACAGCTCGAATAGCGTCGGTGCGCGCCAAGCTCGTCCACCGTTTAGGCGCAACGCCCACCCGTTCGCCGGCGCGAACACCAAGCCCACGTTCGTCGACAACGCGTGCGACGAGCGGTCCTGGGCGACGACGCCGAGGGAATCGTCGCGCTCGACGCTGAGGCGGCGCAGGTCGGCACGCGCGCCGGCGAGCATGGTCCAACGACCGTCCGACCGTGTCCACTGCCCCAAGGCGAACGCCGCACCCGAAAGAATGCTGCCGTCGGGGACGATGGGCTCGCGCCCGCTCGCGTCGTTGCTCTGGCCGACGCCGCTGATCCCGAACGTGACGCCCGCATGATGCGCCAACAGATCGAGCGACGCGGTTTGCAGCAGCAGGTTGAATGCTTCCGATTCGGTGCCGGTCGTGTCGTCCGCCACTTCGATCAACGAGTGCCGCTGCAGCTGTCCCTTCGCCTCCAACCGCCAGGCTCCGACCGGACGTTGACCCGTGATCTGGAGCCGCTCATCGCCGGCTTTGCGCTCGGGCCCACCGGTTTCGCCGGGCGGCGCGTTCGCCTCGAGCAGCTTGAACTCGCCGCCGTAATGGATGATGCGGACGGAGAGGTCACTGCCCGACCGCCACCGCCATCCCGCCACTGCCTCGCCGTTGAACGCGCCGAAGCCCGTGTTGTCGAGCTCGCCCGCGGGCGTGTGGAGGTTGCCGGCATGCCTTCCGATCGCAGCGACACGCCAACCCAGCTTACCGCGCGCCCCTTCGACGCGCACGCCGGGGCTAATCTCGATGTTATTGCTCGCTGCCGAGAGCGTGAATCCCGTTCGGATGAATCCCGGCCCCCCCCCCGTCGCATCAGGCAGCTGCTCCGGGATCACGTTGATCACCCCGCCCACGGCATCGGAGCCGTAAAGGACGCTCGCCGGCCCGCGAATCAGCTCGATACGACGCACGAACGCCGTTTCGACCGAGGGCCCGTCCTCATCACTCCACGAGTAATCCTCGAGCCGGCTGCCGTTCTCGAGCACGAGCACCCGCGGCCCCGAGAAGCCGCGAATCACCGGTTTCCCGATTTGCGCGCCGGTGCTGAGCGTGCGCACGCCGGGCAGCGCGTCGACGACGTGGGCGAGTGAGACACCCTGCGCCTGCCGCAGCTCGTCGCCTGACAGCGCGCTGGCGGGCAGCGGAGACATCTGCGCCGCCAACGCCTGGCGCGATGCAGTAACGGTCACCGGCTCGAGCCGCAACGCACTCGGCGTGAGCACGATCTCCAGCGTCGGCTGTCGAGGAACCGCGATCTCGCGAACAGCCGGCGCGAAGCCCGTGCGTCGCACGGCCAGGGTGTACCGGCCCGGCGCGAGCGCGATGCGAAACTCGCCGGCGTCCGTCGTCGTCACGCTGCGGCCCAGGTCCGTGACTTCGATGATCGCCGACGCGACGGGTTGCCCGCTGACATCGACGACGCGGCCCGTGACCGTGTCAGCCGGCTGAAGCAGTGCGGTAATAAGAACGAAGACCATGGCCTATATTACTGCCCCCATGACCATCTGGCTCGGCGATTGGGCGAACCTGTTGCTCCGCTGGACGCACTTCATCGCCGGCATCGCCTGGATCGGCAGCTCTTTCTATTTCATCTGGCTGGACCGCGCACTGACAAAACCCGCACAACCTCGGCCGGGGGTCGAGGGGGACCTGTGGATGGTGCACAGCGGCGGCTTCTATCAGGTCGAGAAGCGCCGCCCCGGACCGGGTGAAGTGCCGCCGGTGCTGCACTGGTTCAAATGGGAAGCGATGCTGACGTGGATCAGCGGCATGGCCCTGCTCGTTCTCGTGTTTTACCTCAGCGGTTCCTACTTGCTCGACTCGGGCGTCTCACGCATCGGTCGGGGCGCCGCGACCGCCCTTGGCATCGGACTGATCGTCCTCAGCTGGCCCGTGTACGACGGGCTGTGGCGCTCGCCCCTCGCCAGGCGTGCGGTTGTCGCGGCCGCCATTTCCCTCGTACTGCTCGCCGCCGTCACGATCCTGGTCTGCCGTCTCTTCTCCGGCCGCGCCGCCTTCATGCACGTCGGCGCGATCCTGGGCACACTCATGGTCGCCAACGTCTGGGAACGCATTCTGCCGGCGCAGCAGCAGATGCTCGATGCGACGCGGGCGGGGCGGCCGGCGGATTTCACGCTGGGCGAGCGTGCCAAGCAGCGGTCGGTGCACAACAGCTACATGACGTTCCCGCTGCTTTTCATCATGCTGTCGAATCATTTCCCGGCGACGTACGCGAACCCGGCCAACTGGCTCGTCCTGCTGTTGCTGTTCGTCGCCGGGGCGGCGGTGCGACATGCGATGATCGGCCGGGGCGCATCGAGCCGCTGGGCGCTGCTGCCGGCGGCGCTGGCGTTGGCGGGCGCGATGTTCCTCTCCGTGCCGAAGGGTGGCGCAGCGCCGAGCAGCGGTGCTGATGCCGTGCCTTCATTCGCCGCGGTCCGCTCCGTGATCAACCAGCGCTGCCAGCCGTGTCACTCGCAGTATCAGACCGATCGCACCTTCGGCCCCGCACCGGGCGGCGTCACGTTCGACACGCCGGAGAGCATGACGCGCTTGGCGGAGCGGATTCGCGTGCGCGTGGTCGAGACTCAGACGATGCCGTTCGCGAATAAGACTGGCATGACCGACGCGGAGCGCGACCTGCTCGCCCGGTGGATCTCAGGCGGGGCGCCACTGCGGTAAAAAGCGCGGTGGCACACGCGGTTTGGCGGCCTGCTCATACGCGTACGCGAGCTTCAGCAGCGTCGCCTCGTCGTTGGCACGACCGATGAACGACATCCCCACCGGCAATCCGAACGCATAGCCGACCGGCACCGCGACGCTGGGATATCCGGCGACGGCGGCCGATGTCGAGCTCGCGCCGAGGAAGTGATCGCCGTTGACCAGATCGGTCGGCCACGGCGGACTCCCGGTGGGCGCGACGATGGCATCGAGAGTGTTTTGGGCGAACGCCACATCGAGGCCCTCGGTGCGCGACAACCGCTGGTCCTTTGCCAGGGCGTCGCGATAGGCCGGATCGGTGAGCGGCCCCTTCGCCTGCGCCTGAATGAAGAGCTCCTGCCCGAAGTACGGCATCTCGCGGGACTTGTTCGCTTCGTTGAACGCGATCACGTCCGCGAGGGACTTGACGCTCGCGCCCGGCGCCCAAGCGGCGAGATAGGCCGCGAGGTCCGCCTTCAGCTCGTACAACAACACGAGCAGCTCGGAGTCGTCGTACTCACCGATGTGGGGAATGTCGGCGGGATCGACGATGACGGCGCCCTGCCGCCGCAACACGTCGATCGCCGCTTCCACGAGCGCGTCCGCTTCCGGGCTGTAGCCAAAGAACTTCTTGCGCGCGACGCCGATCCGCGCTCCGCGCAAACCCGCCGGGTCGAGGCTCGCGCTGTAATCACGCGCGGCCAGCGCGCCCAGCAGCACGCTCGCGTCGGCCACGGTACGAGCCATCGGTCCGGCCGTGTCCTGGCTGTGTGCGATCGGAATGATCCCGGCGCCCTCGAGCAGTCCCAGCGTAGGCTTCACACCGACCAGCGAACAGGCACCCGACGGGCAGACGATCGATCCGTCGGTCTCCGTGCCGATGCCGACGGCGGCAAAGTTCGCGGCGATCGCCGCTCCCGTTCCCGAGCTCGAGCCGCAGGGATTGCGATCGAGCGCGTACGGGTTCGCACACTGCCCGCCGCGCGCGCTCCAGCCGCTCGAGGACTGATTGGAGCGGATGTTGGCCCATTCCGACAGATTGGTCTTGCCGAGGATCACCGCGCCGGCGGCGCGGAGCCGCGCGATCAGCGGGGCATCGCGCGGCGGCGTGACGCCCGTGAGCGCCAGCGACCCGGCGGTCGTCATCATGTGGTCGCCGGTCGCAATGTTGTCTTTCACGAGCACCGGAATGCCGTGCATCGCGCCACGGACGCGGCCCGCTTTGCGTTCGGCATCGAGCCGATCGGCGATCACGAGCGCATCGGGGTTGGTCTCGAGCACCGCGTGCAGCTGTGGGTCGAGCTCGGCGATGCGTGCGAGATAGTCGGCACAGATGGACCGGGAGCTGCGGGCGCCGCTGCGCATCGCGTCTTGCAGCTGTGCGATGGTGGATTCCTCGAGTTCGAAGTCAGAAACAGCGATGGGTAGGGGCGCAGCATGCTGCGCCCCTCCCCGTAGCGGCATCATCGATCCGGCGGCAACACCAGCACCATATTGAAGGAAGGCGCGGCGGCTGAAACGATCCGTCATCCGAAGCTCCGGTGGGAGTGTGGGTGGGGGGTGGAGGGCCGACGTAGTCTGATTCGTCCGGTTGCTGTGCGCCAGATCACGTGATTTTCCTTACGGTTAGCCTGCGCACCTTGCGATAACGTGTCCCGCATGAATCTTGTGGCAGCCCACGGAGGGGACGCCCCCTGACATTGCTCCGCCTGATTCGATTCGGCAGCATCCGCACCAAGATGCTGATGTTCGCCGTCGTCGCGACGCTGTTGCCTTCGCTGACGACCGTCTGGATTTCGTACATCGAGAACAAGCGTGCCCTCTCCGCCAAGGCGTCCGAAGAATTGCTGGGCTTGAGCGCGCAGGCGGCGCGCGAGGTGGATCTCTGGACCAAAGAGCTGCGCTACAATCTGCGCGTGTTCTCAAGCTCGTATGAGGTCACCGAGAATCTCGAGCGCATCCCGATCGTCAACGGCGAGCCGATGCACTCGGGGATCTACTTCAGCCGGCTCACCGATTATCTGAACTCGGTCGCCGATCATTTCCCCGACTACAGCGAGCTGCTGGTCCTCGATCAGCACGGCCACGTCGTCGCCTCGAGCGCGGAGCGACCCAGGCGCGTGGCGCTGCCGGTCGATTGGGCGACCGAGCTGACGAAGAACGACTGGGCGCTGGGCCCGCCGTATTGGGACTCGGCCGCGGCGCACGCCGAAATGCTCGTGTCGGTCCCGATCGAATCCGCCCGGCGCGCGGGACGCGGCGCCGGCGGCACGCACCTGCTGGGTGCGCTGTCCTCCCGCGTCAATCTGCACGGCCTGGCCGACACGCTGCTGCACTTTCGGCCGGGCGAGTCGGGACAGATCTATCTGATGTCGCGCACCGGGCGGCTGGTCGTCAGCTCGCGCGGCAGCTCGCAGGCGTTGATGCGCGAAGGGTTCTCGCGCAACGCCGCGAACTCGCTGCTCGCGCGCGAGGGGCGTGCCGTGCAGTTCACCAGCTTCACCGGCGAGCGCGTCGTCGGCAGTTTGCGCACCGTGCCGGCCATGAATTGGCTGCTCATCTCGGAGATTCCGTCGACCGAGGCGTTCCGGCAGGTCGCGCGCCTGCGCAACGTCACGCTCGGGGTCGTGACGCTGCTGCTCGCGGTCGTCGGCGCCCTCGGCTATTTGCTGAGTCTGCTGATCGTGCGGCCGCTCGACCGGCTGACGCAGGCCGCCGGCACCGTGGCGAAAGGGGACCTCGAGGTCGGCCTGCCGGTGACGACGGGCGGTGAGGTCGGCTACCTCACGGAAGTCTTCAACAACATGGTGGCGCGGCTGCGCGAAAGTCGCGCCGAGCTCGAACGTCTCTCGGTCACCGACCACCTCACCGGCTTGCATAACCGCGTCCGCATGATGGAGGTGCTCGAGAACGAAGTCCGCCGTTCCCGGCGGCTGCATCATCAGTTCGCGGTCGTCATGGCGGACGTCGACTTGTTCAAGCGCTACAACGATGCATACGGGCATCTGGCCGGCGACGGCGTCCTCAAGCGCGTCGCGGCGATCATGCGCGAAGCGAGTCGCGACGTGGACTTCGTGGCGCGGTACGGCGGTGAAGAATTCCTGATCATGATGCCGGAGACGGAGATCGACGGCGCAACGGAATTCGCGGAGCGGATTCGCAAGAAGATCGCGAGCGAACGGCTGCCGAGCGGCGAGATTCGGATCAGTCTGGGCGTGTCCGCATTTCCGATGCACGGCGACGCGCCCGACCAGCTCATCGCCGAAGCGGACGCGGCCCTCTACCTGGCAAAACGCGCCGGCGGCGATCGTGTCGTCGCGGCGGCGCGCGCCTCCATGCCGGCAGCCTCGAAAAAAAACTAGGGTCGCCGGCCGATCAGCGTCTGGTGGATCCAGCCGGCGCGATCGGATTCATCCCGGACGCGTACCCACTGATCGACGTACGAGTACGCCACGAGCGGCACACCCTGCTCGAGCGTAAATAACACCTTGAAGCCGGCGCCCGGGCCTTCGCGCACGTTCGCCCGCCCGGTCGTCTGGAGCCGCAATGGCAGCGCGAACGGGACTTCCCCTTTGCGACTCGCGCCCTCGCGGTCGTCGTCACCGACGCGACTCTGCCCGGCCGCCACGGCGTTCTTGGCCTCCGTCGCGAGGTAGAGCGCACCGGCGTAGTTCTGCTGGTCGAATTCAGCGCCGGCGAGCTGCAGCAGCTGATTCCCCTGCCCCCACTCCGGCGACGGCTGCGACGCGTTCCCATTCGTCCGCAGTGCCTGCAGCGCGATCTCCGCTTCCGCCATGCCGGATGCGGCTTCGGCGCGGGTGGCGAGCGACTGCAGCTTCGCCATGGCGCGCACCACCTCGCGGCGCGCGTCGTCGAGACGGTTCTGGAGCGCGTCGACCTGCGCCTCCTGCTCCAGCACCTTCAGCTCGAGTCGTGCGGCGCGTTGTTCGAGTGCGGTGTCGCGCACGACAACCGGCGGGGCGACACGCAACGTATCGCGAGGCGCGCGGACCGGCGGCGGATTCCCGGACCGGGGGGGCTTGCAGGCGACGCCGAGCAGCGCGAACAGAAGCAGGAGGGGGCGCATGGCGGGACTAAGTTGCATCCTGAGATGCGTTCCTACAACCGCGCGCGGCCATTGACTTCATTCTGCGCCCTTATGATCCTTCGGGCGAGCGAAGGGGCCATGGCATGGTGCCGTGTGCTGGACACCAGTGGACTTGATCGAGGACCTGGGCTTCCGCCTGCGGTCCTCGTCGCGTTTCTGGTAAAGGCTCTCACTCCTGGAAGGCCGAGATGCACGTCACGCTGAACGAGACTGACCGGTTGGAGGTCGTACTGAAGAAGTTCCACCGCCAGATCACCAAGGCGGGCCTGTTCCAGGACATGAAGAAGAAACGCTTCTACGAGAGTCCCGCCGTTCAACGGCGGCGCAAGAGCAAGGCAGCTCGCCGCCGGAACCGTACACGCTAGGGAGTAACGGACAGATGGCACGCATCACCGGTACCGTGAAGTGGTTCAACGACGCCAAGGGCTTCGGCTTCATCACCCCGGAAAACGGCGGCAAGGACTGCTTCGTGCATCACACGGCGATTCAGGGAGAAGGGTTCAAGTCGCTGACCGAAGGCCAGCGCGTGGAGTTCGAGATCGTGCAGGCCCAGAAGGGCCCCGCGGCGCAGAACGTCGTGAAGCTGTAACACCCACGGCACCTGAAGCGACACGGCGCTCCGACCGGAGCGCCGCGTTCGTTTTCAGGCTTCCCCACCGGTGTCCGCCTCCGGAATTCCTTCCCCCTCGGGGGTCTGGTCTTCCTCGGGCCCGCCCAGCACGGGCGGGTGCTCATAGACGACTGGGGGCGTGCAGGTACAGGGCGCTTGATGCGGCAGCGCGAACTGCGCGCTCGCGCGCGGCGGGCGATGCTCGACTGTCGTGGGATCCTGGACAACACCGCCACAAAAGTGACAGTGGATCTGAGACACGGTGCCACCCTCCCCTGGGCGTGGGGGCGCGCTTCAACCATTCACCCCGGACCGCCAATTGGCAAGCGGAACCTTCGGGCTCCCCTTGACTAATAGCTGGGGAACCCGCCACCCTATCACGTCATCGCACCGTACTCTCGTCCCGGAACGAGGGCCGTCAGTACAATGAGTAAGAGAATTCAGATCCTGATCATCGAAGACAATCGCCTGCTGCGTGATGGTCTTGCGGCGCTGTTGGATTCACGTATGGAGTTCAAGGTCGTCGCGTCGGCCGAAGGGGCGTCGGCGGCGCTGCAGCGCCTCCAGGAACACAAGCCCCACGTGGTGCTGGTGGACGCCGCGCTGGGACGTAACCGCAGCCAGCGCCTGGTCGAAAGCATCAAGGAAGCGGCGCCCCATTCGCGCATCATCATGATGGACATGCTGCCCGAGGAAGAGGACGTCATCGACTTCATCAAGCGCGGCGCCAATGGCTTCATTGCGAAGGACGCCGCGCTCGAGGATCTCGTCAGCACGATTCGCCAGGTCGCCAACGGCGGCGACGTCGTCCCGGCGGCCCTCACCGGCACCCTGCTGTCGCACATCGCCAAACAGGCCTCCGTGCTGCGCAACACGTCGATGATGGCGTCGGTGCGCATGACCAAGCGCGAGCAGCAGATCACCGATCTGATCGCCGAGGGCCTGTCCAACAAGGAGATCGCGCAGCGGCTCAACATCGCGACCTACACGGTCAAGAGCCACGTGCACAATATTCTCGAGAAGCTCGCGCTGCACAGCCGGCTCCAGATCGCGGCGCACGCCCACAAGAAGACTCCGCCCAAAGGCGACCGCCGGAAGTTCGTCCGCTAAGGTGGGAGAGACGTGAAACGCACCGACAGCCTGGCGGCCATTTCGCATGCACTCCGCAACGACTTGAACACCGTGCTCACAGCCGCCGCGCTGTTGCAGCGCGATCTGCCACCCGAGAGCGGCGACCGGCGGCACGTCGAACTGATTCGGCGGTCGGCCGAACACATGAATCGACTGATCGGCGATCTTCTCGATGCGGGGAAAAAATAGCGAGCAGGATTACCGCGGGCGGCGGCTGAGCAACTCTTGGAGGGCCTGCGGATCGAAGGGTTTGATGACGTACTCGTCGAACTGCGCATCGCGCGCGCGCCGCCGGCTCTCCTCGCCGCTGTAGCCGCTCACGGCGATCAACAGCAGGTCCTTGTGGGCGGCGCGCAGGCGCTCCGCCACTTCGAAGCCGTTCATCCCCGGCATGCCGAGATCGATCAGCGCCACCTGGGGCTTGAACGTGCGCGCGGTGTCGATGCCCATCGGCCCCGAGTGTGCCAACGTCACGGTGTGGCCGTCGTGCCGCAGCACGGCGGCGAGCGCGGTGGCGGCATCCACGTTGTCATCCACGATGAGAATGCGGTGTGGTCCGCTCGCTCGACTCTCTGCGGGAGGCGGCTGCGCTTGGGGCGCCGGGAGGCCGCGCAGCGGCAGCCTCACGATGAACTCACTGCCGCGCCCCGGCCCATCGCTCTTCGCCTCGATCGTGCCGCCATGCAGCTCCACGAGGCCGCGGACCAGCGAGAGGCCGATTCCGAGGCCGCCCTGGGCGCGATCGAGGGACGTATTGCCCTGCACGAAACGATCGAAGACCCGGGGCAACGCGTCGCTGGCGATTCCGTCGCCGTCGTCGCGAATACTGATCGCGACCGCAGTGCCGCCATCGTTCACCGTGGTGCGGACGGAGATGTGCCCGCCCTGCGGGGTGAACTTCACGGCATTATGCACGAGATTGCCGATCACCTGCTCGAGCCGGACCGGGTCGGCGACCATGACGACGGGCGCCGCCGGCAGCTCGATCGTGATCTCCTTCTCCCCGGCCTCGATCGTTGCGCGCAGCGCGTCGACCGCGCGAGCCACCAGCTCCGTGAGCTCGACGCGCTCGGGGTGCAGCTGGATCTTGCCGTGGCTGATGCGCGAGACGTCCAGCAGGTCGTTGACCATGCGTCCGATGTTGCGCAGCTGGCGATCGAGCACCTCGTGCGCCCAGGTCAGGGTCTTCGCGTCGAGCTGCTGCGCCCGCATTATCTGCACGATGTTGGTGATGGGGGCGAGCGGATTGCGCAGCTCGTGCGCCAGCATCGCGATGAACTCGTCCTTGCGCTCGTCGGCGGTCCGCAGGCTCACCTCGGCCGATTTCAACGACGTGATATCGAAGGAGGCGCCCGTGTACCCGGCAAACTTGCCGGCGGGCCCGAACTGCGGCAGCGCGACGCTCATCATCCAGCGGTATTCGCCGTCCCCCCGGCGGAACCGGAACTGGTGCTCGAACGGCTGCAGCCCGCTGACCGCCTGCGCGTAGGCCGCAGCCCACCCGTCGCGGTCTTCGGGATGCATGAAATACGTCCAGGCGTTGCCCAGCACTTCCTGCGACTCGACGCCAAGGAACTCGAGGTAGGCCTGGTTCACGTATTCGATGCCTTCCGTCCCCGTCACCCAGATCAGCGCCGGGGCGCTGTTCATCAGCGTGCGAAACCGTGCTTCGCGGCGGCGCAGCTCCGTCTCCGTCTCCTTGCGCTCCGCGATGTCTTCGGCGATCCCGACGTCGAACGCGGGCCGTCCCTGCGTGTCCGGCACCGCGAAACGGTGCAGCTCGACCCAGACGGCGTCGCCGCTCTCGCGGACATAACGCTGCTCGCGGCGCGTGGACGGCACCGCCCCGCTCCGGACGCGCTCGAAATCCTCACGGTGGGCGGCGAGGTCATCGGGATGCGTGATGTCTTCGGCGCGGAGCGCGAGCAGCGCGTCGCGGGTCCGGCCCGTCAATTCGCAGAACTTGTCGTTCACGCGCTCGAAGCGGCCCGCGAGATCGGTTTCGAAAATGCCGACCGGCGCCCGATCGTACATGATCCGCAGGCGCTCGACGCCCAGACGCAGCGATTCGGCCGTCGTCTTGATCGAGTCGATGTCGACGAGCGCGATGACCGCGCCATCGATGCGGTTCTCCGCCGTGCGATAGGGGCGCACGCGCAGTGAATACCAGCGTCCCGCCCGATCCTGCACATCGCGCTGGACGGGCTGCGCGTTCTCGAGCACGTTGACCAGAATGCCGTCGAGATCGGGGACGTCCACGTTGAGCTTGATGTCGCTCAGCGGCCGTCCGACGTCGGTGGGGATCAGGTTGAGCATCGTCTCCGCCATCGGCGTGAAGCGACGGATCCGGAGGTCGTGGCCGAGCATCACGATCGCCATCTGCACGCTGGCGAGCAGGTTCATCAGGTCGTTGTTGCTGCGCCCCAGCTCGGCATTACGGTTCTGCAGCTCCTCGTTGACGGTCGCCAGCTCCTCGTTGCTCGACTCCATCTCCTCCTTGGAGGTTTCGATCTCTTCGTTGATGCTCTGGAGCTCCTCGTTCGCCGATTGGACCTCCTCGTTGGCCGACTGCAGCTCTTCGTTCGCCGCCTCCTGCTGCTCGATCACCGACTGCAGGTAGTCTTTCGTGGCCGCGAGCTCCTGCTTGAGCTGCTCCAGCTCGTTTTCCGACGCGCGGGTGGAGCTCGAGCGCGGGGCACGCGGCGCGGGTGCCGCGCGCTGGTGGAAGAGCACGAGGAAGCCGCCGCGGTCGGCGGCCGCCCCCTTGACCGGCACGACTTCGATATCGACGCTGCGCGGTTGGCCGTCGCCCTGGAGCCGGACGTCGTTCTTGCGAACCGCGGCGCCGTCTTTCTTCGCCCGCGCGATGGCCCCGCGGATGGGCGCCAGCAGACCCTCACGGAGCATCTTGACGAGATTCAGCGACGCCTTGCCCGCGAGCGGGGTCAGATAGGCGCCGGTGTCGCCGTGGAATTGCAGAATCTCGAGATCTTCCGTCACCAGCACACCCGGCGGCGTGTAGCGCGCGAGCAGGATACGATCCGCTTCGCGCCCCGCGCCCTCGCCGCGGCGCGCATCGGCGGCGATCGCCTGGGATGCGCGGCGCCGGTCCAGCGCCGTCCGGTCGATCAGCAGCGGAGGCAACCGGCTGGCGTTGGGCTTGCGGCCATAGAAGCGGTGCTTGCCGTCGATGGGATCGAACAGGTCGCCGAACGCGCCCGTGGATTCGGATCCGCCCAGGAGCAGCACCCCCGACGATTTGAGGGCGTAGTGCAGGGTCGGCATCAAGTGCTGCTGCAATACCGGCTCGAGATAAATGAGCATGTTGCGGCACGTGATCACGTCCATGCGGGAAAACGGCGGATCTACCAGGACGTTGTGTTTGGCGAACACGCACAGGTCGCGGATGGCCTTCGCCACCCGGAA
>DASPXJ010000106.1:0-14197 GCA_035637355.1 Gemmatimonadales bacterium
GCAACAGGCAGAGCGCGATGGCGCCGAGTCCCAGGAGCCGCGCGGTGAGGGGACGCGGGTAGACGCGCAGCGCGAACAACGGCGCTCTCAGTGAGTGGCCTCGAGCGGGTACACCTTCACTTCCACGCGCCGATTCTTGGCGTTGTTCATCGGGTCCGTCGGATCGGCGGGCTTGTCCCACCCCATGCCGCTCGCCAGGAACTGGTTCGGTTGCAGCGTGCGGAAACGCCGCAGCACCGCTTCCTTCACGGCGTTGGCGCGCTGGGTCGACAGCTCCTTCACGGCCGCGGGATCGATCTGTCCTTTCATCGAGGCGTCGGTGTGTCCCTCGATCACGATGCGTGCGGCGCCGTACTGGCCGGCGAGCCGCCCGATCTCGTCGACGACGAAGTCGACGTTCGGGTCGTACAGCGCTTCACGATCCTGCCCGTTGACCTGGCTGATGACCTTCTTGTGCAGGTCCCACGAATTCGGGAAGAAGTGAATCACGACCGTCTTGGTGAGGATTTCAGTGTTTTCGGCCTGCACGCTGGTCGCGGTCGTCGGCACGAACTGCACCTGGTACTCGTTGCGCTGGTTCGCGTAGCGGGGCTCGGCGCCCAGCTTCTTGATGACGGTGAAGTCCATGACCTGGTCGAACGGCACCGGATTCGACACCATGCCGACGCGCCGGTACAGGAAGTACGCCGTGTTCCAGGTGCGCTCGAAGTTTGCCGGATTGTTCGCGTTGACGAAAAACTCGCGGTTCTCGGCCCAGTTGGTCGAGTGGGCGTCGCCGAGCATCGAGAGCGCGTCTGTCGCGGGAATCGAATATCCCGTTGCCATCAGCTGCGCCGCCTCCTGCTTGGCCGTCTGCGTCTTCAACGCCTCCATCGCATCGAAGATGCCGCGCACCAGCCCCTCGATGATGTCGGGATGGTCCTTGGCGAAGTCGGCGCGGGCGAACCAGACGTCGGCGATCAACTTGTTGGCGGTCTGCGTCGAAACGAGCAGCCGATTGCCGCGCACCTTTGACAGGTTGTAAATGTCCGGCGACCAGCTCACTGCAGCGGCGATCGATTTGTCGGCGTTGAATGCGGCCGCCGCCTGGAAGGCGTCCTGCGTGAACTTGAGCTCGACGTCGCCCGGCTGCAGCCCGGCGTCGATGAGAGAGTTCAAGAGGAAGTAGTGCGACGGGGAGTTCTGCGCCAGCACGATCGTCTTGCCGCGCAGGTCGCCGATGTTGCGGACGGCTTCGCGCGCGACGATGCCGTCACCGCCGTTGGAGTAGTCGATCTGCTGAAACACCCGCGGCATGGTGCGCGAGTCGCGGCGCAGCTGCTCCACGAACAGCGGGATCATGTCGAGCGTGGCCCAGCCGATGTGGAGGTTGCCGGCGGCGTAGGCGTCGCGCATCGCGACGGGATCGTCGATCAGCACCAGCTCGACCTTGAAGTCCTGACCGCTCGGCGTGTGCCAGACTTTGCCGGCCTTGAAGCCGCCATTCGCGTAGATCACCGGCGCCCACCCGGCCCACACGTTGAGCGCCATGCGCACGGTGCGGTTGGTGAGCGGCTTGTAGTTCGAAATGCCGCGGACCGGCGGCAGGCGCTGCGCGGGGACGTAGGTGTACTCTTTGGCCGTCGTGACGGTGCTCGTGTCGCTCGCCTCGGTATGCGAGGTCTCCGAGGGGTTGATGAGCGATCCGAGCCCGCCTTGCTTGCCGCCGTAGCGGTGCAGGCCCAGATACACCAGGCCCGCGATGACGAGCAGCAGGACGACGTAGAATGCGCCCCTGGGTCTTCCGTTCGCCATGGTTATGCGCTCCGTCAGGAGTTCTTGTCGGTGGCCGGGCCGAGGTTCTTATTGCCCTCGACTACGGGCGTCGTCTCGGGCGACTTGAGGCCGAGCTCCACCTCGTACTGTTGCAACACGTCCTCCGCGAGCTGCGATTCGACGCGCTCGCGCGCCTTGATATCGGCGACCCCGCGCGAGGAGAGATCGGCCGCGACCCGTACCTTGCCGCGGTTGGTATCGATTTTCTGCTGGATGATCTGCTCGATTTGTCCGAAGTCGGTCGTCACGTCGAAGTTCAGGTCGCCTGCGATGCGCGCGATCTCGGCTTCGGCCGCCGTCATCTTGAGATCGGCGTTGTAGCGCTCGATTTTCTCGCGCACTTCGGCGAGCTGCTTGTTGGCGTACTGGATTTTCTTGAGGTTGTTCTCGTACGCCTCCTCGTGGAGCTTGAGCTGCTCCTGGTTCTGCGCGAGGTCGCCCTCCGCCTTCTGGAGCTGCAGCGCGAACTTGCCGGCGGTCTCGCGATCGCCCGCCTTGAGGTAGGCTTTCACCTCGGCCTTCAGCTTGTCGACCTGGGACTTGCCCATGGTCGTTTGTCGCACGACGCGCTCGACCAGCCCGCGATAGAGCTCCAGGCCTTTGCGGCCTTCCTGGAGCTGCTCGACGGAGCGGTCGTATTCGAGCCGCATGATGGCGATGGGGTCGCGCTCCCACAGGGCGTTGGCGATGCTGTTGAAGAACGCGCGAATTACGGTGACGAACTTTTGGAAAATCATGTCGCCGTCCTCGTCATGGAGTGGCTACGGCGACCAATATATATCAGGACCGGTGCGCTGCAGCCTCGCGGAGAGCCGCCGTCGCCGTGGCCAGTTGCCCATCCGTGACATATGGGGCCGGGCCGAGCCTGAGCAGATCGCCCCGATAATCGGTCCAGATGTTCTGTTGCCGCAATGCCTGCTGTAACTGGGCAGTATGGGGCGCGCGGGGCGCGCGAAACGACACAAAACCGCCGATCGCCGTGAGGGGAACTTGGGGATCGTGCCCAAGGCCCTTTAGAAGCTGCCCGACCTGGTGCTGGCTCAGCTCGCGCAATTCCGCGGGCGTCAGCTTCTGCTGTTCGAAGAACGCGAACACCGCGGCGGCGCGATAATGACTCGTGTAGTCGTAGGTCGCGCCGGCGAACCGCGCCGGGCCGGGGCCGTACTCCACCTTACCGGACGGGCGCTTAGTGAGCTCGGTGAACTCACTGAACCACCCCGTGATCACCGGTCGCAGGTCGCAGTCAGCCGGCATTCGCAGAAAGGCATTGCCGCCGCCGAGCTGGCAATACTTGTAGCCGCCGCCAACGACGTACGCCTGCTCCAGTCCTTCCTTCTTCAGGGAGAAGGGAATGACGTTCAAGGCATGGTACGCGTCCACCAGGAACTCGGCTCCGACCCGCTGGCACGCAACGACTACGGCTTTGAGGTTCGGGACGACGTGGGCGTTGGTATAGAGCACGGCCGAGACCAGGACCACCGCGGTGCGGTCGTCCACCGTTTTCGCGAGGCGCTCGGCGAGCGTTGCGGCGGGCAGGGCAGGGAGCTTGACGACCTCGATCCCTTCCTCGGCGAGCCGGTCGAGCTGCCGGCGGATCGTGTGAAACTCGGCATCGGTCGTGATCAGCTTGGGACGCTTGCGCAGCGGCAATGCGGACAGGAACCGCACGACCAGCTCATGGGTGTTTGCGGCGAGCGCAATCTGGTCCGGGGAAACGTCGAGCAGTCGCGCGAAGCCGCGCCGCACTTCGTCGGCCTTGGCGAACGCGAGGTCCCACACGTCGTCGACGTGCTTGGCGGTATCGAGCCAGGCCTGCGACTGCGCCTCGAAGCCGACATCGGGCCACGCCTGGTGAGAGTGGCCGGTGAGGAGGATCCGCTCGGTGACTCGAAAGCGGCTGTAGTGTTTTGCGAGCTGCTGTGGATCGATCACAACTCGGCGCGAATCGCCCAAAGGTCGGGGAACGCGGGCTGATTCAGAGTCGTGAGGAGATACTCAGCACCTGCTGAGCCTCCGGTTCCTGGTTTGGTCCCAATTGTTCTCTGCACCATTCTTACGTGGCGATAACGCCACTCCATGAATCCTTCGTCGAGATCGACCAGCCGCTCGGCGATCTGCGCGACGGTGGGGTTCTGCTTGTAGACCTCGATCAGGATCCGCTGCACTTCAGGCGACGGTTCGTAGAACTTGGTGTAGTCGCGTTGAAGCAAGGTTTTCGGTATTCGGTATTCGTTTGCCGCTAGATAATGAAGGAACGCGTCCCACAATGTGGGTTGATTGAATCGAGCCTGAACTCTATCTCTGCTCACGCTTCCTTCGGGGTATCGTTCGAACGACCCCCGGCCCTTCTTGCCGAGAATGAACTCGATCTCGCGAAACTGCGACGACTGAAAGCCGCTCCCCGATTCGAGCCGGTCGCGGAACGCGAGGAAGTTGAGCGGCGTGATCGTCTCGAGTACATCAATCTGCGCAACGAGCGTCTTGAGGATGGTCAGGATTCGCTTCAGAGTGGCAGCGGCGAGCGGGGTATCGTTGGCGCGCAGCAGCTGCTGGAGATAGTCGAGCTCGTGCAGCACTTCCTTGAACCACAGCTCGTACACCTGGTGGATGATGACGAACAGCGTCTCGTCGTGCTCCAGCTCACCGGGGCGCGGCGCCTGGAGAGACAGGAGCTGATCGAGCTTCAGGTAACTCGAGTAAGTGACGGTCATGTTTATCCCGGAATCGGGAGTCTGGAGTCGGGAGCCAGGGAATGCTGCCCAGATCCTGACTCCTGACTCCCGACTCCTCTAGGTTCGCGGCTTATACCGATTCAGCGTCGCATACGGATCTGGCCAGGCAAGCGGATACCCTTGTTCATAAGCGGCATGGCGGGTCCAGTACGGATCCCACAGGTGCGCCCGCGCCAGCACGCAGAGATCGGCGCGACCCGCCGCGAGGATCGTGTTGACGTCCTGATACGACGAGATGTTGCCCACCGCCATCGTGGCGATCCCCACTTCATGGCGAATCCGGTCGGCGAACGGCGTCTGAAATTGGCGGCCGTACTGCGGCTTCGCATCGGCCACGGTCTGACCGGCGGAGACGTCGGTGATGTCGCACTCATGCGCCTTGAGCAGGCGGGCGACCTCGACTGCGTCGGCCGGCTGCATCCCGCCCGGCGCCCAGTCGACGGCCGAAATCCGCACCGACATCGGCTTGCGATCGGGCCACACGGCGCGCACGGCGTCGAACACCTCGAGCGGGAAACGCATGCGATTCTCGAGCGAGCCGCCGTACGCGTCGGTGCGCGTGTTCGTGAGCGGCGAGATGAAGCTCGCGAGCAGGTAGCCGTGCGCGAAGTGCAATTCGAGCAGATCGAACCTCGCCTCATTCGACATCTTCGCCGCGCGCACGAAGTCGTCTTTCACCTCGTCCATGTCCGCCCGCGTCATTTCCTTGGGGACCTGGCTGTGCGGATAATAAGGAAGGGGAGAGGCGGAGATGATGGGCCAGTTGCCGTCCGGCAACGGCTCGTCCATGCCCTCCCACATGCGCTGCGTCGACGCCTTGCGGCCGGCGTGGCCCAGCTGCATCGCGATCTTCGCGTCGCTGTTCATGTGCACGAAATCGACGATGCGCTGCCACGCCGCGACGTGCTCGGGTTTGTACATCCCGGTGCAACCCGGCGAAATCCGCCCTTCGCGCGACACGTCCGTCATTTCACTGAACACGAGGCCCGCGCCCCCGACGGCGCGGCTGCCGAGATGCACCAGGTGCCAGTCGTTCGGCATGCCGTCGTCGGCGCAGTACTGACACATCGGCGAGACGACGACGCGATTGACCAGCACGAGATCGCGCAACCTGAACGGCGTGAACATGGGAGGGGGGACGGGGGACGGGGGAGGGGTCGCCGCAAACCAACGATCGACCGACTCGACGAACTTGGGGTCGCGAACTTTCAGGTTGTCGTGCGTGATTCGTAACGAGCGCGTCAGCAGATTGAACGCGAATTGCAGCGGCTCGAGGTCCATGTACCGCTCGGTATCCTCGAACCATTGCAGGCTCACCTGCGCGGCACGCTGCAGGCTCTCCACGGCCGGACGCCGCTCGGCTTCATACGCGGCGAGCGCCGCCGGCACATCGGGCTCCCGTTGCAGGGCTCCGGCCAGGGCGATCGCATCCTCGATGGCGAGCTTCGTGCCCGAACCCACTGAGAAATGGGCGGTGTGCGCCGCATCGCCCACGAGGACGACGTTCTCATGCGACCAGGCGGCGTTTTTCACGGTGATGAAGTGCCGCCACAGCGAGCGGTTCTTGAGGAGGCGGTGACCCCGCAGCTCTTCGGAAAAGAGCCGCTCGCAGAACGCGACGGTGTCGTCCTCACTCGCCCGATCGAGGCCGGCGCTGCGCCACATCGCTTCCGTCGCCTCGACGATAAAGGTCGAGTGCCCCTGTTCATATTGATAAGCATGCACGCGCCATAAGCCGTGCTTGTCGCGCTTGAAGTAGAACGTGAAGGCGGGGAAGGGCCGGGTCGTGCCCAACCAGACGAAACGGTTGGGGCGCTCGTCCATCGCGGGCTGAAACAACGCGGCGTAGCGTTTGCGCACGACGCTGTTGAAGCCATCGGCGCCGAGCAGCAGGTCGGCGCCGCGGTACACGACCGGATCGGCGACTTCCTTGCCAACCTCCACGCAGACGCCGAGCGCTTTGCAACGCCGTCCCAGCACAGCGAGCAGGGCGCGGCGCGACAGGCCGCTGAAGCCGTGCCCGCTCGACGTGATCACCTGGTCGCGATAGTGCACGTCGATGTTGTCCCAATGCGCGAATTGGCTGGCCATCGCGTCGTACGTCTCGGGATCCGCGGCGGCCAGATTGTTCTGGGTCGCGTCGGAGAAAACGACGCCGAAGCCGAACGTGTCGTCGAGCTGGTTGCGCTCGATGATCGTGATCTCGTGGGCGGGGTCCGCCTTCTTCATCAGGATCCCGAAGTACAGCGCCGCCGGCCCGCCTCCGATTGCGACGATTTTCACTTGAGGAGCTGTCCGGCGATGATGAGCTGTTGGATTTCCGTCGTGCCCTCGTAGATACGCAGTGCCCGCACGGAGCGGTACAAGCGGTCCACCGGATGATCCGCGAGCACTCCGCGCCCCCCCAGGATCTGCACCGCATCATCGACGATCCGCTGCGCCGCTTCCGTGGCGAACGCCTTCGCCATCGCCGCTTCCAGCGTGACGCGGGGCGCCCCGCGGTCTTTCTCCCAAGCGGCGCGATAGACCAGCAGCCGCGCGGCCGTGAGATCGGTCGCCATCCGGGCCAGTTTCTGCTGAATCAGCTGGAAATCGGCCAGCGGCTTTCCGAACTGGTGGCGCGATTTCGCGTGCGCAAGCGCCTCCGCCAGCGCGCGCGCCGCCATCCCGCAGGCCGCCGCGCCGACGGTGGCGCGCACGCAGTCGAGCGTCGCGAGACCGAGCTTGAAGCCCCCCCCCTCCCCCTCGCCGCCGGTTGCAACGTCGAGCCGGCATTCTCCGACGAGGCGCACCTTTTCAAAGGCGATCTCGCCGAGCGGGTGCGGCGCCGACAGACGCAGCGACCGCACCAGTCGTATGCCGGGCGTGTCCGCGGCGACCACAAAGCAGCCGATCCCCTTGTCGCGCCTGGACCGATCGGTGGTCGCGAACACGGTATAGAAGTCGGCGATCCCCGCGTTCGAGATGAAGGTCTTCGTGCCGGAAAGGAGGTACCCGTCGCCATCGGGCGTGGCGGTCGCGCCGAGGGACGCGACGTCGGAGCCGGCGTCGGGCTCGGTCATCGCGAACGACGCCATGGCGCGGCCCTGCATCGCCGGCTCGACCCAGCGTTTGCGCATCGCGTCGTTGCCGGAGAGCAGCATCGGAACGGTGCCGAGCGCCTGCAATGCAAAGACGGCATCGGCGAGCGGTGATGCCGCGCCGAGTGCCTCGCGGATGATGCAGCAGGCGCGCCAATCCTGTGCGTGGATCGGCGCGAACCAGCCGGCGGCCCCGAGCTTGCCGAGCAGGTCGCGCGCCTGGAGGCGGGCTGCTGCGTCGTCGGGCGGCTCGGCCAGCGGCGCAAGCACGCCTGTCGCGAAGTCGCTCACGCGCTCGGCGAGCGCGATGTGCGTGTCGTCGAGAAACGCCCGGATCGGCGCGGTGTCGACCATTACATGAACTTGGGATCGCGTTTGGCGCGGAACGCCTCGTGCGCTTCCCGGAAGTTCGGCCCCTGCATCAGCTGGGCCTGAACCTCGGCCTCGTACGCGAGCGCGGCCTCGAAGTCGAGCGACGCCTCGGCCTCGAGCGCCTGTTTCGTGACGCCGAGCGCCGCGGAGGGGCCGCGCGCGAGCTGCTCGGCGATGGCGCGCGCCTCAGGCAAGACCCGCGCTTGCGGCACGACGCGATTGTAGAGTCCGATCTCGTAGGCGCGTTTCGCGCCGACGAAGTCTCCGGTGAGCAGCATTTCGCTTGCGTGCCCCTGGCCGACGATGCGGGGCAGCAGCCACGCCGCCCCCATGTCGGCGCCCGACAAGCCCACCTTGGTGAAGAGAAAGGCGATCTTCGCCGACTCCGCGGCGATGCGGATGTCGCACGCCGCCGCGATGACTGCGCCGGCGCCGGCGACCGTGCCGTTCAAGGCGCCGACGATCGGCCGGCGGCAGCGCCGCATCGCGAGAATCAGGTCGCAGGTGAGCTGCGTGAACTCGTGGAGCGCGTTGAGATCGCGGCCCAGGAGGGCGCCGATGATGTCCTCCACGTCGCCGCCCGAGCAGAACGCGCGCCCCGCGCCCGTGATGATGATCGCTCGCACTTCGGGGTCGGTATCGAGCGCTCGAAATAGATCGCGGAGCTCCTTGTAGACCTCAAACGTCAAGGCGTTCAGCCGTTCGGGGCGATTCAGCGTAATGGTGGCGACCTGCGTCGTCGCGTCCACCTGATAGCCGATAGCCGATAGCCGATAGCTCATAGCACCGCCACCGCTTCGATCTCCACCAACGCTTTGGAGTCCACCAGCGACTTCACCTCGACGACGGCCATCGCGGGATAGTGGCGGCCCATGTGCCTGCGGTGAACTTCGCCGAGCGGCGTGAGGTTGGCGAGATACGCCGGGCGGTCCGTCAGATACACGACCATGCGGCCCACGTTCTCCGGTTTGCCGCCCGCCGCACGCACCACTTCCATCACGCGACCGAGCGCGCCGTCCCACTGCGCGACGAAATCGCCCACGGGCACGATCTGCCCCGCGACGAACAGAATACGCCCGCCTTGCTCGGCCAGCATGCCGTGATTCCAGCCGCTGGGCCGCGCACCAAACCTCTTCGGATTGATGATCTCGAAGTTCATTCCTCTTCCCTCGTCCCCCGTCCCTCTTCCCCCATTACCCTGCGATCGTGACAGCCTTGCCATTGGGACGCGCGCCGCGAGGCTCAGACAGCCTGAGCACCGCCTGCGCCACTTCCTCCACCGTAATTAGTCGCTTCTGTCCCGCCGAGGTGAGCATTGCCGCCAATGCATCACCAGCGTCCTTCCCGGTCTTGGCCACAACACGCGCGACGGACTCTTTGGTCATGTCGGTATCGACGTAGCCGGGACAGACAGCGTTGCACGTGACGCCAGAGCCCTCGAGCTCCGCTGCGACGCTCCTCGTGAGGCCGATGACGGCATGCTTGGCGGCCGCGTATGCCGCTATATAGCGGGCGCCCGCCAGTCCGGCGACCGATGCGACGTTGACGATCGATCCCTTCTTGCGCATGAGCATCGCCGGGACGAAAGCCTGGGTACAGAGAAACGTACCGGTCGCATTCACGGCGAGCACGCGATTCCAGTCTTCGAGTGTGATCTTGGCGAGCGGCGCGCTGTGTGCGGCGCCGGCATTGTTGACGAGGATGTCGACCACGCCCGCCCGCCGAGCTGCCGCCTGGGCGAGGCTATGGACGCTGGCGGCATCCGTCACGTCGCATCGCACCGCCCACGCCTTGCCACCTCCGTCGCGAATCTCCGCGGCCACCTTCTCGATTGGGTCGGCACTGCGGGCAGCCACCACGATGGCCGCGCCCTCGGCGGCGAGCGCGCGTGCGACTGCTGCTCCGATGCCCTGACCGCCTCCCGTCACTACCGCGACCGAGCCGTCAAATCTCCGCAATGACCGCCTCCTCGAGGATCGAACCCAATGCATCGACCAACCGGGCCCCTTCTTCCGCGCTCGCCGCGGCGGGGTCGCCAAAGTACGCGCGCGGCCCTCCCGCTGCTTCGAACGTGCGCTTGCCGAGTTTTATCGCCTGCGAAATCGAGCTGGGATTGGGCGCGAGCGCGCGCCGGATCGAGTCGCGCACGAGCTCCGGCTGCGCGCTCATCACGATCGAGCTTTCGAACCGGCCGGCGTGGCAGGCGCCGCTCTTGAATTCGTCGCCCAGGCGTAAGCCCCCCCCCCAGGGCCGGCGCGTGAGATCGGGGAAGACGATCGGCAGCAGGCGATCGGCGCGCGCGAGCTGCACCGCTTCGTGCAACGCCGTCAGGTGTTCGGGATCGAGATGCGCATTGGCGATCGCCAGGAGTTGGAAGCCATGCTCGCTGAGGCTGCGGGCAAGATCGACCGTGACTGCGGTGACGGTAATGCCGGAGATGGACAGCGTGCCCGGGAACGCGGCCGCAAAGCTCGCCGCCGTGTACGCGAGCGCCGGCAGGATGAGGACCGTGCGCTCCCCTCCGTGGGCCGCGAGTTTGCGTGCGCCGTCGCGCGCCATCGCCGTCGCGATCACGACGTCGGTGTCGAGCGGCAAATGCGGTCCATGCGCCTCGATCGCACCGACCGGTAGCACGACCATCGTGCGTGCGCGGTCGAGATCGCGCACTTCTTCCCAGGTGAGTTGCGCCAGCTCATGTACCGGCATCAGAATCCCTCTTTGTCTAGCGCGCGAAACACGATATGAGGATACATGACCAAGAATCTCCCCGAACGTTTGAACATCGCTGATTGGTTGTTGGACGCGCGCGTCCGGGAGGGAAGGGGCGACCGGCCGGCGCTGCTGACGGAGGGGGACCAGGGCACGCACACCTACCGTGAGGTGCAGGCGCTCGCGAACCGCTTCGGTCATCTGCTCGCGAGCGCCGGCGTGGAGCCCGAACAACGGGTCATCATCGCGCTGCCCGACGGGCCGGAGTTCGTGGCGGCGCTGTTCGGCACACTCAAAGTTGGCGCGGTCGTGGTGATGGTCAACCCGCAGCTCGCCGTCGATGCGATCGAATACTTCTACGGCTACACCCGCGCCAGCGTGGCACTGGTGCACCGCCATACCGCGCCGCCATTTCAGGCGGCCCGCGCGGCGGCGGGCTTGTATCTCAAACAGATCATCGTAGTGGGGGAAGCGTCGACGACGCGCGCGCTCGAGGGCGCGCCCCCGGCGCTCGAGACCTTCCCCAGCCATCGCGACGACGCCGCGATCTGGCTGTTCTCGGGCGGCACGACAGGGAAACCGAAGGCCGTCGTGCAAAGCCACGGCTCGTTCGCCAACACCACCGTCTGCTACGGCCAGGGGGTCCTCGGCCTCACCGAGCGCGACATCACGCTCGCGGTCCCGAAGCTGTTCTTCGGCTACGCCACGGGCTCGAACCTGTTTTTCCCGTTCTCCGTCGGCGCGGCGAGCGCGCTGTTTCCGGAAAAGAGCACCGCCGAGACGCTGTTTGAGAAGATCCGCAAATTCCGGCCGACGGTGCTGGTGAACGTGCCGACGATGGTCAATCAGATGGTCGCACACCCGGATGCCGCGCAGCAGGACTTTTCATCGCTGCGCTGTGCGACGTCCGCCGGGGAAGCGCTCCCCGTGGAATTGTACGAGCGGTGGAAGCAGACGTTCGGTGTGGAGCTGCTCGATGGCCTCGGCACCGCCGAGATGTGGCACATCTTCATCTCGAACAGACCGGGGGCGGTGAAACCGGGCACCATCGGCACGGTCGTGCCCGGCTTCGACGTGCGGGTGCGCGACGATCTCGGTCACGATCTTGCGGACGGCGAAGTCGGCATGCTCTGGGTGCGCGGCGATTCCCGGGCGATCGGCTACTGGCAGCAGATGGACAAGACCAAGGCGGCGTTTCGCGGCGAGTGGTATGTCTCCGGCGATCTCATCCGTCGCGATGCGGAGGGCTATTTCACTTACTGCGGCCGCGCCGACGAATTGCTCAAGGTGGGCGGCAAGTGGCTCGCGCCGCAGGAGGTGGAGGGCTGCCTGTTGCAACACCCGCTGGTGAAAGAGGTCGCGGTCGTTGGAATCGAGGACGCGAGTGGCCTCACCAAACCGCACGCTTTCGTAGTGGCGACCGAGCAGCGCGAGGGTCTCGCGGAGGAGTTGCAGGCATTCGCGCGAGAACGGCTCGAACCCTACAAAGCGCCACGCGCGGTTCGCTTTCTCGATGTGCTGCCGCGAACGCATCTCGGCAAGGTGGACCGTGGTAAGCTGCGCGGTGCCTGATTAGCTTTTCTCGGCGTCTCAGGACGGGTGGCCGAGTGGCTGAAGGCGCACGCTTGGAAAGCGTGTTAACGGGCAACCGTTACGTGGGTTCGAATCCCACCCTGTCCGCCTTGGCAGTCCTGCTGCGTCTGTTGCGTCTGCTGCGTCTGTGCGTCTATCAGTTTGGACAGGTGGGTGAGCGGTTGAAACCGCCGGTCTCGAAAACCGGTATGCCCGCAAGGGTATCGAGGGTTCGAATCCCTCCCTGTCCGTCCCCATGGGAATATGGAATAGCACGCTGGTATACGTCGGCGCGCGCACGCTGCTCGCGGGGGCGATGATCGCGCTGCTGCTGTCGCCGCGTCGGCGCGTTCCGCGCCGGCGGCCAAGTCGTCTCCGATCTCTCCTGCGCCGCTTTTCTCCTCGCCTACGCCAACCCGGCCATCCGTGACGACGTCGGCCGCCTCGTCATCCCATTGATGCTGTTCGTGCTGTATTGGGAGACCACGAGGTTTTTCGAGAACCGGCGCGCCGCCGCCGAGCGCGAGGACGAGGAGACCGTGCTGGACACCACGCTGCGTGTCTATGGAACGGCCTGGGTCATCGGGTTCGTCTTCCCAGCGGTGTTGGCGGGCGGGTTTCTCATGTTCGAGCTGCTCGTGCCGGGGCAGTGGCCGTTCCCCAATCCGCGCCCGGGCCTCGTCTGTGCACCCGAGCGGCTGCAACCAGGTACGGAGCTGGTCCTGGACATGAGCGTGCCGCATGGCACCCAGTTGACCGTGTTCACGCCGAACGGGAAGTCGGTCGTGCTGGTGCCGTATGGAGCGAAGCGATTTGAGAGCGTGCGACGCGTTACCCTGTTGCCGGACACGTTGTTCAGCGTGTTCACCGATTCCGGCGAGTACGCCTTTACCGTCAGCTACGAAGGGGAGCTCTCTGCCTCGCAGATCTGCCGGGTGCGGTATGTCGGAGGGTCCCAGGGAGCGGTAGGTTAGGTGCCTCTGCCCATGCTTCTCAGCGTACTTGCTCCACTTTGCCTGCTGCAATCGGTCGAATACCGCTCCCCGGCGGGCGTCGAGTATCGCTCGCAGCAAGATACCGGCGCCATCGCGCGCGCCGAGAGCGCGCTCGCGACGGATCCGCGCAACATCGATCGCATCATTGCGCTGGGCGTCGCGCAATCGGGCATGCGCCAGTATAAGGAAGCGATCGCCACATTCACGCGCGGTCTCAAGATCGCGCCAAATAACGCGCTGCTCTATCGCTGGCGTGGGCATCGCTACCTGTCGACGCGGCAGTTCGACAAGGCGATGGACGATCTCACGCGCGGCGCGCGCCTGGACAGCACGATCTACGGCATCTGGTATCACCTCGGCATCGTGCGGTTCGCGCGCCGCGATTTTGCGGGCGGCGCCCTGGCGTTCACCCAAGCGTTGCCCATCGCGCCCGATTCCGCCGAGCGCTCGGGGGCGACGGATTGGCTGTGGATGTCGCTGTCGCGGGCCGGGCGTAGCGCGGAAGCGCAGGCCTTGCTCGATCGGCACCCCGACATGCCGCCGGGCGGCAACGCCTACACGCAGCGGCTGCGCTTGTATCGCGGTGAGGTCTCGCCGGACTCCGTCTTCACGCCGGCCGATACCAGCGACATCCAGATCGCCACGCTGAGCTACGGGATCGGGAACTGGTACCTGGTGCGCGGCGATACGGCACGCGCGCGCGCGTGGTTCGAGCGCTCGGTCGCGTCGGGTGGCTGGCCGGCGTTTGGATTCATCGTGTCGGAGGTGGAGCTCAGGAATCGATGAGGGCTGCTTCTGCTGGGATATTGCATTTAGGCTGACCAGCCTATTTGCTTCCCTGAGGTCGATGAGTGGTGTTTCGTAGTGACAGGAGTGAGGTCAGCTTGATTTATACAGGTCAGCCTAATTCTCGTTAGGCGGC
>DASPXJ010000107.1:0-30038 GCA_035637355.1 Gemmatimonadales bacterium
GGGGCGAAAGCCACGGCAATGCCACGGACATCGTCAGCGCAACGGGAAGCGGCGGCATCGGGATTCTCCGGCCTCGGCCATGCGACGTGTCAGCGTGGCACATCCTACACCGCACAAACAGACGATGTTGCACGCGCGCGACGCAAACCTCTTGGGCACTCCTCGCAGACGCCGCACGAAACGTCACAGTGCCTAGCGACTCGCGCGCACGCGACGACATAGCGGCGACGGGCGCTGCTGGCGATTGCTTTTGTATGACACTCCAACTGCGATGGCTCCGCGCATCTGCGACGCTGCTCGTCGGCTGCGTTTCCGTCGTGGCATGCGCCAGCGACCGGCGGCTCGCTCAGCTCGAGCGCCGCGTAGACAGTCTCGCCGTTACGTTGACCGCGGTCACGAACCGCCTCACCAGCGCAGCGCGACCCGCGGGTCGCGATACGGCCACCGTCTCGATGGGAAGCGGGCCCGTTGCCGGTGATCCCGCGGCACGCGTGGTCATCGTGGAGTTCACCGACTATCAGTGCCCGTTCTGCGAGCGGCACTTCGAAACGACTCCGCCGCGGCTGCGGCAGGCGTACGTCGCGACAGGGAAAGCCCGGTGGTCGTGCTCGTACGACACCTGCTGGGATCGGCCGGACTGGGACGGCAACGCGTGCTGCATTGAGCGCACGACGAACATCGGCGACGCGCAGCCCGAACCCAACTGTACGACGCCTCCCGAAGCCTGCACCGCTTCATACGCCCTTGACCCTGGTTTGCAGGCCTACTGGGAGGATGACACTTGGTACTGCCCGGTTTCATTTGATTGCTGCGCCGCCGGCAGCGGTGATCCGCACTACTTCTATGGCGACGAGAACCAGCCGAATCCAAACTGCTCATCGGACGGCTTTTGTTCCTACCCACCGCAACCTACCCAACCGTCCGAACCGTAGCACGATGATGTGCGGGCGTCCGGCCAGCCCTCAGGGGCCGGGCGCCCCGTCATCTGAAGCCTTGAGGAGCGTCCGGGACTACTGATCTACCACGCGTACGCCAGAAGTCGGGGAGAATCTGAATTCTCGGGCAGAAATTGCCTGATTCACCGCGAGCTGCTGCAGCGTAATCGTCCGCCGCTGGCCAGAATCCTCGACAATCTCGATCCGCCGCACCAACCCGTCCTGCTTCGCAATCCACACGATCGCTTCGGAGTATGGCAGGTCGCTCGCGCGCGGGGTCAGCATGATCACATCCATCGCTCCATCGGGCAACGAATCGGCGCGCACATATCGCGCGGTGTAGCGCTCCCGTGGATGCTCGACAAACTGCCCGATCAGATTGGGACCGGTCGTGCCCGTGCCGGGGATCGCCGTGCGGATCACCTGGCCCGGCGTAGTACTCGGTGTGTAGAGCCAGAGGCGTCGCCCATCGGCCACGATGCGGTCATTTTTGGGGTCGGTAAATCGCATGGCAAAGTAGTTCGGCCGGCGCTGAAACAGCTTGCCGCGGGTCGTATCGGGATCGCCAAGCATCGGGTTGTCGATGATCTGGACGAAGTCGGCCGCGAGGGTACGGACCGTGTCGAAGGATGCGGAGGCGCGATCAAGAATCGGTGCCGGATCCTGGGATGGAAGGTTGGACGGTTGGAATGTTGGAAGGAGCATGATCATTCCAACTTTCCAACATTCCAACAGCTTGATTCTCAAGCCCCCACCGCAGCTGGTTCAGCGACCCGCCGCCCAATCGCCTCAGCGATGATTCTGACCTCACGCATCAGCTGCGCGAACTGATCGGGGAACAGCGACTGCGCGCCGTCCGACAGCGCTTCCTCGGGGTTGGGGTGCACTTCCACCATGATGCCGTCGGCGCCGGCCGCGACCGCCGCGCGCGCCATCGGGATCACCTTGTCGCGCAGGCCCGTGCCGTGTGACGGATCGGCGATGATCGGCAGGTGCGACAGCTTGTGCACGACCGGAATCGCCGTGAGATCGAACAGATTGCGCGTGGCGGGATCGAAGCCGCGCACGCCGCGCTCACACAGAATCACGTCGTGATTGCCCTCGGCCAGTAAATACTCCGCCGACAGCAGCAGCTCCTGCACCGTCGCGCTGATGCCGCGCTTGAGCAGCACCGGCTTGCCGCAGCGTCCGGCGACCTTGAGGAGCGAGAAGTTCTGCATGTTGCGCGCGCCGATCTGCACGATGTCCGCAGTCTCGGCGACCCAGCCGAGCCCGGTTTCGTCCATCGCCTCGGTGCAGATCAACAAGCCCGTTTCCTCGCGGGCCTTGGCCAGCAGCCGCAGGCCCGGCTTGCCCAATCCCTGGAACGAGTAGGGGGAGCTGCGGGGCTTCCACGCGCCGCCGCGCAGCACCACCGCGCCCGCTTCTTTTACCTGTCGCGCTGCTTCGACGATCTGCCGCTCGTTTTCGACGGAGCAGGGGCCTGCGATCGCGACGACTTCGGTGCCGCCGAACGCCACGCCGCCTGCCAAGCGGACGACGGTGGGATCTGCTTTCCATTCCCGGCTGACCTGTTTGTACGGCTGAGAGACGTGAATGACCTCATGGACGCCGGGCAAGCCTTCGAGGCGCGAGGCGTCGACGCGCCCATCGTTGCCGACGAGACCGACCGCGGTGCGTTGCACCCCGGGCATGGGCTGCGCCTGATAGCCCATCTCCTCGATGACAGAGATGACCTTGTCGACCTCGTCGCGCGTAGCGCCATGACGCATCACGATCAGCACAACTAGCGTCTCCCATCTCCGATGGTGAAGCGATCGCCGTCGTTCGCGGCGGTGACCGGCCCGCGAAAGCGCGTGGCGGCGAGCTTTGCCGGGTCCGAAGTTTCTACAGGGGGATAGAAGTGCGTCAAGACTAAGCGCTTGGCGGCCGCCTCTTTCGCCAGCTCCCCGGCACGTTCGGGAGTGAGATGGGTGTCCATCGCTCTCGCCTCGGGCAGCGAGCACTCCGCCAACAGCAGGTCGCAGCCGCCGGCCCAGCGGGCCAGCTCGGAGCTGGGCCCGGTATCGCCGGTGTACACGAGACGTCCCTCAGGCGCGACCAGCGAGAGCGCCACGCTCTCCGTCGTGTGCGGCACCGGGAACGTCTCGAGACTGACATCGGCGTTCAGCGGGAACGGCTCGCCGTCGCGCACGTCGAGAATGCCGATCGGGAAGCCGGGATCGAGCAGCCAGTCGCCGTACCCCTCAGCCAGCGTGCGCAGCAGCTGCACGACGCCGGGAGGGCCGAGGATCACGAACGGCTCGCGGCGCGGTGGCTCCGTCGTGTACTTGAGCGCGTACACGAGCATCGGCAGCTCGCCCCAATGGTCGGGATGGAAGTGCGTGAGGATGACGTGCGTCACCTGATGCCACGGCAACCCGAACTCCGCCAGCCGGTGCAGCGAGCCCGCGCCGCAGTCGAGCAGCATGCGCAGATCGCCCCGCGCCACCCAGTGACAGGGGCATGTACGACGGGCCGACGGTGCGACTGTGCCGGTGCCGACGGTGACGAGTTCCATACTCACCTTCCCCTGAAGACGATTCTCTTGAACACCAGCAACCCGGTCGCCTTGAGCTTGGCGAGATATACGCCGGCGGGCAACGGGTGCCCGTCGTCGGCCCGGCCGTCCCACATCAGGCGCGGATCGCAGATCCCTCCGCCCCCGCCCCCCGACGAGCCGCGGCCGTAGCGGCCCGCGGGCAGGATTGCCGGGAAATCGGGCCCGGGGATGAAGTGCCGCACGTGGTTGCCGCGCAGGTCGAGAATATCGAGCTCGACCATGCCGGTCGTGGCGACGTCGAACCACAGGCACGTGGAATCGCGTCCGGCGGCGGGGAAGGGGTTGGGGAAGTTCTGATACAGCAACGTCGACGTCGGCACGCCCCCGTCGACCACGAGGAACGAGCCCTGGCTCCTGATCATGCTGGTATCGGAACCGGCGTGCACGACGAGTATCCAGCGATACGCCGTATTGCGCTCGAGCGGTTGCGGGAGAGTGAAGCTCGTATCCCGCAGGCCGGCGATGCCGAAGTCGAACAGTCCCGTCACGATGCGCTGCACCTGCAAGTCATACGTGAAAGGACCAGGGGGTGATGACACCGCCACCGGGTCCCAGGTGAAGGTCGGCTGGGCGGAGTCGGTCACGGCACCGCCCGGTGCGCTGAGCGAGGTCAGAACCGCCCACGGCGGTACCACGAGTGGTCCAACGCGTGGCGTGCTGGCCGTGTCGCCCGTGTCCGCCCGCCCATCCACGCGCCAGAAGATGGGCGCGCCTTTCAGCGGGCGAGTGAGGTCGAACGACAGCGCGGTCCCCAGCGCGGTGTCGACGACGACATTCGCGAACGAGCTGTCGTGCGCGATCCGCAGCCGGTACGTCACGGTCGAGCCCCCCCCGGACAGCGTTCCGGCATCCCAGGAAAAAGTCGGTGTGATCGTCGTGAGCGGGCTGAGGACGGGCGCGAGGGCATTGAGGTGCGGGGCGAGTCCGGCCGATGCCGCGAAGTCCGGGCGGCCCCAGCCGAAGACGGAATCGGGTGAGGCGTGGTTGGACGCGAAGGCGCGCAAGGTGTCGCGCATCGCGATCGGTCCGAGCGTCGGGAACAGCTCCTTCATGAGAGTGATGCCCGCGGCGGTGAGCGGCGTGGCGAAGGACGTGCCCGCTTCGCGCAGCAGCGCACCGGGCCCGGTAACGACGCAGACGGCCACGCCGGGGGCGGTGAAGTCGGGCTTGAGCCGGCCGTCGGCGGTCGGCCCGCGGCTCGAGAAGAAAGCGATGTTGCCGAGTGAATCTTCGGCGCCGATGGTGAGTGCCGAATCGGCGTCGCCCGGTGTCCAGACGGTGCGGAACCCCGGCCCTTCGTTGCCGGCGGCGGTCACGACGATGATCCCCCGTCGAGCGGCCGCATCGACGGCCACGGTGGTCACCGCGATGTCGCCGTTGAGGTCGGATGGCGCGTAGCTGAACCCGTTATCGAAGACGAGATACGCGAGGCTCGAAGAGACGATGTCGACCCCGATTGAATCGGCCCACTCCAGCGCCGCAACGTAGTTGTCTTCCTCGACCCGGGTCTCGGTTCTCACGTCCTCGGTCTTGGCGAGCAGATAGGTTGCGTCCGGCGCGATGCCGCGCAGCCGGCCGGGGACGTCGCCCGCGAACAGCGACCAGACTGCCGTGCCATGGAACTGTGCCCCCGCGACGTCCTTGCCGGGCTCGTCGCGCACGACGGCGTCGTTGAACACGAAGTCGTGCTGCGCGGTCACGGTGACGCTGCTGAACGCGGGGTTCTGCGTGTCGAAACCGGTGTCGAGAATGCCGACGCGCACGCCGGCACCGCGATGGCCGCGGTCGGAGAGCGGCCGCAGATGCAGGCGTCGATAGGGCATGTCGGAGGGGCCGTAGACTGGATCGCCGCCGGCCGGGCAGGTATCCGCGCCGGAGGTCGGCGACTGCGGCAGCTCGGGAGCCGGGAAGGGGACGCGTCCGCGACCGGCCGGGATCCGGAATCGCCCCAGCGGCTGAACACGGCGCAAATCGCGATCCTGAAGCAGCACGCGGAGCGCGGCGCTGGGCACATCGGCGCTGATGGCATTGAGCCAGCGGCTGCGCACGCGCACCCGCGCGCCGGAGGCGGTTACGCGATCACTGAGCGCAGCGAGCGAGACGCCCGGCCGGGCGAAGAGCCAAACCGACACGGTGGTGTCGTGCGCGCGTTGCAAGAGCTGCGGCAGTACGGGAGAAACCGCGGGCCGCTGCGCTGCCAACCCAGCAGGCAGGAATACGATCCAGAAGAACCGCCGCATCAAAACGGGGACGGGGGACGGGGGACGGGGGAGGAGGAAAGCTTCGCTACACGGGTTCCATCTGGCCAAGGCGCACGCCGACGATCGTCGAGACACCCGGCTCCTGCATCGTGACACCGTAAACGGCATCGGCCGCCTGCATCGTCCTCGGGTTGTGCGTGATGACGATGAACTGTGTCTGATCCTTGAACTCCGCCAGCAGGCGCACGTAGCGGCCGACGTTGGCGTCGTCCAGGGGGGCGTCCACCTCGTCGAGCAGGCAGAACGGGCTCGGCTTGGCGAGGAAAATGGCGAACAGCAGCGAGACCGCGACGAGGGTGCGCTCGCCGGAGGACAGCAGGTGGATGCGCTGCGTCCGTTTGCCCCGCGGCGCCGCATGGATCTCGATTTCGCTTTCCAGCGGCTCGTCTTCGTTCGCCAGACGGACATCGCATTCGCCGCCGCCGAACAACGTCTGGAATACGGAGCGGAAATGCTCCCGGACCTTGGCGAACGAATCGAGGAAGAGCGCTTTCGCCGTCTGATCGATCTCACGCGCCGCCTGCTGCAACGAATTGCGGGCGGTCACGAGATCGTCGCGCTGCGTCTGGAGGAACTCGAGGCGCTTGGTCTCTTCCGCGTGCTCCTCGACGGCCAGGGCGTTGACGGGCCCGACGGCGTCGATGGCGCCGCGCAGCCGGTCGTTCTCCTGCCGCAGCCACTCGATGTCTCCCGTGACCTCGGGCGCTTCGGCGAGCAGCTTGTCGAGCGGCTTGCGCCATTCGGTTTCGACGCGCTCCACCAGCCCGCGTTTGCGCCCCTCGACTTCGGTGCGCTCGAGCTGCAGCCGGTGCTCCTCCTCGCCCAGGGCGGCGAGCGCCTTCCGCGCCTGATCGAGGGCGCCCTCGGCTTGGCCGAGATCGGCGTCGGTCATGCCGACATTCGCCTCGGCGTCTCTGGCGGCGGTCTCGAGCTCGACCAGTGCCAGGCGACGCTCCTGCAGCGTGTCTGCCCACTGCGCGCGTTGCGTCGTGAGCGCCGCCGTCTCGCGCTCGATCCGCGCGATCTCCGCGGCGCGAGCCCCCGCCTGTTCGCGGGAAGCCGTCGCCTCCGCGTTCGCGCGACCGGCGCGCTCGGCGGCAGCGGCCAAGCGCGCCTCGACCTGCGCCGCCTCGACCTGCCAGCGCACGCGCTGCTCGCGTGCCGCTTCCTGCTGTGCTTCGAGGTCGGCGAGCCCCGCGCGCTCGGCCCCGAGCTGTTCGGCGGAGCGCAGGCGCTCCATCTCACGCTCCTGCAGCTCGACGTGGACCGCGCCGAGCCGCGTTTCGACTTCCGCGAGGCGGCGCGTGAGGCGCTCGACCTGCGCGCTCGCTTCTTCGGCCTGGCGGCGCGCATGGATGAGGCCCCGATCGGCCTCACCCTTTTCCGCACCGGCTTCCAACTCGGCGTGACGCGCCTGCTCGGCGTTCTGTCCCGCCGTCGTGAGACTCGCTTCCGCCGCCGACAGTTCCTTCACGGTCGACTCCTCGGTCGCGCGCGCGCGGTCGAGATTGCTCTGGGCGTCGCGCACTTCCTTCTCCAGCGCTTCCAGCTCGGCGCGGCGCTGGAGCGGCCCGGCGGCCGGCGTGCTGCTGTCGAGGAACACGGCGCCGTTGGCGCGGCGCAGCGCGCCGCTCCCGAGGACCTCGTGGCCGGCGAGCAAGGCGCGGACCCACGCCGCCGCGGGCCCGTCCACCCGCAGCTCGTCCTGCAGCGGGTGGCCATCGGCGCCGAGCCGCGGGCCCGGGACGCAGGGCAGTAAGAGCAGCGGTCCAGGCTGCGTTTCCGCGTGCCACGCGCTGATGGCCTCGATGGCGGACGCATCGCGGACCAGCACCGCGTGCAGCCATTCGCCGAGCAGCCGCTCCGCCAGCTCGGCATCGCGCCGGCTGGTGCGCACATAGTCAGCGAGTGGTCCCAGCACACCGGGCAGACGAGCTTGGAGCAGCGCCGCCGCCGCCGGCGCGAGACCTACGTGCTCGCGGTCCAGCTCGCTGAGGGCGTCACGTCGCGCCTCGAGCTGCGCCAGCGCGGCTTCCGTCTGACGCCGCGCCGATCGGGCACTCATCTCTTGTTCATGCAGCGTGGCGACGTGCCGCCGTGCATGCTGCAATGCTTCCACAGCCCGAACTGCGGCTTGCGCATCGTGGTTGACGCGCTGTGCGGCCGCAGCGGCATCGCGCGCGGCAGCCTGGGCGGCGGCCTCATGGTCCTGCCGCTCGGCGGTGGCGAGCGCCAGCTGCTCGCGCAGCTCGCTGCGCTCCCGGTCCAGCGCCCCCCCTTCGATCTCGAGCGCCCGCGCGGTTTCGGCGCGGCGTTGCAGCGCCTCCTCGAGCTCGCGTACGGCGAGCCGCTCCGCCGTGAGGCGGCCGCGCACGTCGTCCTCTTCTCCGGTTCGGGCGCCCAGCTCGCTCTGTACGGCGGCGAGATCGCGCTCGGCCGCACCGCGCTCGGCGGCCGCCGCTTCATGCTCGCGCTGCGCCTGCCCCGCCCGCCGTTCGGCCTGCACGCGCTCGTCGGCGGCGGTCTGACGCCGCTGCCCCGCGTTGCCCAGGCGCTCAGCCGCCAGCGCGAGGTTGCTCTCCAACCGGCCTACCTCGAGCTTCGCGTCGCCGAGCCGCCGCTCGACTTCGGTGCGCCGCGCTTCGGCGGTGTGGCGCCCCTGCACGCGCGCCTCGCGCTGCCGCTCGGCATCGCTCAGGCGCGCGCGCGCCGCGGGGAGCGCCTCCGCCAGCTCGCGCGCGCGCACGCCCAGCGACCCCAGCGATAGATCGAAGTCTTCGATCTCCCGGCGTACCAGCGTCATCGCGATGCCGAAGCGCTCTTCGATCATCTTGCCATAGCGTTCGGCGCGGCCGCGTTGGCGCGCGAGACTGCGGACCTGCGTCTGCACTTCGGCGATGAGATCTTCGAGGCGGGCAAGATCGGCCGCCGTCTCCTCGAGCCGGCGCTCGGTGCTCTTCTTGCGGTCCCGATACAAACCGATGCCCGCCGCTTCTTCGAACAGCGCCCGCCGCTCCTCGGCTTTCTCGGAGAGCAGCGCCTCGATCATCTTCGCTTCCATGACGACGGCGGCGTCCGCGCCGAGACCGGTGCCGCGGAACAGGTCCTGGATGTCCCGGAGCCGTACCGGCGAACGATTCAGCATGTATTCGCTCTGACCGGAACGCGACAGGCGCCGCGTGACCACGACTTCCTGATACGCGATCGGCAAGCTGCCGTCGGAGTTGTCGAAGACCAGTGATACTTCCGCGACGTTCACGGGCCGGCGGCCGGTAGATCCCTGAAAGATCACGTCTTCCATCTTCCCCCCGCGCAGCAGGCGGGGCGACTGCTCGCCGAGCACCCAGCGCACCGCGTCGGAGATGTTCGACTTGCCGCAGCCGTTCGGTCCCACGATCGCGGTCACGCCTTGCTCGAAGGGCAGCTCCACCGATCCGGCGAACGACTTGAAGCCCGAGAGCTCGAGCCTGCTCAGTCTCATGGTGTCCCCATGCGAGGGAGTAGGTTCGCGCGCACGCCGGCGCGCTTGAGTGCAGCCTGGGTAAACGCCGCCTGTTCCGGTGCCTCGAAGGCGCCCAGCAGGATGACGCCGTTGGACCAGCGCACCGCCGGGAGGCCGCGGCGGCGCAGCATGTCGAGTGTCGCGCCCGCCGGCGCGTGATACGAATACGGAGCGAGCAGCAAATCGCCGATGCCTTCCGCGGCGATGCCGCGGCGCCACAGCTGCGCCCGTGCGTCGCCGGCTGCGGCCCGCGTCGCGTACGATCCCGCGAGCACGCGATACCAGACGGTGCCTCGGTTTCCGCTCTGCGGCACCGGGGTCACGAGTGCCGGTACACCGGCATCGGCGGCGAGTCTGTCCGCGTGAGCGAGAGCTTTATCCAGGGATGCGTATGCCGCCAACTGAACCGTCCACCCGAGGGTATCGCGTCGGATGGCTACAGGAGGTTGGTGGAGGTTGGTGGCGGGTATGGACGTTGTCGAGGAAGTTGGTAGCGCAGGAGGCGGTGGCGCGACCAACGCTGACTCGCGCGCTCGCGCGAGCAGCGTCCATCCTCCCACCGCTAACGCCGCCACCAGCAGTGCGGCCAGCACGAGGCGAGGCCCGCGGCGCGGCTCGGCCCCGACGGGCACCGGCATTGGTGGCGGCGAGATGCGCCCGCCGCCAGTCGATGGCAGCCAGCGATCGCGCACGACTCCGAGCAGCGGGACGTCGCGTCCGATCGCAAACTGCGCGGTGACACCCTCCGGTGCGAGCACGATCACGCCATCAGGATCGGCCGCAAGCTGCGCCAGTCCCGACGCCGGCAGAAACGCGAGCAGCAGCGCTCCTTCCGAGCGGAACCCGGCATGCAACTTCCGCCAGCGCGCGTGACCGTAGACCTCAGCCGGATTCGCCGTGTCCGAGCCCGCCGGAATGATGAAGACTCCCGTCACCTCGTGGGCCGCCTTGTTCAGCGAAACGCCATACTCGAACGCATCGACGATCCCTTCGGTGCTCGCCAGACCCGTGATCTCGTGCAGGGCGGGATGCTCGAGGCACAGATCGACGAGCGCAACGCGGCGTCCGTCCCGTGCGGCGATGCGGGCGATGTCCCACGCGGCTTTCGCCGCCCACTGCAGGTCGTCGGTGACCGGCATGAGCGCGACCAGCGCCGCACTGTCGATGAGCGGCGGAACGAGGTGACCGAGCCGCGAGAGCGGCAGCTGGCGGAACGTGGTCACTGTGACGGTTGGTAGATCCAGAAGGGCCGGCCCAGGCGCCGGCCTGTGGCTTCGGCCTGCGCGCGCGTCGCATAGGGGCCGAGCACGACGCGATAGCCGTCGTCGGGATGTTGCGGCGCGAGGACGCGCGCAGCCAGGCCCGCGCGCGTGAGATCGTCCGCGAGATGCCCCGACCACTCCGGGTTCTGCGAGGTGGATACTTGCACGTACAGCGGGCCTTCCGCACCGGCGCCCGCGCTCTCGGCGGCCGCCGTGCTCACCGGGCTCGCGGGTATGCCGCGGGGCAGCCACGTGGTCAGGATCCAGATGTCTGCGGCGCCATTTGTCACCTTCCCGATGTCCGTCAGGGAATCGGGCCGCGCCGACACGACGTCCTTGCCGTGGCGGTAGATGAGCATCCCGTCGGGCGAGATGGCCGGCAAATCGGCACGCCATTGCGTCGGCACGATGCCGGTGTGGCGCTTGATCGGCAGATCCACGATCCACGCTGAATCACCGACCGCGGGGCGGGCGAGCAGCCAGCGACCGAGCGGGTCGAGGCGCAACGCCGCGACGGGGCCGGGGAGCGCGACCCCGTCGATCTCCTTGCGTTCGTAGCGATCGATGACGGCCAGCCCGGGTACGTTGCGCCTGGCGACGTAGACGCGGTGGCCGGACGGCGAGAACGCCAGCGCGCGCGGCGCATCCGCCAGCTTCACGAACGCCGGATCGCGGCGGCCGAGCGGGTCGTAGAAGGTGACGCCGGAGTCGCTGGCCACCGCGACGAGATCGCCCCAGCGGCTCGCCGTCACGTCGCCGCCCGTGGCAATGGGGCGCACCGTCGGAGGTTGATCGGCGGCAGCGATGAGGAGCCGGTCCTGCGGGATCACGCCGACGAGGTGTTGATCGGTGGCCCCGAAGAGATCGCGCGGCAGCGCGGTCAGCGGCTGTGGCCACGTGAAGCGCGTGCGGCGCGACAGCGAGATCACACGCCGCAGCGTATCCACGGCGTACAGCGTGCCGTCCGGACCAAGCGCCGCCTGCGCGATCGCCACGGCCACGGTATCGACCCGGCCGCTGCCGAGATCGACCGCCAGCAGCTCATGCTTGGCGGTCGTTACAAAGAGGAATTCCGATTCCGGATCGAGACCAACCACCCGTTCGACAGGGGGGAACTTGCCGCGCAGGACCCCGTCGACCGCCGTGAGCCGGGGGAGGCGGTAGAGCTGCGGCGTCCCCCCCTTGGCGGGTAGCCGGATCGCAACGCCGGGCGAGCGCGCCAGCAGCTGTAGCTGGCTAAGCCGTTCTGGCGATTGTTGTTGGGACGACACGGCCGCCGGCGCCTGGGAGCCACAACCCCACAGGGTAACAATCGCAAAGAGAAGGAAACGGGAGATGGGCAAATGGCCTCGCCGGACAAAATAGACAACCGGCGAGGCCATTGCAACTGTTTTAGTGAAGCGGAGTTAGAACGTCGGACCTAAACTGATGGTCCAGTACGAGTGGATCCCCGCCCGGTCGAGCGGTTTGGTGTAATCGAGTCGCATGATCAGCAGGCCGAACACGTTGGCGCGGATCGAGCCACCCCAGCTCCGCAGCGGCGTCCGGACGAGCCGCGGGTCCTCGCTCGCGGACCGATTCCATTTGATCGTGCTCGCATCGTCCCACGCCATGCCGATGTCGTAGAAGAACGCGCCTTCGATCGGCGGGAAACCGACGGGGAGGAACCCCAGCACCAGACTGCGGGTCAGCGGGAAGCGCAGCTCCACATTGCCGACCGCCACCTTGGAGCCGATCAGCTGGTCCAGCTGCGCGCATCCGGTCTGCGAACCGGCGCTCGAGGCAGGATCGGCGACGCACTCGTGGTTACGGATCGAGCCGGCCGTATAGCCGCGAATCATGTCGGTATTGCCGACGAAGATCGGGAAGCGGTCGGCGTCGCGGCCAAAGCGTCCGAACGACATGCCGCGGAACGCGATCGTGAACGGGCGGAAGAAGATGTACCGCCGGTAGTCCACGAGGGCGTTGGTGAACTGCCACGATCCGAACGCGGGGGCGATGGAGAGGCGCGAACGCGCTCCAGCGAACGGGCCGACATAGCCGAACAACGTGTTGTCGTGCACGTGCGCCAGCGACGGCTGAATGAACGACGCTGACGGACCGCCGCCGGTGATGATCTGCTGATCGACGAAGCCGCTGTCGCCGAACGACGTCTGCAGCGCCAGTGTCGCTTCCGCGATGTTGACGGCGTGCAGCCCCAGCTCGAGGCGGTTGAAGCGGCTGAACGGGTAGTACGCCTCGGTGAACGCGTCGCGAATGACGAAGCGGCGGATCCGCGTCGTGAACACATCGAGGCTGTCGCCCGGCCGGCGCGGATCCTCGACCCGCGTCCAGTCGCTGCCGCCGTAGAAGTACAGCGGATCCTGCGAGAAACCACCCGCCCAGTTCATGCGATGGGACTGATTGATGTAGACACCCAGGAACTGCGCTTCACTGATCCGGCCGTTGATCGATCCCGCCAGCAACACGGCATGATTGCCGAGGATATCCGAGAGCGCGATGGCGGTGCCGCCGAAGAAGCCGCGGCCGAAGTTGTCACGCTCGTATCCCACCGTTGGCCGCACGACGTAGTCGGCGGTGAAGCGGACCTTGTACGGCTTGAATGTGAACTCGTTCGTGTCCGGGAGCGCCAGCGTCGCGGAGTCGAGCAGCGCGCGCACCGTCACCAGTGGCGGTACCGCCGTGGACTCGGCGGGCTGCGGCAGCGCCGACGGGCGGAATCCACCGGACGAACGGTAGATCGAGGACGACCTGGGAGGGGCGCCCGCCGCGATGCTGCCCACCGGGCTGCCGGTGCCGCCGAGCGCGTTCGCTGACGCCGCGGCCGTGACGATGGTCGGAGCCGGAACGATCGTGTCGAGCCCCTCGGCGGCGAGCAGCGTGACGACCGGCGGCGCGGCGGGGCCACGATACGGCGCGCGCCGCAGCGAGCGCGGATTCTCCACCGAGTACACGCTGTACTGGCCGTCCTCGTAGTAGACGAACGCCATGCGATCGGCATGTGCCGCCCACGTCAGCACCGGTGACAGCGGCGTGATGCCCTGCACACCCGTGTACATGTTGGTCAGCTGATAGATCTGGCCGTCGCTCAGGTCGTACAGGAAGACGTTGTTGATGCCCGTGCGGTCGGACACGAACGCCAGAGAACGGCCGTCCGGCGACCACACCGGATTGATGTTCTTCCCGGCCTCCATGTTGCCGAGCAGCTCGATGGTCCCGGTATCGAGGTGCAGCAGCGCGATCCGCAGGTTGCTGAAGCGCAGCAGATCGAAGTCCGTTTGGCCACCGCGATCGGTCACGAAGGCGATCGTGTTGCCGTCGGGCGACCACGACGGATGCAGATCGGCAAACTTGTCGTGCGTCAGCTGCCGCAGCCCCGTCCCGTCGCGGTTGATGACGAAGAGATCGGTGAAGCCGTTGGCGAAGCCGGTGAAAACCAGCCGGCGCCCGTCCGGAGACCACTGCGGCGTCTGCAGCCCGCTCAGGCCGACGCTGATGCGGGCGTCTTCGCGGCCGCGCTTCACGTCGAGAATCACGAGATCGTCGCGGTCTTTGTGCTTGGCGGCGATGGCGAAGTAGCGGCCGTCGGGAGAAAACGCCCCCGCCGAGTTGATGAACCGCAGGCTCTCGTAATTGTTGTTCTGCGTCGATTTCACCAGCCGCTGCTTGACGCGTCCGGTCTCGGCATCGGCGAGCCACAGATTGATGAAGAACCCGCCTTCATCGCCGAAAAACGCGATGTCGCGGCCATCGGGCGTCAGCGCCGGCGCCAGGAAAATACGGCCATGGGAGCGACGCCGCGTCAACACCGGTTGCGCGATGCGGCGGGCGCGGTAATGGTCGCCCAGCTGCGGCAGAAACGTCGTCTGGACGGCATCGCGCCAGTCGTTGGAGAGATCCTCGAGCGAGCGGCCGAGGGCACGCTTGAACGCCGCCTCGATGCCCGAGGTGGCGGAGGTTTGCAGGATTTCGCCGATGACCTCGTCGCCCCACTTCTCGCCGACATACGCCCACAGGGCGTGCCCGTAGCGGTAGGGGAAGATGTACGGGTCGTCCGTCATCTCCTCGATCGTCGGCAGGTGGCCTTCGAGCGCCGCGTCCCGCAGCCACATCGCCGTCTCGGGGTTGATCGGTCCGAGCGACAGGTACTCCGCCATCCCTTCCATGAACCACAGCGGCGGATTGACATTGACGAGGGTCTGCACGCCGGCGCCGGGACGCCCGCGGCTGTACACGTCGTACTGGAACTGGTGCACCATCTCGTGCTGCAGCACGTGCTCGAATTCGGCGTACGACCCGGTGAACGGCAGCACGGCGCGGTGCTTGAAGAACTCCGTGACGCCCCCCAGTCCCTCGCCGCTCGCGTCGACAACGTTGGTCTGCTGGAAGTCGGACTGCGACGCGTACAGGATGATCGGTTTGCGGCTCTGGAATTGATGGTGCAGGATGCGCGACAGACGGGCATAGGCACGCTCGGCCATGCGTGCCGCGTCCAACGCCCCGCCGCGCTCGTCCGGGTAATAGTAGATGTCGAAGTGCTCGGTCTGAATCGTCTGGAACTTGAAGTTGCGGTACTGCACGCGGTTCTGACCGAAGTACTGCGCAGCCAACGGCCGCGCGCTGAGCAGCAGCGCCGCAAACACCGCCAGACGAGTGATGGTCCGTCGCATTGCCGCCTTATCCTTTCGCGCCTGAACCGCCTGCGTCGCCCGCGGCAACCACCGGAGCGTCGCCCCACAGGCGCTCGAGCTGGTAGAACTCCCGCAGCTCGGGATGAAACACGTGCACCACGAAATCCACATAGTCGAGCAGGACCCAGCGTCCCTGCGCCAGCCCTTCCACATGATGCGGCTTGAGCCCGGCCGGCGCGAGTGCCGTCATGAGATGGTCCGCCATACCGCGCACATGCGCGTCCGACGTCCCGGATACGATGACGAAGTAATCGGTGGCCGCGCACAAGCCCCGTAGATCCAATATCACCGGATCGACCGCCTTGCGATCCAGTAGCGCGTCAACAACCTGTGAGAGTACCGCGGTCCCGTCAGGGGTGGTCATAGCCGGTGCTCGTCGCGTTTGTTCCGTCCTCGTTCTGATAGAAAACACCCCAGGCGCCGATCCCGGCGTGCGCCGCGATCACCGGCGTGACGGGGCTCACCAGACACTGCATCGGCCGGTAGCGCGCGACCAGCTCCGCCCGCAGCGCCTCGGCGAACTCCGGGATGTCGCCATGCGCAATGCCGAGTCGCAGCGCGCGGGGGCGCGGCGTGAGCGCGCGGTCCAGCAGCTCGAGAATACGCTGCCGCGCCGCGCTCCGGCCGCGCACCCGGCCGACCGGCTCGATTTTCCCTTCCATAGTAAGCGCCATCACCGGCTTCAGGTTGAGCTTCGTGCCCAGCCAGGCCCTGCCGCGCCCGACGCGGCCCGAGCGCACCAGCCGCTCGAAGTTGTCCACGGTGAAGAACCCGCCTGATTGCGCGCGGACGCGCTGCAGCTCGCGGACGATCGCGGCGGGCTGCCATCCGGCCGCCGCAAGCTCGACGCCGCGCACCACCAGCAGGCCCTCGCCCAGCGTGGCGCTGCGGCTGTCCAGCACCGTCACGCGCGCCGGATCGAAGCGGCGGGCGGCGGCCTCGGCGTTCGCGAACGTGCCCGACAGCGCGCTCGACAGGATGATCGCGATGACGTGGTCCGCCGCCCGTGTGGCATCCTGGTAGGCGTCCGTGAACGCTTGAGGGGCCGGCTGCGACGTGCTGGCGTCGAGCCCCGCCCGCAGCCGCCGGAAGAACTCACCCGACGTGAGCTCCAAGCGGTCGCGGTAGGAGCGCTCCTCCACGATCAGCTGGGTGGGCACGAGGCCGATGTCGTACTGCAGCGCGAGCTCGTCAGGGAGGTCAGAGGCGGTGTCGGTGACGAAGGCGATCGGCCGGCGGGTCTGCAGCGCCTGATGCTGGGCGCGCATGTCGTCCGCCTTGGTCGAGTCGAGCGTTCCCCAGGTGCTCGCGAGCTGGAAGACGGCATCCGGCGCGTCCGTATGCAGGTGCGCTTTCAGCAAGTCGCCGGTGGCCAGGACCACGATCGAGCCGCCATGCGGGCGCAGGGCCGTGCGCACCGCCGCTGGATCGGGCAGCGACGGGGAGCGCACCATCAGCTCGGTGCAGTAGCGATAGTCGCGATCCGCTTCGACCTCCGTTTGCGCGGCGGCGCTGCTCGACGCGCTCAGCCGGTCGACCGCGCCTTGGGCGACGTGGCCTTCCTCTATGAGGCGCTTCACCCCTTCCAGCAGCCGCACGAACCCTTTGGCGCCCGCGTCCACGACCCCGGCGCTCTTGAGCGCGGCCAGCAGCTCGGGCGTGCGCTGGAGCGCGGCATCCGCCCGGTTCACGATCCGGCTCATGAAGACGCGCAGGTCCGATTCGCCACGCGCGCGGCCGGCCTCATCCGCCGCCTCGCGCGCCACCGTGAGAATCGTGCCCTCCAGCGGCTCGTCGAGTGAGGCGCGGAGCCGCTCGAAGCCGAGCGCGATGGCCGCCGCGAGATCGCTCGCGCTGGCGCGCAGCCGCTGGCCGATTCCTTCGCGGAAGCCGATGAGGAACTGTGACAGCATCATGCCGGAGTTGCCGCGGGCCCCGCGCACGCTGGCCTGCGCCATCGTCTCGGCGACGTAGGGGAGGGGAAGCGGCGTGCCCCCACCGCCGAGATCGCGCAGCGCGCCGGCGACGGCGCGGAGGGTGAGGCACATGTTCGTCCCCGTGTCGCCGTCGGGGACGGGAAAGACAGTGATGCGGTTCAACTCGTCGCGTCCTGCCGCCACCCAGTCCGCCGCGGCGAGCAGCGAGCGGCGGAAGCGCGGGCCGTCGACGTATGCGATCGCGACGATCGTTACTCCTTCACCACCGTGATCCGGACTTCGGGCCGCACGTCGGGATGGATCTTGATCCCGACGTTGAACTCGCCGAGCTCGCGGATCGGCTCGGGGAGATCGATCTTGCGCTTGTCGACGTGGATGCCCATCTCCTCGAGCTTGCGCTGGATGTCGCTCGCGGTGACCGAGCCGTACAGCTTGTCCTCTTCGCCGACTTTGACCTCGAACGTGAGGTGCACGTCGGTCAGCCGCGTGGCTTCGGTCTGCGCGGCCGTTTTCTCGGCGGCGCGCTGCTTCGCCACGCGCTCGCCCTCGTAGGCGATCTTCTTCTTGTTCGCGTCGGTCGCCGGGTAGGCGAGCCCTTTGGGCAGGAGATAGTTGCGGGCGTAGCCGTCCTTCACCTTCACCACCTCGCCGACTTTGCCCAGATGCTGCACGTCTTCCCGCAGAATGATTTCCATCGTCAGTCCTTAGGTTGTATTGGACCCGCGCCGCGCGCGGCGGCCAGGCGGCGCCGGTATTGGTACCACGTATCGGTAATGCCGAGGGTGCACAGCCCGGGCAGCACGAACAGCAGCGGCACGGCGAGCGCCGCGGCGGCGGCCGCGGCGATCACCAGCGCCATCGCCGACACGCCGAACGCTTCGGCGAAGGTCGCGACGATCGCGGCGCCCCGCAGCACGTACAACGTGCCCGCGACGAGCCCGACGTTGGCGCCGGCGACGTGCAGCGCGCCGGAGACCGGGAGAATCAGCACGCCCAGCCAGGCGACGATGCCCCATACCCACGCGTCGCCCATGTAGAAATCCTTGAACCGCGCGAGCGCGGGCCGCGCTGCCGCCCCGGCATTCGCCGCGGGTGGTGCGAGGCGCACATACAGCTGCCACGCGAGCGCCAGGCCGGCGAGGGTTTGCAGCGCGAGCATGCCCGGCCAGGTGACGCTGACAAACCGCACCACCGGCTCGTAGACCGGGAACGCTTCGGGCGCGACTTCCACGATCATGCGCATCGTGGTGCTCGCCAGCCGCGTCGCTTCCCAGGCGAGCGAGCCCCACGCGTCGAATCGGAAGAGTTCCGGAGCCCACAGCAGCTGGATGAGCACCGCCGTCGCGATCCCGGCGGCGACAATCGAGCGCAGCGCCTGCTGCAGAATCGGCCGTGGCTCGAGCAGCATGAACGAGACGAACGCCGCCGTGGCGAGCACGATATAGGCGCTCGTGACCGCGGCGAGCCGGCTGCCGCTGGTGCCGCTCACCACCAGCAACGCGAGACTGACGGCGCCGATCATTCCCGCGATCGGCTGCGACCAGCCGCCCCCCGGTCGGTCCTGCGAGCCCGGCGCGACGAACAGGAGCGCCGCGCAGGGCAGGCCGACCAGGCTCGGGTGCGCCCACAGCACGAACGCGACCAGGGCCAGGAGCACGCGCCACCACGACTGGCGAGTGTCTATGCCGTGTGACCCTTGATGTACGGAATCAACGCCAGCTGGCGCGCGCGCTTGATCGCCGTCGCGAGCTGCCGCTGGTGACGCGCGCACATGCCCGACAACCGGCTCGGCAAAATCTTGCCGCGCTCCGTGAGAAAGCGGCCCAGCGTGCGGTCATCCTTGTAGTCGAGCACGCGCGCGCCGGATTCGCACACGGGACAGGTCTTGGCGGGACGTCTCACGCTTCCTCCTCTTCCAGCTCTTCTTCCTCGGGGGCGACGGCGGCGGGCACCACCGGCTTCGGCTGCTCCTTCGCGGCCTCGACCACGAGAAAGCGCAACACGCCCTCGTCGAGCTTCACCGCGCGCTCGTATTCCGGCAACAGATCCCCCGTCGCCGCGAATTCCGCGACCACGTAGTAGCCGGTCTCTTTCTTCTTGATTTTGTACGCCATCGTGCGCTTGCCCCAATGCGACACGTTCGTAAGCGTGCCTTTCCCTTCCTTGGTCAGAAGGGCGTGAAAGCGGTTGAGTTTTTCGTTGATTGCCGGCTCGTCCAGCGCGCTATCAAAGATGTACACCGTCTCATACCGACGACTCATGCCACCTCCCTTTGGTCATGGGTGACCCGGCGCGGTGGAAGGCGCCGAGTAGGGAAAATTTGTGAGGCGGAAAGCTAAACGCTATTGTAGTAGATGCCTAGGCCTCGTCCCTGCGGCCTGCTGGCCGCGTTGGCGCTTTGGACCGTCCCGGCAGCCGCGCAAACTCCCAGCGTCGCCACACTGCGTGGCACAGCGAGCTCGTCGTTCAACGGCCACCCCCTGGCCGGCGTGATGATTTCCCTTCCCGCGGCACGGAAGTTCGTCGTCACCGACTCGTCCGGCAGCTTTTGGCTGGGTGGGTTGCCCACCGGGCTGCAGCTGATCCGGGTCTCCTTTGACGGGCGGGAGACGGACTACTTTCAGTTCGCGCTGCGCGGCCGGCACGTCAAGCAGATCGCCGTCCTGCTCGACGTCGAAGCGGTCGATCTCGATCCCGTCGTCGTCGAGGTGCGGCAGGTGAACGGCCAGCGGGACCTCGCCGGTTTCTACGAGCGGCGCGACTGGTACCGCGGGTTCGCCCGCTTCTTCACCCGCGAGGAGATCGACCAGGTCCGGCCGGCCAGAATCAGCTCGCTGCTGACGCTCGAAGGCATCGCGACGCGCTGCTTCGAGCTGTGCATGCCGACGCGCTTCAGCCGCGGTACGCTGTGCGCCGTGCCGATCAACGTGAACGGCATGCCCTGGGGCGAGGACAACTACGATCGGATCGACGTCGCCCGGGTCGCGGCGGTGGAGGTGTACCGTGGCGAGCCGCCGTATGGGTTGAGTCCCGCGCTCGCCGTGTCGGCAGGCTCTTCGATTTGGATGGGCGGAGGGTTCCCCACCCATGGGTCGTGCGGCCTGGTGATGATCTGGACCCGCTAGACGTTGAACCGGAACAGCAGAATGTCGCCGTCCTTCACCACGTAGTCGCGGCCTTCACTCCGAACCAGGCCTTGCTCGCGGGCCGCCTTGTAGCTGCCCGCTTTCACAAACTCCTCAAAGCCGACGGTTTCCGCGCGGATGAATCCGCGCTGGAAGTCCGAGTGGATCTCGCCCGCCGCATCGAACGCGGTGTCGCCGCGATGCATCGTCCACGCCCGCACCTCGTTCTCGCCGACGGTGAAGAAGGTCTGCAAGCCGAGCAGCCGGTAGCCGGCGTGAATCAAGCGGTCGAGCCCCGGCTCGGCGACACCGGCGCTCGCGAGATACTCCCGCCGCTCCTCGCCTGACAGCTCGGCGAGCTCCGCCTCGAGCCTGGCGGAGAAGGCAACGATCTCCGCGTCTTCGTGATGGGTCTGGACTGCTGACTTCAGTTGCTCGATCCATTTGCCACCCCCGGTCGCGAGATCGTCCTCGTTGACATTGGCGGCGTAGAGAATCGGCTTGGCCGTGAGCAGCCCGAGGCGGCGCAGGAACGTCACCGCGGCCGCGCCTTCGCCCGCTTCGCGCGCGCCCCGGCCGGCGTTCAGCTCCGCCACCACGCGCTCCAGCAGGACCAGCTCGAGCTGCGCGTCCTTGTCGCCGGCGCGCGCCGTTTTGCGCGCCTTGTCGAGCCGGCGCTCGACCACCGCGAGATCGGCGAGCGCCAGCTCGCTGGTGATGACGTCGTGATCGCGCACCGGATCCACGGGACCCATCACGTGCACGACGTCCGGGTCTTCGAAACAGCGGATCACGTGGACGACCGCGTCGACTTCCCGAATGTGCGAGAGGAACTGGTTGCCGAGGCCCTCGCCCTGCGAGGCGCCTTTCACGAGCCCGGCGATGTCGACGAACTCGACGACGGCGGGAATCTTCTTTTTCGGCTTGACGACCTCGTTCAGCCGCTCGAGGCGGGGGTCGGGGACTTCGACGACGCCGACGTTGGGCTCGACGGTGCAGAACGGATAGTTCTCCGCCGCGGCCGCCTTGGACGAGGTGAGCGCGTTGAAGAGGGTCGACTTGCCGACATTGGGAAGACCGACGATGCCGAGTCTTAGCGAAGCCATGTCTCTACAGCTTCCACCATCTGAGGCATGAGTGCGTTGATCTGTTCCACTTGATCCGGTTCGAACGGTGCGAGAACGTAATCGGCCCAGTCGCTCACGCCCTCGGGAAGCGGGCCGACGCCGATGCGCAGCCGGGCGTACTGCTGCGACTGCAGGGCGCCCTCGATGCTCTTCAAGCCGTTGTGCCCGCCCGCCGAGCCGTCGGTGCGCAGCCGAAATGTGCCGAGCGGGATCTGGAAGTCATCGACCAGGATGAGGAGATCGCGCGCGGCGCTGAACGCCGGCTCCGCGCGCAACGAGGCCAGCGCGGCGCCGCTGCGGTTCATGAACGTCGTGGGTTTGAGGATGCGGACGGGGACGCCGGCCACCGTGCCTTCCGTCGCGCGCGCGCGCTCGGCACGGCGGAAGGGGGGCAGCTGCCAATGCTCGGCGACGGCGTCGGCCAGGAGGAAGCCGGCATTGTGGCGCGTCGCCGCGTATTCCGGACCCGGATTGCCCAGGCCGACGACGGCGCGCAGAAACTACTCTTCCTTCTTACCCTTCGGCTTCTCCTCGGCCTTCGGCGCTTTCCCCTTTTCCTCGGTGGCTGCTCCGGGCGCCGCTTCACCCTCTTCACCCTCTTCACCCTCGCGGACCTTGCGGATCAGCTCGGGCTCGGCGACCTCGGTCGCGGCTTCGGCGACCGGCGCGGCGACTTCCTCGGCGCGCGGTGGGACGACCGTCGCGATCGTGAGATCGGCGCCCGTCAGGATGACCGCGTTGGGGATCGACAGATCGCGGGTGTGCAGCGAATCGCCGATCTTGAGGGCCGTGACGTCGAGCTCGACGCGATCGGGGATGTGCTCGGGGAGCACTTCGATTTCGACGTCGCGCGTGACCTGATCGAGCACGCCGCCGGCATTGCGCACGCCGTCGGGTGTGCCGACGAGGTGCACCGGGACCTTCAGCGTGATCCTCTCGTCCGCTTTGATCTCGTAGAAGTCGACGTGGATGATGTCGGGGCGAATCGGGTGCCGCTGGATCTCACGAATCAGCGCCCGGCTCGTCTTGCCATCGACGGTGAGGTCGATCAGCGTGGCCGCGGGCTCGATCCCCGTCAGCGCCTTCTCGAGCGCCAGACCGTCCACCATCAAGGGCTGCGTGGCGCGGCCGTGGCCGTAGATGACGGCCGGGACCTGCTTGTGAAAGCGGGCCTGCCGCGCTGCGCCTTTGCCTGTCTTCTCCCGCGCCGTCGCGGAGAGACTCACCGTCTGTGCCATACGTCCGTCCTCAGTCCTCGGTCATCGGTCATCAGTCAAACAACGAGCTCACTGATTGATTCGAGTGTTCGTAACCAATCGCTTTTGCCATCAAACTCGCGATCGACAACACTTTCAGCTTCTCGAACTGCCGATCCTCGAGAATCCGGATCGTGTTCGTCACCGTCACTTCTTCGATCGGCGCGGCCCGGAGCCGCTCGACCGCGGGGCCCGACAGCAGCGCGTGGGTCGCGAACGCGAAGATGCGCTTGGCGCCGAGCCGCTTCAGCGCCGCCGCCGCTTCCGAGATCGTGCCGGCGGTGTCGATCATGTCGTCGGGAATGAGGCAGTCCCGATCCGCGACTTCGCCGACCACGTTCAGCACTTCCGCGATGTTCGCCGACGGCCGCCGCTTGTCGATGATCGCGAGCGACGCGTCGAGCCGCTTCGCAAAGCCGCGGGCCATCTTGGCCGACCCGACGTCCGGCGCGACGACCACCGGCTGAAACAGTTTCTTCGTCCGGTAATGGCTCACGAAGGCGGGCGCCGCGTACAGATGGTCCACCGGAATGTCGAAGAACCCCTGCACCTGGTGGGAATGAAAGTCCATTCCCAGCACCCGGTCCGCGCCGGCATGCGTGATCAGATTCGCCATCAACTTGGCGCTGATCGCGACGCGCGGCTGATCCTTGCGGTCCTGCCGCGCGTAGCCGAAGTACGGCAGCACCGCCGTGATGCGGGCGGCGCTCGCGCGCCGTGCGGCGTCCATCAGCAGCAACAGCTCCATGTAATTTTCCGCCGGCGGATTGGTGGGCTGGATGATGAAGACATCCCGCCCGCGCACGTTCTCGTCGATCTTGACGAAGATTTCGCCGTCGGCAAACCGCCGCATCGTCACCGCGCACAGCGGCTGTCCCAAATGCTGGGCCATCTCCTCGGCGAGGGGCCGGTTGGCCGTGCCGGCGAGGAGCAGCAACTGGCTGCGTGACAACGACAGGTCCCGCATCGGGCCACGGAAAGTAGTCGGCAAACCGCGTGTCGCCAAGGCCTTACCGCCCACGACCCGGCGCCGTATGCTAGAGCCCGTGGACGACCTACAGTCGCGGCTCGCGGCTGCGCTGGCGGGACGCTACACGATTGAGCGCGAGATCGGCCGCGGTGGGATGTCGATCGTGTATCTGGCGCACGACACCCGGAACGAGCGCCGTGTGGCGCTCAAAGTGCTGCGGCCCGACCTGGCGCATTCGCTTGGCCCGGAGCGCTTTCTGCGCGAGATCAAGGTCGCGGCCGGGCTGACCCACCCCCACATCCTGCCGCTGTTCGACTCCGGAGTGGCGGACGGCTTGCTCTTCTACACGATGCCCTACGTCGAGGGCGAGTCCCTCCGGCACCGGCTGATCCGCCAAAAGCGGCTGCCGGTCACGGACGCGGTCACGATCGCGCGCGACGTCGCCGACGCGCTGTCCTATGCGCATGCGCAAAACATCGTGCATCGCGATATCAAGCCCGAGAACATCCTGCTCGAAGCGGGACATCCGGTGGTCAGCGATTTCGGGATTGCACGCGCCATCAGCGTCGCTGACGCGTCGCGCATGACCGGCACCGGTATCGTCGTGGGCACGCTCGACTACATGAGTCCCGAGCAGGCGAGCGGCGAGGAGGTGGACGGCCGCAGCGACATCTACAGCCTGGGATGCGTGCTATATGAGATGCTCATCGGGCGCACGCCATTTCCCGCCGGCACGCCGAGTGGGCAACGACGGGCCGTGTCCCAGGAACGGCGCGAGATTCCACTCGAGGTCGAGTACGCAGTCCAGGTCGCGCTCGCCAAGCTGCCGAAAGAGCGCTTTGCGACGGCCAGTGAGTTTGCGGCGGCGTTGCAGCCGACAGACACCACAGCAGCTTCAGGCTGGGGCGTGCCACGAAAGGCGCGCCGCTGGGTTGCCGCGGCCGCGGTCGCCCTGGTGGGTCTGGCGACGATGGGCGTCATCGTCCTTCCAAGAATTGCCGCCGCCAAGCTGGACGCGTCGCTGTACGTCGTCGTCCCGTTCGGCCATCGGAGCGGCGCGGCGCCGGCGCTCGTCAATGGCGATCAGTGCGAGCTGCTGCTCTCACAGGCGTTCGGGCGCTGGACGGATGTACGCCTGGCGGATCCGTTGCGGGTGCACGACGCGCGGGTGCGGCGCGGCGACTTCGCGATGACGCTCGATGAAGCGAAAGCCCTCGCCCGGGATGTTGGAGCCGGCATGCTCGTGTGGGGCGACGTATCGGCCGTGGGCGATTCGATTCAGGTGACGGCCGCCTTGTATGACCTGCGGCGCGGCGGCAGAACGGTGCGCGATTACACGGTGCGCATCCATAAAGATGGAACGCAGCTCGAATCGAAATTCCGTGAGCTCGCCGATTCCATTCTGCTCGGCGGCGTCACTGCTGAACAGCTGCGGCCGGACGTCATCGGGACCGAAGTGCTCTCGGCGTTTTATGCGTACGCCGCCGGCCGTGAGGCATTGGCGCGCTGGGATCTTCCGGGCGCCGAGCGCGGCTTTCGCGCCGCGCTCGAGAGCGATCCCGACTACGCGCAGGCAAATCTGTGGCTCGCTCACGCGCAGGAGTGGGGCGAAGCGCCACGCGCCGAGTGGCAGGCGAGTATCGCCCGGGCACTCGCCAATCCCGGGAGATTAGGACCGGGCGATCTCGAGCTCGCGCGGGCGCTGTCGGCGCTGGCTGCGGAACGCTTCCCGGAGGCGTGCGATCGCTATCGCCAGATCATCGCGCGCCAGCAGGCCAACTTCGTTGCCTGGTTCGGCCTGGGTGAGTGCCAGCGGCGTGACCGCATCGTCGAACCCGAGCCCGCCAGTCCGTCGGGTTGGCGCTTCCGGTCGAGCTACCGGAGCGCCGCGGCCGCCTATCGCCGTGCCCTCGAGCTGGTGCCGTCCGCGCATCGCGCATTCACGGGGATCGCCATACAGCGCCTGATCGACCTGTTCTACGCGGAGACCTACCTCTACCGGCCTGGCTACGCCCCGCGAGCCGATACGCTGCGCTTCGCCGCCTTTCCATCGATCGACCACGACACAGTGGCGTTCGTCCCGTGGTTGATCGCGGATTTCTTCAGTGCGAAAGCCGGCTCCCGTCCCGCGTCCACGCAGGCCGCCGTCGCGCAAAACCGGGAACAGCTGCGCGATCTGATCGAGAAATGGATCGCGGCCTTCCCGGCGAGTGCGGACGCTTACGAGGCATTGTCCCTCGTGCTGGAGACGACGGGCGAGCTGGATCTGGGACCGTCTCCTGATCGATCGTCCCTCGCCGCAATCCGGCGGGCCAAGTTGCTCGCGCACGATCCTGAGCAGAACCTCCGTGCCGCGCTGACGGAGACGCGGCTCCTGTTCAAGCTCGAGCGCTTCGCCCAGGCCGCCGGGATCGCCGATTCCGTCCTCGCGGCCGCTGCGCCGGAACCTGGAGCACTTGCGTCGCGGCGTCTGGCGGGACTCGCGCTCCTGACGGGCCGCGTCTATCGGGCGGCGCAATTGCTGCAACGCTCGGCCCCGCTCGACACGCCGATGACGTGGGAGGGCATCGAGATCGCGGACGCCCCGATGGCGGTCAAACAGGCCGGACTCGAGCTGCTGGCCTACGCCGCGCTGGGACGGCCAGCCGACAGCATACGGGCTGGGAAACTCCGCGTGGAGCAACGGGTCAGCAGCTGGGCGGGCCCGGCCGACCGCGAACGGTTGCGGCTCGCCGTCCTGCATGTCCCCATGGGGCTCGCGTTCGAGACGATCGGTCTGAGTAACGTGCATCGCCGCGACGCCGGCGGCGATTATGTCCTCGAGATGCAGTGGGCGCTCGGGCACGGCGACACGGCCGCCGTGCGCGCGGCGCTCAGGCGGCAAGCTGAGCTGCGGACGCGGGCGCGCGCAGGCGATGTGGCCATCAATGGGACGTATGCCGAGGCCGGCACGCTGCTGCAGCTGCACGACACGGCCGCGGCTGTTGCCCTGCTCGATCTCTCGCTGCAGGCCTTGCCCACGCTCGGCACGGCGTTGCTCGAACAGCCGGAGCAGATGGGGTGCGCGATCCGCGCGATGGCGCTGCGTGCCGAGTTGGCGGCGCGCTCGGGCGATCGTGCGCTCGCCGCGCGATGGGGAGGCGCGGTCAACGCCCTGTGGGGAAACGCCGATCCGCCGCTCGCGCCGGTCGTCGCACGGATGCGGGCTTTTGTGGCGTCCAATCGCAACTAAGGAGCGCCCTATGCTGCGGCACCGCCTTTCCGTTCTGCTCGTGTGTGTGGTCCTCCCGGCCTGTAGCGGGACCGCAGCTCCGCCGATGGGCACGGTCTCGCCGGCCTACTTCCCCCCCATCCCGCCCGCGAATGAATTCGACACGACCACGGAGCGCTCGGACATGCGACGGCTCATCGTGGGCACGTGTCCCGGTCGTTGTCGGCCCGGCCCCCTGGCGTGGATCCAGCCGCGCACCAGCGCGGCGTCGTGGAGCGCCGAGCACCGCGATTCAGGGGAAGTCATCGCGCGTCTCATCAGCGACAGCGCCTATCCGAAGTTCAATCTTCAAGACCGAGGCCGTGGCAGGGACACGGTCTTTTGGGCCGTGATGAAGCGAGGCGACGCGGTCATTTCGATTTTCCATTCCACGACGCCCGGCTCGACCGATCTGATCACGAGAACCGACGTGATCCACCATGGCGAGGGGTTCTTCCGAGGGCTGTCGTACGCTCGCTGGTTGTGGAGCGATACGGACGACCTGGCCTGGGGGACGTGTGATGGCGGAGCATGCTGCCGGAGCGCGGGGAGCATCGACGCGCTCAGGTAACGCAACAGTCCTGGCTGCTCGGGCGTATCAGCACGTACCCTCTTACGGGAGCGTTCACATGCGTCGCTTTGCCGCTTGCGCTTTTCTTGCTTTGGTTGTTGCCGCCACGCTCGCCGCGCAGGGGGAGCCGGCTGGCCCGGGCATGGGCCAGCGCCGCTTCGCACCTCCCCCCGATCACTGGATGACGATCGACTCGCTGAGCCAGGCACTCGGCTTGAGCGCCGAGCAACGCGCGAAAATCACACCGTCCTACACGGCGCTGAATGGCGTGATGAAGGACGCCGCCGCGCGCCGCCAGGCGATCCGGCAACAGATGCAGGGCGGGGGCGGGGGCGGGGGCGGGGGCGGATTCACGCCGGGGCAGGAGCCCACAGCCGAACAGCGCGCGCGCTTCGACAGCGTGCGTGCCGAGATGCAAGGGTTTCAGGCTGAAGCGGATCAGTATTACGGCGCGATCCGCAGCAATCTGACGCCGGATCAGCAGGCGAAGCTGGACGCGCTGCCCAAGCCGCAAGTCATGCGGCGCGGACCGATGGGAGGCGGACGGCCGCCGCAGTAGCTATCGTTCGGGTCCCACTTCCTCCGGATCCAGAGCGATGCGTCGTCTTTGTCTTCTTGCTCTCATCGGTGCCGGCCTGGGCGGCCAAGTCGCCGCTCAGCGCCCGGCTCCCGACTCCTCACTCCTCACGGTGGATCGCATCTTCGCATCGCCCGAATTTCGCGGCGGCTCGATCGCGTCGCTCGCGTGGCTCGCCGACGGCATCGGTTATACCACGCTGGAGCCTCCCGTCGACGGCAAGCCGGGCCGTGACATCGTGCGCTACGATGCCGAGACGGGGTTACGCACGATCCTCGTCCCGGCCGCCCGGCTCAAGCCCGCCGGCGATTCGACGCCACTCGACGTCGAGGACTACACCTGGTCGGCGGACGGCCGGCGTCTGCTCATCTTCACGAATTCGCAGCAGGTGTGGCGCACGAACACGCGCGGCGACTACTGGGTTCTCGATCTCGCCGGCTGGACCCTGAAGAAGCTCGGCGGCAACGGGGGGGGACCAGCATCGACGCTGATGTTCGCGAAGTTTTCGCCCGACGGCGGCCGCGTGGGGTGGGTGCGCTATGGCGAGTACAACATCTACGTCGAAGACATCGCGAGCGGGAAGCTGACCCGACTGACGCACGACGGCTCGCGCACCACCATCAACGGCACGTTCGACTGGGTCTACGAAGAAGAGCTCGGCCTGCAGGACGGCTGGCGCTGGAATCCGGACGGCCAGTCAATCGCCTATTGGCAGCTCGATGCGAGCGGCGTGCGCGACTTCCTTCTTTATGACGTGACCGACTCACTCTACGCCTTCACGACGCCGGTGCAGTACCCGAAAGCGGGCGAAACGAACTCGGCGGGTCGAGTCGGAGTCGTCAGCGCGAGTGGGGGAGAGACGCGGTGGATCAACATCCCAGGCGATCCACGCAACACCTACATCGCGCGCATGGAGTGGATTCCGAAGAGGGGAGGGAGCAAGGAGCTGGTGATCCAGCACATGAACCGGCTCCAGGATACGCTGCACGTGCTGCTGGCCGATGCACAAACGGGTCAGGTCCGCACGGCCTTCACCGAAGCGGACGCCGCCTGGGTCGAGCAGTTCGACCAGCTGCGGTTCCTCAACGGCGGCAAGGACATCCTGTGGTTGTCCGAGCGCAGCGGCTGGAGCCAGCTGTATCTCTTTCCGCGCGGCGGCGGCGCGCCGCGGCCGCTCACAAGTGGCAGTTTCGATGTGTTGAGCGTGCAGCTGGTGGATACGGTGGGGAAGTGGGTGTACTACACGGCGTCCCCCGACAATCCGACGCAGCGTTATCTCTACCGCATCAATTACAGCAAGCGTGGCGTACCGCAGCGCATCACGCCGGCGAATGAACCCGGCACGCACGGCTACAACCTGTCGCCGCGCGGCAACTTTGCCGTGCACTTCTACTCACGCTTCGGCGTTCCGCCGACGGTGACGCTCGTGAGCCTGCCGGAAAACCGCACGCTGCGCGCGCTCGTGGACAACGCGCCCCTCAAGGCGAAGGTCGCCGGCCTGCGGCTGGGTAAGACGGAATTCCGCCAGGTCGACATCGGCGACGGTGTGCAGCTCAATGCCTGGTTCATCAAGCCGCCCAACTTCGATTCGACGTCGCGCTATCCCGTCCTCTTCTACGTGTACGGTGGCCCGGGATCGCAGACGGTGACCGACGCGTGGGGCGGGCAGAACTACCTCTGGTACCAGCTGCTGGCGCAGCGCGGCTACATCGTGGCCAGCGTGGACAATCGCGGCACCGGCGCGCGCGGCCGAGCGTGGCGCAAGCTGATCTATAAGCAGCTGGGCGTCATCGAGACGCAGGATCAGGCCGCGGCCGCGCGGGCGATCGGTCGGCTGCCGTACGTGGACTCGACGCGGATCGGCATTTGGGGCTGGAGCTACGGCGGCTTCATGTCGCTCAATGTGATCACGCAGGCGCCGGACGTGTACCGCATGGCGATCGCGGTCGCCCCGGTGACGCACTGGAAGTTC
>DASPXJ010000108.1:0-11243 GCA_035637355.1 Gemmatimonadales bacterium
TCCAAGGGTTTGGTCGACGTCGATCACGACGCCCATCGTGCCGAGCACGCGGTCGAGGTCGAGCTGCCGTTCCTCCAGATGCTGCGATCGGACGTGCGCATCGTGCCGCTGGTGATCGCATGGGACGCGTGGGAACCGGCGAGTCTGCTCGGAGACGTGCTCGCGAGTCTCGTCCGAGCGACCGGCGAGCCCCTCCTGCTGCTTGCGTCGAGCGATCTCAATCACTACGAGCCGGCGCGTGTGTCGGAGGAGAAGGACGCGCGTGCCCTCGAGGCTGTGACGGCACTCGACGGCGCGGAACTGCTGGCCCGCTGCAAACGCGAGCGGATCTCCATGTGCGGCCGCGGACCGGCGGCCGTCGTGATCGCGGCCGCGCGAGCCCTGGGCGCGAAGCAGGGGGAGGTTGTAGACTACCGCCACTCAGGTTGGGTTTCCGGTGACAATGCGCGCGTGGTAGGGTACGCGGGGGTGCTGATTCCGTGAATCCGATTCCGGTTCTCTCGGCGAGCGAAGCCGCGGCGTGGGATTCGGCCGCGCGCACGCAGTATCGCGTGCCGAGCCGCGTGCTGATGGAGACAGCGGGACGCGCCGTCGTGCAGGTGCTGGTTGCGGAGATCCCGGCGGCGATCACCGGTGGAGTGCTGGTCGCGGCGGGAGCGGGCAACAACGGCGGGGACGGCTGGGTGATCGCGCGCGCCCTGCACGCCGCCGGCATCCCCGTCTGGGTCACGGCCGTCGATCCCAAGACCGATGACGCCATCGACAACCGCGCGCTGGCGCGGCTCGACGGTGTGCGAGAATTGGGTCGCGAAGAAGCGTGGCCGCAAACCGCTGTCGCCGTCGATGCGCTGCTGGGCACCGGCGCCGCGGGACCGGCGAAGGGGGACGCGCTCGCGCTGGCCGAGCGGGTTGCGGCGTACGGCGCGCCGATCCTGGCCGTGGACGGGCCGACCGGGCTCGATCTGACGAGCGGGGAAGCGCACGGGCCGGTACGCGCCCGCATCACGGTGACGTTCGGCGGTCCCCGGCGCGGCCATCTCCTGGCGCGCGAATGGTGCGGCAAGGTGGTCGTCGTGGACATCGGTTTCCCGCCGGCCGATCGCGCGTGGCCGCTGCTTGTGACCGATCTGTGGGCGGCCGAGCGCCTGCCGCGCCTCGCACCGCAGATGCACAAGGGCGATCGGGGTCGAGTCTGCGTGATCGGCGGCGCCGACGGCATGAGCGGCGCGGCACTCCATGCCGCCCGTGCCGCACTGGCCGCCGGCGCCGGGCTCGTGAAGCTCGTCGCCGCGCGCGACACGATCGCCGCCGCGCAGGCGAGCCTTCCCGACCTTCTGACCGTGGAATCGTCGCTCGGCGAGAAACTCGAACCCACCGTCGCGGAGGCAATCGACTGGGCGGACGCGGTCGTGCTCGGCCCGGGGCTTGGTCGCGTGGATGTGCGTGAACAGTTTGTCGCACAGATCCTATCGCGTCGCGCCATCCCGACGGTTGTCGACGCGGACGCCCTTCACTTCCTCCACCAACCTCCACCGTCCTCGACCGACCTCCACCAACGTTCGCTCGTCCTCACTCCCCACCTGGGCGAATTCCGAGCCCTCGCCGGGGACGCACTCGCCGACGAGGCGGCCAACGACCGCTGGTCGTCCGCGGCGCGCGCGGCCGCGAAGCTCAAATGCTCCGTGCTGCTCAAAGGCGTGCCCACCGTGATCGCCGATCTGCGCGGGCCCGAGCACGTCGTCGCGAGCGGCAACCCTGGTCTGGCGACCGGCGGCAGCGGTGACTTGCTCGCGGGGTTCATCGGCGCGTTTTTGGCGCGCGGCACGCCGCCCGCCGAGGCCGCGGCTCTCGGCGCGCACGCGCTCGGCCGCGCGGCGGAGCTGGGCGCGCGCCAGTGGACCGCCCGCAGCCTGAGACCCGCCGACGTCCTCGCTGCGCTGCCGGATGTCTGGCGCGCCTGGAAGGACGTGAAGCCCTATCGGCCTCCCGTTCTGGCGGAACTTGAAGCTCCGGATTTGTTGTAGCGCCGCAACAGTCGCGTCGATTCTGATCGCCTGCGCGACTGGTGCCGGCCGGCCGTCAGGCCGTGCGGCCGTCATTTTGAGTCCGGACAACCGCGTTCTGATCTCGGATTTCTCGGAAATCGAAGCCGTCGCTGCGACGCCGTGGCTCGTCTTTGCGGCGACCACGCATGGCCTGCTGATCTACGACCGCCTGTCGCGCGGTTTCCGGCCGCCGGTGACCTCGCTCGACGGGTACCCGGCGGGCAGGGTCCGGCGTGCACTTGCCGACCCGTCGGGGAATGCGGTCTGGCTCGACCTTGGAACGCTGCTCGGTTACGTGCGTTACGACGTCGATGGACGCATCTGGACACCCGGCCCGCCGCCTTCGGGTCCGGTTGACGCGCCACTGACGGTAGAGAAAGCACTAGCCGCAGCGCCCCTGGCCGACGCGATGCGGGCGGCGATCCTCACCGATAAGCGGTTGCGGACCCATCAGTTCACCGCTGCGGCCGCCACCCCGGACCGGCCCGAGATCTACTTCGGGACGAACGGCTTGGGCCTGGTGCGTGTAGATAAGCAAACGGGAGAATGGGAAGTGCTCACCTACGGACTCCTTGCACCTGGGGTAGGCGCCGTCGCAGCTGCGCCGGACGGAATCTGGGCGGCGGCCAACACACGCCCAGGCGCCGAGCGTCACGGTCTGGCGTGGGTGGCGAGTGATCTGTCGGCGACGCGGAGCTCGGAGGGTGCCGGTGCCGCCCTCGGGTTCTCCTTTCTCGATTCCCGACGCCTGATCAATGCAGGCAATCAGCTCTGGCTCGCGACTGAACAGGGGGTGCTGCGCATCGATCCGTCCACGTTCCGCGCGCGCCTCTGGGATTTTTCGGATGCAACGTGTCTCGCGGGCACTCCGCGCGGCGTTTGGGTGGGTACGACGCGTGGCCTCTCCTTTATTAGTGCGGATGAAAACGTTCAGGACTTCGGGGCGAGCGGTCTGCCGATCACGAGCCTGCTCGCGGTCGGCGACACGCTTTGGGTTGGAACGAGCGCTGGCCTGGGACAAGTCCTGCCGGGTGCGAACGCGTTGACCACGCCGGCGGAGCTCGCGGACCGCCCCAGCTTGCGCGTCACCATTTACGCGCTGGGGCGTCTTCAGGATACCATCGTCATGGCGACGGAGAGAAATCTCCTCTGGCGTGATCCCGCCACGCGGGCGTGGAGTGCCATTCCCCTTCCGCTGTCGCTCGGCATCCCGACGGCGTTGGCTGGTTACAACGGCGAGCTCTGGATCGGCGGCACGCGCGGCCTCGCGCAGGCCGACATTGCCGGCTCGCTCATCCACGTCCACACCGTGCCGTTCGAAGTCCCCGCGCCGGTGCGCGATCTCGCCGCTGATCGCGACTTCTTGTGGGCCGCCACGGACAGCGGCCTGATGCGCGTCCGATGAACCTCGGTCCAGGTAAAGAGTTCGATCGCATCCGCGGGATCATCGCGCGGATCGCGGGGATCGTGGGCGATGTCGAAGACCTCGGCGATGATTGCGCCCTGCTGCCGCTCGGATCGACGACGCTGGCGTTGAGCATGGACAGCTCACTCGAGAACGTCCACTTCCGCACCGACTGGCTCGATTTCAAGGAGATCGGCTGCCGCGCCGCGTCTGCCGCGATGTCCGATCTGGCTGCGGAGGGCGCCACGCCGCTCGGGATACTGGTATCGTTGGGCGTTCCGGCGGCGAACGGGAAACAGGGCAGCGATCCCGCCGCCGACATCATGACGGGCGTGGCCACCGTGGCCAACAATCTCGCGTCCACGATCCTGGGTGGGGATTTGACGCGGTCCGACAAATACGTCGTCGACGTGTGCGTCGTTGGGACGGCAGAACGGCCTGTGCGCCGTTCCGGCGCGCGCGACGGGGACACGCTCTGGGTCACCGGCTATCTCGGCGGCGCGGCGCTCGCCCTGGAACGGTTCCGCGAAGGGAAGCGCATGCCGGCCGCATTGCGGAACCGCTACGCCTGCCCCGAGCCGCGCATCCAGGCCGGCCGCTGGCTGGCGAGCCACGGCGCCACAGCCATGATCGATATCTCGGACGGTCTCGCGGCCGACGCGCAACATCTCTCGGCGGCTTCCGAAGTAGGCATCGAGATCAATCTCGAGCAGATACCCTGCTGGGAAAACGTGGACCCCATGGCCGCGGCCGCGAGCGGAGAGGAATTCGAGCTGCTCGTGACGACGCCACCGACATTCGGTGATGCCAGCGCGTCGGCGTTCCGCTCGGAGACCGGTATTCAGTTGAGCCGCATCGGCACGTGCCTGCGCGGCACGGGCGGACGCCGGAGCGGTGCGCGGCTGCTCGATCACAGCAAACCGGTGCCCCTGCCTGCAGGATACGATCACTTCGCGTGAGTGTCCGCACCCTCTGGTACTACGTCGTTCTCGTCGCGTCAGCCATCGTTCATGCAATCGGAGCCATCGGGGCCGCGCTGTTTCGCGTGCGCAGCCGGCCCGGTGGCGTGTACGATTGGGCGAGCAACGATTGGTCACGCGATATCCTCAGTGCCGCGGGAACGCCGGTCGTCGCCGAAGGATTGGAGAACATTCCGCGCGACCGGCCCGTCATGTACGCCTCGAACCACTCCTCGATGTTCGACATCTGGGCGCTGTTCGCGACGCTTCCGGGCTCCGTCCGTTTCGTCGCGAAGCGCGAGCTGTTTCGGATTCCCCTGCTGGGCCGTGCGATGCTCGCGGTCGGACACGTCCCCATCGATCGCTCGGCACGCAAAAGCGCGTTTGCCGCATATGATGAGGCGGCGCGCAGGATTCGGGGCGGCACATCGGTCGTCGTCTTTCCGGAGGGCACGCGCAGCCGCACCGGCGAGCTGCTGCCCTTCAAGAACGCCCCCTTTGGGCTTGCGATTGCCGCACAGGTGCCCATCGTGCCCGTCTACGTGCATCACACATTCGAAATCCTGCCCAAGGGTGCATGGCGGCTGCGGCCCCGGCCCATCCGCCTGCTCGTAGGACCGCCCATCGCGACGACGGGACTCTCGCCCAACGACCGGGAGCGGCTGCGCGAGGAAGTCCGGGCCGCGATGGTTGCCCTACAGTCCAAGGTGCGGTAGGGTTGGACCACACATGAGCACGGTCATCTCCGTACACGCGCGCGAAATCCTCGATAGTCGCGGTAATCCCACAGTCGAAACGGACGTCACCCTCGCGAGCGGCGCGGCCGGCACGGCGGCGGTGCCGAGCGGCGCCTCCACCGGAGAGCATGAAGCCGTCGAGCTGCGCGACGGCGACCCCAAACGCTTTGGCGGCAAGGGAGTGCTCGAAGCGGTCAAAAACGTGAACGAGGTGATCGGCCCACGCATCGAGGGGCTGTCCGCCGAAGACCAGATCGCGGTGGATTACGCGATGCTCGATCTCGACGGCACGCCCAACAAGGGCCACCTCGGCGCCAACGCGATCCTCTCCGTCTCGCTCGCCATCGCGCGGGCGGCGGCGCAGGATGCCGGCCTGCCGCTGTACCGCTATCTGGGCGGTCCCGTCGCGCATGTGCTGCCGGTCCCGATGATGAACATCCTGAATGGCGGGGCGCACGCCGCCAACACCGTGGATTCCCAGGAGTTCATGGTCGTCCCGATCGGCGCCGAGACGTTCCCGGAAGGGCTGCGGATGGGCGTGGGGGTGTTTCACGCCCTGAAGAAGGTGCTGGCAAAACGGGGCCTCTCCACGGCGGTGGGGGACGAGGGCGGGTTTGCGCCCGATCTGCCGAACGACGAGGCGGCGCTCGAGGCGATCATGGCGGCGATCGAGGCGGCCGGTTTCGAGGCAGGCAAGGACATCGCCATCGCGCTGGATGTGGCGGCCTCAGAGCTGTATGCCGACGGCACGTACACGTTCAAGAAGAGCAAGGGCGGGAAGAAGAGCGCCGAAGAGATGATTGCGTTGTACAAGGGCTGGATCGATCGCTATCCCATCGTGTCCATCGAAGACGGCCTGGCGGAAGACGACTGGTCGGGATGGGCAAAGCTCACAGCGGCGTTGCAGGAACGGGTGCAACTTGTAGGCGATGATCTCTTCTGTACCAACGTCGAGCGGCTGGCGCGCGGCATTGAAGAAAGCGTGGCGAACGCCATCTTGATCAAGGTCAACCAGATCGGCACGCTCACCGAGACGCTGCAATGCATCGAGCTGGCGCGCGGCAACGGCTACGGGTCGGTGATCTCGCATCGCTCCGGTGAGACCGAGGACACGTTCATCGCCGACCTGGCCGTGGCGACAGGCGTGGGGCAGATCAAGACGGGCAGCGCGTCGCGCAGTGAGCGCGTGGCCAAGTACAATCAGCTGCTGCGCATCGCGGAGGAGCTCGGCGACGTGGCGCACTATCCCGGCCGCCATCTGTACGGCTTGTGACGCGCATCCGCATCGCCGGCATTGCCGGTGGCGTGGGACTGCTCGCGCTCGCGGCGTGGGGCGGGGAGTACAGCAGTGCCGACTGGATCACCATCCGGCGGCAGCTCGCGGACGAGCGGACCAAAGTCGCGGCGCTGCGCGTCGAGCTGGACTCGCTCGCCAAGCTCGCCAACGACCTCGAGACGAATCCCGCGGTACAAGAGCGGGTGGCGCGCGAGCAATTCGGGATGATTCGAGACGGCGAGGTACTGTACCGCGTCGTGCCAAAGTAAGAGGAGGCTCTCGTGAAAACGCTCGCTCTGGTAGGTCTGATCGTGGCGGTAGTGGCTTGTGGTGACTCGACGGGGCCCAGCGTGCGCGCGGCCTCGGTCACCGGCTTCGCGGGTGATAGCCAGTTGGCGCCCACGAGTGGGGCGTTCCAGTACCCGCTCAGCTTCGTGACGCTCGGCTCCGACGGACAGCCGATTCAGAACGTCCATGTATCGTGGACCGTCACGCCCGTCGGCGCCGCGACGTTCAGCCCGCAAACGTCGATCTCGGACGCCAACGGTCAGGTCACGACCGCGCTGACGGCGGGACCGACCGCGCAGGAAATCTCGATCCAGGCCAATGTACCCGGTGTGTCGTCGCCCGTGGTGTTCAGCGCGCTGGTGCTGGCGCCGTGCGCGTATGCCAGAGGGGTCAACATCGACGAGACGGTCAACGGCGCACTTTCGTCCGCCGACTGCAATTATCAGGGGCAGGGGTGGTTCTACGACTTTTACGCGCTCGGTCTGCCGACGGGTCAGCAAAGCATCCGGATCACCATGCAATCCACCGCGTTCGATACGTGGATCGACCTGTTTCGTGCCGACGGGCCCTATGTGGGGTTCGATGACGACGTCGTACTGACCCAGATACAGAATTCGCAGCTCGACATCATTCTCCCTGGCGACGTCTATCTCATCGGCGCCAACTCGTACAATCAGGGAGCGATCGGTGGGTACCAGCTGAAGGTCGTAAACCGGCCGGCCGCCATGAACGGATGCCGGGAAGTTTGGGTCGCTAGCGGAGTATCGGTCGCCGACTCGCTCACGGCCGCTGATTGCGCCGACACCTCGCTCACCGCCAGCCGCTTCGATGTCGCGCGGATCATTCTCACGGCCGGCACGACGGTGGCCATCGCGGAGCGGTCTGCTGCCATCGATCCCAAAGTCGCGCTGTACCGGGTCACCGGTACCAGCGGTACCGGCTACACCCGCGAGCTGGTCGCGTCGAACGACGACAGCGCTGCCGGCAATTCCAGTGCCTTTCTCGCCGATTCGATCACGCTCAGCGCACCGTACGACATCGTGTTTGGCGCGAGCACGGCGGGACAGACGGGAGCGTATACGTTCGACCTAACGGCCGTTCCCCCCGCGAGCGCCCCAGCTCCAGGTGCCCGGGTCCTAAGCGCTCGCGCACTGCCAGGCTGGCTGAAGCGGTCTAAGCACTAAAGGTGCTGCGAGGAGTCGCCCTCCTCGCCATCGCCGCGGGGATCTGCGAAGGGCAGGCGAATCCTCGGTCCCCCCGGCCCTGCGATCCGCAGACCCCGCTCGGTCCGAGCCACGATCTGTACTGCCTCGAGCTCGTGGCCGCGCCGGGAATACAACGCGCTGCGGGACGCGTCGAGCTCTCCATTCCCCCCGGTCCGTTTACCGTCTCCGTCACACCGGACGGACGCAGCCGATTTCTACCGATTGTCTTCCTGAGCGGGCTCCCACGCACGACGCACGACGCGCCACGCACGGACGTTGTCTACGTCGCCTGGGCCACGACGCCGGAGATGGATACGCTCATCAAGCTCGGTACGGTGAGGAACGGCAGGACGACGCTCCGGCCAATCGCGCTCGAGAAGTTCAACTTCCTGATTACCGCCGAGCCGAGCGCGCGCGTACGCGAGCCGGGCCGCGTGATCCTGCGCGGGCAATCGCCGAGCACGCGGTTGTTTCCGCCCGATTTGCTCGAATTCTCGCTGGGAGCCGCGCGCTCCGCCGACGTGATGGATCATGGTGAGCACGAGAGCTCCGGCTGGCCAATGGTGCCGACGCCTCCCGGCGTGACGATGCTGCCGTCGGAGATGGCGCTGCGACCTGCGGTGACTCCGTTTCTGCCCGCGACGGAGATGCCTCTTCCCCACGCCGAGTCGAACGAGGTGCTGCGTCTCCAGGACGGCGACATCGTCGATCTCGATGCCGAGCTCGTCCGCCGCACGATCAATGGACAGACCTACACGATGTACGGCTACAACGGACAGTATCCGGGCCCACTGATCGAAGTCTCGCGTGGGTCCGAGATCATGGTACGGTTCACGAATCACCTTTCAGACTCGACGAGCATTCATTGGCATGGCATACGGCTCGAGAACGCGTTCGACGGAGTCGAAGGGGTACGCGACGCGTTCACATACAAACTGAAGTTCCCGGATGCCGGGATTTTCTGGTACCATCCGCACATTCGCGAAGACATCCAACAAGCGCTCGGCCTGTACGGCAACATTCTCGTGCGGCAGCCGGGCGCGAAGATCGCCGCCAATCGAGAACAGATCCTGATGCTGCAGGATCTGCTGGTCGGCGATGGAAGCCTCATTCCGTTTGGGCTGGAATCACCGACCCACGCCCTGATGGGCCGGTTTGGCAATCTGTTTCTGGTCAACGGGGAGCCCGGCTATCGCCTCTCGGTACTCCGCGGTGAGGTCGTCCGCTTTTATCTGACCAACGCCTCGAACACGCGCACGCTGAACCTGTCGTTCCCCGGTGCGCGCATGAAGGTCGTGGCCGCGGACGCGGGCCCGTTCGAGCACGAGGCGTGGGTCGAGAGTGTGGTGATCGGTCCCGCCGAGCGCTATGTCGTCCATGTCCGATTCGAGCGGCCAGGGACCGTCGCGCTCGTAAATCGCGTGCGTGGCTTGGATCATCTCTTTGGCCGCTTCTTCCAGGAGACCGACACGCTTGGCGTCGTGACCGTCTCGCCGCAACGTGTTCCGAATGACCTGGGCAAAGCCCTTGCCGCCCTTCGCCGCCCTCCGCCGCCCTTCGCCGCCCTCGAACCGTATCGCCGGTTTATCGACCGAGTCCCCGACAAGACGCTGGTGCTGACGTTAGCGACGCACGCACTGCCGTACGTCACCGAGCGACTGATGCAGCTCGACTCGATCTACTTTGCGCCCGTCGAATGGGGCGGGACGATGCCGATGATGAACTGGGCATCGACGGGCCGGCAGGTGCGCTGGGTTCTGAAGGATCCGGAGAGCGGGCGGCAGAACATGGACATCGACTGGAGCTTTCGGCGCGGCGAGCCGGTGAAGCTGCGCCTCGTCAACGAGCGCCGCGCCTTTCACGGCATGCAGCATCCGATCCATCTGCACGGCCAGCGCTTTCTCGTGCTGGCGGTGAATGGCGTTCCCAATACCGACCTGGCGTGGAAAGACACCGTGCTGGTGCCCGCGGGCAGCGTGGTGGATATTCTGCTCGACACCGCCAACCCCGGTCAGTGGATGCTGCACTGTCACATCGCGGAGCATCTCTCGGCCGGGATGATGATGCACTTCACCGTGAATTAGCGAGGAGCCTTCATGTACGCGCTCACACTCCTGCTCGCTCTGACCGCGCAGCGTCCCGACTCGTTCACGGCGCAGGTCCGCGAGTACATCACCGTGGATACGTCGCTGCTCGCGCTGACGCACGTGTTGCTCGTGGATGGAACAGGCGCCGCGCCCAAGGCGAACCAGACCATCGTGCTGCGCGCCGGCCGGATCGTGTCGGTGGGGCCGTCGTCGGCGGCGCCCGTTCCCGACGGCGCGAAGACGCTGGACTTGAGCGGCTCGACGGTGATTCCGGGGCTCGTCGGGATGCACGACCATCTGTTCTACACGGCGGCGGGCGGGCGCGCGGTGCAGATGTCGTACACCGGGCCGAGGCTGTATCTGGGCTCGGGCGTGACCACGATTCGCACCACGGGCAGCCGCGCGCCGTACGCCGAGATCAATCTCAAGGACATCATCGATCACGGGTACGTCCCGGGACCGCGGATCCACCTCACCGCGCCTTATATCACCGGCGAGCAGGGCGGCGGCGCGATGGCGATCCTGAATTCCCCGGAAGCGGCGCGCCGCTTCGTGGCGTACTGGGCGGCCGAGGGCGCGACGTGGATCAAGGCGTACACGGACATTCGTCGCGCCGAGCTCGGCGCCGCGATTCAGGAAGCACACAAGCGCGGCGTCAAAGTCACGGGACACCTGTGCTCGGTGAGTTTCCAGGAAGCGGTCGCGCTGGGGATCGATAATCTCGAGCACGGCATGCTCACCGCGTCAGATTTCACGACGGGGAAGCAGGCGGACGTGTGTCCGGTCAATCTGATGTCGCAGATCAGCGCGTCCGATCCCAAGGGGGGTGCGGGGCAGGCGACGATTCGCTCCCTCGTCCAGCATCATGTCTCCATGACGTCCACCCTCGCCGTGTACGAGCCGTTCGTGGCGGGGCGTCCGACCAAGGACGAGCGCGTACTGCAGGCGATGGATCCGGAGGTGCGCGACAGCTACATGAAGATGCGCCAGCAGATCGATACGAACCCGAACGGCGGCTGGGTCAGCGCGCAGGCGTTCAAGAGTGCCATGGCGTTCGAGCGCGCGTTCGTGGATGCGGGCGGACTGATGGCGGCCGGCGTCGACCCGACGGGAATCGGCGGGGCGCTGGCGGGGTTCGGCGATCAGCGCAACTACGAGCTGTTCATCGAGGCCGGGTTCACGCCCGCGCAGGCGATCCAGATCATGACGTTGAACGGCGCCAGGATCCTCGGCGTGGCGCA
>DASPXJ010000109.1:0-3063 GCA_035637355.1 Gemmatimonadales bacterium
GATCGGGCTGTCCGTCTTGCTGGCCGCGCTCCTTGGTGTCCTCTGGATCGTCTTTGCTTAAGAAAGACGGGGACATGCAAAAGCTAGACGCACCGACGCACCGCGGTGATGAGTTCGTCGTCAACGGGACAACCCTCGCGCGGGTGGTCCGGTTGACACGTGCGTCGAGTCTTTGCCTTTCCGCGCTTTTGTTTGTCTTCGCGTGCAGGCCGGCGGGCCGTCCGGCCGTCCGGCAGTCCAGTTACGATCCCGCCCACGATCTCGGATCGTTATTCTCCGACGTCCAACTCGCCGGCATTTTTCCGGACTCAAAAGAATTCGTGGACGCGCGACCCCGCTCGGCTCCCGCCGCGATCGAGGCGCGCTACGATTCTGCTCGGCGCACGAGCGGTTTCGTGCTGCGGGCGTTCGTCGATCAGAACTTCGTGCTGCCCCCCCCGCGGCCGGCGGGAAACGGATATCACAGTGTGGCGTCGCAGGGCATGGTCGACCACGTCAACGGGCTGTGGGCGGTGCTCACGAGACCGCCCGACAGCGTGGACGCGCGCTCGTCCCTGATCCCGCTGCCCCAGCCGTACGTCGTTCCCGGCGGCCGTTTCCGCGAGATCTATTACTGGGACAGCTACTTCACGATGCAGGGGTTGGCGCGCAGCGGGCGCACCGACCTCGTGAAGAACATGCTCGACAATTTCGCGCATCTCATCACGACCGTCGGTCACATCCCCAACGGCAATCGCAGCTACTATCTCACGCGCAGCCAGCCGCCGTATTTCGCCGCGATGGTCGGGCTGTACGCCGGCGCCACCGACACGACGCATGCCCTGGGCTACCTCGATGCGCTCGAGCAAGAGTACGCCTTCTGGATGGACGGCGCGGACCGCCTGCAGCCGGGGCAGGTCTACCGCCGCGCGGTGCGCATGCCCGAGGGGGTGGTGCTGAATCGCTACTGGGACGACTCGGAGGAGCCGCGGCCCGAATCGTTCCGGCCCGACGTCGAGATCGGCAAGACGGTTCCTGAATCGCTCCGCGCCGCCTTCTATCGCAATGCCCGTGCGACGGCCGAGAGCGGTTGGGACTTCTCGAGCCGCTGGATGCGTGACCCCAAGGACCTGCGCACGCTCGAGACGACGGAGCTGATTCCCGTGGATCTCAACAGCCTCCTCTATAATGCCGAGCGCACCATCGCCGCCTTGCGGTCGTTCCGGCATGGCCCAGGGGATGATGCGGTGGCCCGCCGGTTCAATCGTCAGGCCGATGCCCGCCGGCAGGCGATCCTCGCGATGTACGAGCCGAACGTGGGATTCTTCTTCGACCGGCGCTGGCGCACGGGCGACCTGGTCATCGATCGTCCAACCCTGGCGGCGGCCGCGCCGCTGTATTTCGGCATCGCCACGGCCGATCAGGGGAAGCACGTCGCCGACCGGCTGGCACAACAGTTTCTGAAGCCCGGCGGCTTCGTCACCACGAACTTCGCGTCGGGCCAGCAGTGGGACGCACCCAACGGCTGGCCGCCGCTCGAGTGGCTCACGATCGAGGGGGTGCGCCGCTATGGACGCGCCGATCTCGCCGACCAAGCGGCGAGCCGCTGGCTCAATCTGATCCAGCGCACCTATCGCGCGACGGGACGGATGATGGAGAAGTACGACGTCTTGAATCTCGGCAAAAAGGCTGGGGGCGGTGAATACCCCACCCAGGACGGTTTTGGGTGGACTAACGGTGTCGTCCTCGCGCTCTGTGCGATGCCGGCACAAGCGCGGACCTGCAAAAACTAGGGAACAGACGCAGCCGCGGTGAACAGGCCTTGGTTTTCGGGATTGTCCTCACGACTCAAGACGGTGGCCCGCTGCTGCCTCGGTGCGTCTAGTCTTTGCATGTCCCTGCTTTTTGTCTCGTGCACCGCTCCTCCGCAGCAACGCGATATCGTGTTGGCCACCACGACCTCCCCGCGTGACGCAGGGTTGCTGGATTCCCTGCTGCCGCTGTTTGAGGCGCGGAGTGGCTACAAGGTGAGAGTTGTCGCGGCCGGGACAGGGCTGGCCCTCGAGATGGCCCGGCGCCGCGATGCGGAAGTCGTGCTGGTGCACGCGCCGGAGTTGGAGCGCGCGCTCGTGGACTCAGGTATTTTCGTGCAGCGGCGGCTGGTGATGCACGACGTTTTTCTACTGGTCGGGCCGGTGGATGATCCGGCAAAGGTCAGTGGCGGCGGGGGGCACGATGCCGTACCTGCGATGCGGGCGATTGCGGCGGCGCGTGCACCGTTCGTGTCGCGCGGCGATCGGTCGGGCACTCACTTCCTGGAGCGCAAACTGTGGCAGCTCGCCGGTGTGACGCCCCCGAGGCCGGGAGGCTGGTACGTCGAGGCGGGACAGGGCATGGCGGGGACCCTGCAAATGGCCGATCAAAAACAGGCCTACACGATCAGCGACCGCCCGACCTATCTCACGTGGCGAGACAAGCTCCAACTCGCCCCGCTGGTCGCAGGGGATACGCTGTTCTACAACGTCTACCATGTACTGGAAGTCCCGCATGCGGGAGCGGGCGCACGGGCACTCGCCGACTTCTTTGTGTCCCCGGAGGCACAGGCCCGCATCGGCAGGTTCGGTACTACGAGATTCGGAGGGCCACTCTTCATCCCTGACGCGGGTAAAATTGATCGATGGTAAGAAAAGCGGGGACATGGAAAAACTAGGACCACAGACGCAGCGGCGGTGAACAGCCCTGAGTCAACGGGACAACCCTGAGACCACCCTCGCGCGGGTGGTCCCGTTGACCGATGACTCATCCCCGCGGTGCGTCTCAAGACTAGTCGTTGCATGTCCCCGCTTTTCAGAAAGCCTGATCCCATCTCCGTGATAGCCGTATCGCTGAGCTTATGAGTCCCACCATGCTGTACGTCTGCACAAAGTTTCCCCATTGTTCGCGCGTGTTGGGATCGATGTGCTCCGCCAGCAGTCCATGCCGGTTGCGGCACGCCAGCACGTACTCGAACATGCGGCGCGCTTCATCGCGGTCGCCGATCGCCGCGAGCGCGTTGATGTACCAGAAGGTGCAGACCAGAAACGC
>DASPXJ010000110.1:0-2386 GCA_035637355.1 Gemmatimonadales bacterium
GTGCGCCGTGAGGGCGAGGTCGGCCCAAGTATCTAGAGTAGTTTTGCCGCGAGCCGCAGCGCGCCCACCGGCGCGTCGACCGCGCTGCCGCCTTCGGATGAGAGACGCGCGCGCGGCAAATTGGCCGCGAGATTGGTGCGGAGCGCCGTGAGCAGCGGCGACCCGGGACGCAACAACCCGCCCGTCGTGGCCAGCTTGATGGTGTCGGTGTCCGGAAAGCGGCGCGTCAACACGCGCACCAGCTGGGACAGCTCGAGCGCCGCATCGGCGATGATTCGCTGGGCGACGATCTCTCCCTCCCGCGCGGCATTCAGGACATGCGGCGCGAGCGCAGCGACCTGCGCCGGCGTTGCGGTCGCGGTCCAGCGGATCAGATCGTCGAACCTCTGCAATCCCAACGCGACCAGCAACCGCTCCAGCAGGGTGGAGGATTCCTCGAGGCCGTCGTGCGCGCGCGCGGCCGCCGCGAGTGCGCGCCGCCCCATCCAATACCCGCCGCCTTCGTCGCCGAGCTGCCAGCCGTGGCCACCGGCGCGGTGCAGCCGGCCATCCGGCGCGCGGGCATAGGCGATCGAACCGGTGCCGGCATTGATCAGGATGCCGGGTCCGTCGCCGAACGCCGCCGCCAGCGCGACCTCGATGTCGCCGCGCACCTCCACGTGCTCGGCGACGCCGGCGGTGGCGATGGCTGCGGCCAGCGCCTCCTGCTCCGGCGCGCGACCGGCACCGGCGGCCCCGACCAGCGCCACGGCCGCTGGGAGGGCCACCTGGGCCTGCGTCGCCGCGCGCCGCGCGACGTCGAGGATGACGGCCGCCGAGCGTTCTGCCCCGCCCGGCCGCATCGCCGAGCCGGGACCTTCGGCGCGGCTGAGAACTCGACCTTGGCGATCCCCAATGACCACGGCTGTGTGGGAGCCGCCGCAATCCACACCGAGTAACACGACGGATGGGCGGATCGGCGGTTGGGCGGATGGCTCGTTCACGGAACCTCCGGCGATCCGGCGATCCGCCGATCCGCCGATCCAACGAGCGACGACACCATGCCTACGGCCACCGTGATCAGAGTCCCCAGCGGCACATACCACGGCCACGCGAGACCGGGGAGCCAATGCACGGGGAAGTGCGGAATCACCGCGCCGAGCACGATCGGGGCCATCACGACGATGCTCACGATCAACGCAATGATGACATCGATCTGCCGCGCGCGCGGCCAGACACCACCGAGGATATAGGTGCCGAGGAGTGATCCGTAGGTGAGCGAGGCAACGCTGAGCGCGAGCTGCACGACGGGTGTGTTCTGATCACGGAATGCGATCGCGCCGGCGACGAGAATGACGGTCCAGACGAGCGTGAGCCAGCGTCCCACCCGCAACAGCTGCGCGGGGTCCTGACGGCCTGTCAGCGGCGCATAGAAGTCATGCGTCGAAGCGGAAGCGAGCGAGTTCACGGCCGACGCGTGGCTGCTCATGGCCGCCGCCAGAATCCCGCCAACCGCGAGCCCGGCGATGCCGCCGGGGAGGTGTGTGACGATGAAGGTGGGATAGATCGCGTCACCGCGCATGCCGGGCTGATCCGCTCCCGCCAGCCAGAGGCTCGTTCCCACCAGCAGGAACAGCGCGAACTGCAGGATGATGAACACACCGGATCCGATGAGGGCACGCTGCGCATCCTTGAGGTTTCGCGCCGCGAGCAGCCGCTGGACGATCAAGTGATCGGTGCCGTGCGACGCCGCCGACAACAGCGCTCCGCCGATCAGTCCGCCCCAGAATGTGTAGGTCTTCGTCAGCGAGAACGAGAAATCAACTACCGTGAGCTTACTCGCGTCCCACGCGCGCCCGAATGCTTCGACACCACCGGCGCTGTGCGTGGCGACGATCAGCGTCGCGATCCCGCCGAGCAGATATACGCCGAGCTGGATGACGTCCACCCAAACGACGGCGCGGAGTCCGCCGACCCACGTGTACACCAGTGTGACGAACCCGATTGCCGCGATCCCGACCGGCAGACTCCAGTGCGTGATAATGGCCAGGGGGATCGCCGTGGCGAAGATGCGGACGCAGTCGGCGAGGGCGCGAGTCAGCAGAAACACGCCGGATGCGGTGCGCCGGGCGACTCGCCCGAAACGGTGCTCGAGCCGCTGATAGGCCGTGTCCTGCGTGCCTTCGAAGTAGCCGGGCAGCAGCAGCGCCGCGACGCCGATGCGACCGAGCAGATACCCAAAGGCGATCTGGAGAAAGGTGAGGTCCCCGCGCGCCGCGAGGCCCGGCACGGAAATGACGGTGAGCGCGGACGTCTCGGTCGCGACCACGGAAAACATGAGGGCCCACCAGGGGAGACCCCGATGCCCGAGAAAATAATCGGCTGCGTCGCGTTGCCGTCCGGCCAG
>DASPXJ010000111.1:0-9798 GCA_035637355.1 Gemmatimonadales bacterium
GTGACCTCGATTTCGCGCTGCTGCCCGCCGAGGCCGTCAACGACGACCTGCTGTTCATGGACGATATGGAGGCGCGCGATTTGGCGGCTCGCTTGCCCATGCCGGTGCGGTTGTCGTACGATTTTGCGGATGCCCTGGAGGAGAGGTTGGAAGGTTGGAAGGTTGGAATGAATTCACCTTCCAACATTCCAACAGTCCAACCTTCCCGTGGTGACTTGTGAGCATCCCAACAGTAGCCATCATCGGCCGTCCCAACGTCGGCAAGTCGACGCTGTTCAACCGCATCATCGGCCGGCGCCTCGCGATCGTCGATGCGGAGCCCGGCGTGACCCGCGACCGCCACTTTGCGCCAGCGGAATGGAACGGGCGGCGGTTCTGGCTGGTGGATACGGGCGGCATGGTCCCCGGCGCCACCGATCCCTTGAACCGCGCCGTCCGCGGCCAGGTGGAGCAGGCAATCGCCGAGAGCGACGTGCTCGTGTTTCTGGTGGACATCGAGGCGGGCGTCCACCCCATGGATCTCGAGATCGCGCAGTATCTCCGCCACGCCAAGCGCCCGGTGCTCCTCGTCGTGAACAAGGCCGACCAGCTGCCCGATGAGACGCGGCAGCTCTCGTTTTACGAGCTTGGGCTGGGCGACCCGTTTCCGGTCTCGGCGGCGGTGGGGAAGAACAGCGGCGACCTGCTGGACAAGCTCGTGTCGCTGTTGCCCGGGGGAGGGGAGAGCGAAGCGGACGAAGGAACCATCCGGGTGGCCGTGGTAGGGCGGCCCAACGTGGGCAAGTCGAGCATCGTGAACCGGCTGCTGGGCCAGGACCGGCATGTTGTGGCCCCCGAGCCCGGTACGACGCGCGATGCGATCGACACGCCGTTCGTCTACGAAGGGCACAATCTCGTTTTCATCGACACGGCCGGCCTGCGCAAGCGCAGCAAGGAGAAGGAAGACCTCGAGTTCTATTCCACGCTGCGCACGAGTCGCGCGATGGAGCGCGCCGATGTGTGCTTGCTCGTCGTCGACGCGAAGGACGGCATGCACGCGCAGGACCTGAAGATCGCCAATGACGCGTGGGATCGCGGTGCAGGAGTAATGATCGCGGTAAACAAATGGGACCTGATCGACGAGAAAGAGACCAATACGGCGAGAGACGGCGAGCGGGATATCAAGGCGCGCGCGCCGTTCCTCGAGTTCATTCCGTTCTACTACGTGTCCGCTAAGACAGGCCAGCGCGTCCCCAAGTTGTTCGATGGGATCCTCAAAGTGGCCGAGGAGCGCCAGAAGCGCGTCCCAACCGCCGAAGTGAACCGCGTGCTGGAGGGGCTGCTCGCGCGGCAGCAGCCGCCGCAGCCGGTCGGCGAATCGGTGCGGCTGTTTTACGCCACGCAGGTGGGCACGGCGCCGCCACGCTTCGCGGTCGTGGCCAACCGGCCCGAGGCGATCCCCGAGTCCTACACGCGGTACCTGCACAACGGCTTTCGGGAGGCGTGGGAGTTCACTGGAGCGCCGCTGACGATCAAGTTCCGGCGCAAAAGAGGCCGGCGCTGAACGCCATGCTCGGCATCCTGGCGGCGTATCTGCTGGGCGCCACGCCCACGAGCTACATCGCCGGCAAGCTGGGGCGCAGAATCGACCTGCGCGAGCACGGCTCGAAGAACCTCGGCGCTACGAACGTCTACCGGATCCTCGGTTGGAAGTACGCCATTCCCGTCGCGCTGTTCGACATCGCCAAGGGAGCTGTGCCGGTGCTCCTCGCGGCAGCTTCCCCCTATGCCTGGTTGCCGGTGGCCGTGGGCGGCGCGGCCGTGCTCGGCCACATGTTCTCGCCGTACGTGAGCTTCAAGGGCGGCAAAGGCGTCGCCACGGCGGCCGGCATGTTCCTCGCGCTCGCGCCCGTCGCCGTGCTGATCGCCATTCCGGTGTGGGTCGTGTGTCTCTGGCTGACGGGCTACGTGTCGTTGAGCTCGATCATCGCCGTCGCGAGCGTGCCGCTCTGGGTGGCGCTGCTCCAGCCAAGCGATCCGTACGCATTCTGGGCGGCCGTGGGGCTGGTCGCGTTGATTGTCTTCGCCCACCGGCGCAACATCGGGCGGTTACTCGCCGGCACCGAAAACCGGTTTCGGACTAGAAGGACGGTGAAGGGCACATGAAAATCGCGGTGGTGGGCGGCGGCGCCTGGGGGACCGCCCTTGCGGATCTGCTCGTCCGCAAAGGGGAGCAAGTCACGTTGTGGGCGCGCGAACCCGAGGTGATCGAAGGTGTGAATCGCCGTCACGCGAACGAGATGTTCCTCCCCGGAGCTGCGCTGGCGCCGTCACTCCGCGCAGAAGGCGACATCGCGGCGGCCATTCGCGGCGCGGAAACGATTGTCTCGGCGGCGCCCTCCCACGCGGTGCGGCCCGTCATGCAGCAAGCGGCGCGGACCCTCGATACCGCTCAGCCGCTCGTCGTGAGCGCGTCCAAAGGGCTCGACCCCGACCGTCTGGAGCGGCCGTCCGCGGTGCTCGCGGAAGTGCTGCCGCGAGGGGTGCCGGTCGCAGTGCTCTCAGGGCCCTCGTTTGCCTGGGAGGTGTTCCAACGCCAGCCGACCGCGGTCGTCGCGGCCGCAACCGATCATAGCGTGGCGCAGCGTGTCCAGCGCGTGTTCTCGACGAGCTACTTTCGCGTGTATTCGCACACCGACGTCGTGGGCGTCGAGCTGGCCGGTGCTCTCAAGAACGTGATTGCACTCGCCGCCGGCATCCTCGAGGGTCTGGGTCTGGGCTTCAACACGCGCGCGGCGCTGATCACGCGCGGCCTCGCCGAGATCACGCGCCTGGGCGTGACGCTCGGTGCCCAGCCGATGACGTTTGCCGGCCTCGCCGGCATGGGCGATCTGATCCTCACCGCCACGGGCGCGTTGTCGCGCAATCGGACCCTGGGGGTGGCGCTGGGGCAGGGCCAGACGCTCGAGCAGGCGCTGGCGGGGAAGGCCGCCGTCGTGGAAGGGGTCAACACGACCCGCACCGCGGTTGCGCTCGGCGAGCGGCACGGCGTCGAGCTGCCGATCGCGCGCGAGGTCGCCAACGTGTTGTTCAAGCACAAGCCACCCAAGCAGGCCGTCAGCGATCTGATGGAGCGCGAGCTGAAAGCGGAAGGCGAGGGGGGAGGGGGGGCGGGGGCCCAATGAGCAGCGGCACACCCGCCCAACCCGTCCAGGAGTTCTTCTCGATCGGCGAGGTCTGCCAACTCACCGACCTGAAGCCGCACGTCTTGCGCTATTGGGAGAGTCAGTTCCGCTTCCTGAATCCCGCCAAGAACCGCTCGGGGAACCGCGTATACCAACGGCGCGAGATCGAGCTGATCATGCTCGTGAAGCACCTGTTGTATACGGAGAAATACACGATCGAAGGGGCACGCCAAAAAATCGAGCAGTACCGGCGCTCCGGTGAGCTCAAGCCCGAAGCACGGCGCGCGCTCGCCACCGAAACGGTCAAGGAGCTCCGCGCCGAGCTCAAGTCGGTGCTCGGCATCCTCGAAGGGAGCTGATGTGCGGGTTGGCGTCGTCATCCCCGCATTCCAGGCCGCTGCTACAATTGGGGACGTCATCACCCGCACGAGATCAGCCGTCCCTGCGGCCGAGATCATTGTTGTCGATGATGGATCTCGCGATGGGACGTGGGAAGAGGGAAGGGGGACGGGTGCTACGCTCGTCATGCATCCGCGTAATCGTGGTAAAGGGAATGCCCTGCGCACTGGAATCGCAAAGGCGTGTGCCCTGGGGGTTTCGGTCATCGTGACGATCGACGCTGATGGGCAGCATCCACCCGAGGAGATTCCCAGCCTGTTGCGGCCGATCGCGGAAGGGACAGCCGATCTCGTGCTCGGGGCGCGCCAGCGCAACCACGCCATGCCGCTTTCTCGCCGGTTCACCAACTGGCTGTCCGCGAGCCTCGCGTCGCGCATCGGCGGGCAGCGGGTGCGTGATGCGCAGACGGGATTCCGCACCTTCACGCGTGAGGTCGCCGAACGCGTGCAACCGGCGGGCGATCGCTACGAGTTCGAGGCCAACTTCCTGCTCGATGCGCTCCGGGCCGGGTATCGCGTTGCCTCGGTCGACGTCCCGACCATCTACGGCGCGGTCGCCCGCAGCCATTTCCGTGCCTGGGGCGATAGTTGGCGCATGGCGCGCGCCTTCGCGCGCCGGATCGTCCCGTGAGCGACGACGGGCAGCTGCGCATCCTGGTCTCGAACGACGACGGCGTCCTGGCACCCGGGATCGCGCTGCTCGCCGACGTGTGTGCCACGGTGGGGCAGGTCACGGTTGTCGCACCCGACCGGGAGCAAAGCGGCACCTCGCACTCGTTGACGCTGCACCGGCCACTGCGTGCGCACCGGCGGTCCGACGGCGCGTTCCAGGTGGATGGAACGCCGACTGACTGCGTGCTGCTTGCGTTGGGCGCCCTGATGCCGGCTGGGCCGAACTGGGTGTTTTCCGGGGTGAACCACGGGCCGAACATGGGCGAGGACGTGCTGTATTCGGGCACGGTCTCGGCGGCGATGGAAGGCCTGGCGGCGGGCGTGCCCAGCATCGCCATCTCCTACGGCAGTTTCGACATCGAGCACATGGAGAGTCATCGCAAAGGGCTCGAGCGGCTGATTCAGCGCATCGTCCGCGTTGAGAATTTCCCGGGCGAAACGCTGCTGAACATCAACCTGCCGCCGATTCCCGGCGATCAAGTCAAAGGGGTGAAGGTGACAAACCTCGGCAGCCGCGTTTTCCACGAAGAGATCGCCACCATGAAAGACCCGTGGGGTCGCGAGGTGCACTGGATCGGGGGAGGGCGAGTCACCTGGTCCGGCGGCGCCGACTCCGATTTCCAGGCGGTCAAAGACGGCTACATCTCGGTCACACCGCTGCACGTGGACCTGACGAATTACAAACTGCTTGAAGTCGTGCGGAAATGGGATTTGGGGAAGTGACGGGTAGCCGCGACACCTACGGCGGCTACCGCGCACGCCTGGTGGAGCAGCTGCGCACACAGGGCATTCGCGACCTCGCCGTGCTGCGTGCCTTTGCGGCTACCCCACGCCATCTGTTCGTTCCCGAAGCAGTGCGGCATCGGGCCTACGAGGATGCCGCGCTGCCCATCGGCAACGGCCAGACGATCTCACAACCCTTCACCCAGGCCCGCTACCTCGAGACGCTCGCGCTCAAGGGGAAGGAGCGCGTGCTCGAAATCGGCACCGGGTCCGGGTACCAGACGGCACTGCTCGCAGCGTTAGCCGAACAGGTCTTTACCATCGAGCGCGTGCGCCCTCTGGCAGAAGCCGCGCAGGCAGCACTGCGTGCCGCGGGCGTCGCCAACGTCTCGGTGCTCGTCGGCGACGGAACGTTGGGATGGAGCGCCTATGCGCCCTACCACGCGATTCTCGTCGCGGCGGGAGGGCCGGAGATTCCACCGCCGCTGGTCGAGCAGCTCGCGCCGGGGGGCTGCATCATCATCCCTCTGGGAGCAAAGGGAGCCCAAACGCTCACCCTCGTGCGCCGCACCGCCGAAGGGATCCGATCGACGCCGATCGGTGAGGCCCGCTTCGTTCCCCTCGTCGGCGAGCACGGCTTCGATGCTTGAGCGGTTCATCGACTGGCTGCTGCAGACGTTGCTCCAGCTGGGATATCCCGGGATCATCGCGCTCATGGCGATGGAATCGTCCATCCTGCCCGTGCCGAGCGAGCTGGTGATGCCCCCGGCGGGCTACTGGGCGGCCAAAGGACAGATGAGCTTTCCGGTGGCGCTGCTCTCGGGCGTGTTGGGCAGCGTCATCGGTGCGCTTGCCAACTATTACGGGGCTCAATTGATCGGCCGGCCGCTCATCCAGCGCTACGGCAAGTACGTCCTGCTGAGCGAGAAGAACCTGCAGCGCTCAGAGCGCTTTTTCGCCGAGCATGGCGAGATCAGTACGCTGATCGGCCGCCTCTTTCCCGTGATCCGCCACCTCATTTCGATCCCCGCCGGGCTGCACCGCATGCCGCTGCCGAAGTTCATCCTGTACACGGCGCTTGGCGCCGCCGTCTGGTGCGCGATTTTGACGTGGATCGGGTACTTCCTGGGCCAGCATGAGGGTGTGCTACGGAACGAGGAGATCCATCGCTACGTCACGCGCGTGCTGCTCATCCTGATTCCGATCACGCTCGTCACCGTCCTCGTGTACGCGCTGCGCCGGCGCCGGCAGCGGCGTCAGCCAATTTGAGCCGCCAACGCTGGATTATCCGCGGCCGCGTTCAAGGGGTGGGGTTCAGGTGGTTTGTCATGCGTGAGGCCGAGCGATTGCAGTTGGGAGGGTTCGCGCGCAACCTCCCGGACGGATCGGTTGAAGTAGTTTCTGAAGGACCTGAAGCGGTACTTGAGAAGTTGGAGCAGCAGTTGCGCCGCGGTCCGTCGCACGCACGGGTCGACGACGTCGAACGACTTCAAGTTCCAGTTGAACTTGATGTCCCCAGATCATTCGATATTCGATAATTCGAGAGTCCCGATGCCGGCTGACGCAGTCGTCGAAGAGCTGAAGCGCACGATTCGCGACGTCCACAACTTTCCCAAGGCCGGGATCGTCTTCAAGGACGTCACGCCCGTGCTGCTCGACATCGCGTTGTTCGGAAAAGCGGTGAAGTTGATGGCGGATCCGTACCGCGCTGCGCGCATCACGCGCGTCGTTTCCATCGAATCCCGCGGGTTCTTATTCGGCGCGCCGATCGCGCTCGAGCTCGGGGCAGGGTTGGTGCCGATCCGCAAGCCGGGGAAGCTGCCCGCGGCCACGCAGCGGGTGGAATACGCGCTCGAATACGGCAGCGATGCCCTGGAAATGCATCACGACGCCGTGCAGGCGGGCGACCGCGTGCTGATCGTGGATGACGTGCTGGCCACCGGTGGGACAGCCAACGCCGCTGCGCAGCTTGTCGGGGGGACCGGGGCCGGCGTCGCGGGGTTCAGTTTCCTGATCGAGCTCGACTTCTTCAAAGGCCGCCAACGACTGCAGGGAAGACGCGTCGAGGCCTTGCTGCACTACGCCTAACTCGCGTACATTTCTGCGCTTACGCCCCCGGACCTGCCCCTGTAGCTCAGGTGGATAGAGCAGCGGTTTCCTAAACCGTTGGCCGGGTGTTCGAGTCACCCCAGGGGCACTGGCAACTACCAATGTCGAATGATCAATGATCATTGAACAGTGATCATTGATCATTCCGCGGAGCGGCAATGGCAACGCAGACGGCAACGCGCACGGGTAGCACGACGGGCACGACGGGAGCGGGGCCGGTCAAACCGCAGCGGCCGCCGTTCTCAGACCGAGCCCTGGCGTGGATCAAGGCACACAGGCAGCTGACCTCGTGGATCGGCACGATCTTCGTCATCGGCGCTGTGCTGTTCGTGTGGCAGCTATCCACCAAGCGTCGTTCGGAGGACATCGCCAGTCGCGAGCTGCAGAGCGCCCGGTTCGCGTTCGAGAACCAGAACCTGCCGCTCGCCGCGAGCGAGCTGGCTCGCGTCGTGGAGAACTACTCGGGCACGAATGCGGCCGAGGAAGGGCGGTTGTTGCTGGCCAACGTGCGGTTGCTGCAGGGGCAGCCGCAGCAGGCTGTGCAGGTCCTCAAGGACTACGCGCCGGGCGCCGCCAAAGCCTACCGGGCGCAGGCCTACGGCCTGCTGGGGGCCGCCTACGAGAACATGGGGCGCCCGCGGGAAGCGGGAGAGGCCTATGAAAACGGGTCCGCAGCGGCCCGCCTGGACTTCCTGAAGGCCCAGATGCTCTCCGATGCCGGTCGCGCCTGGACGATCGCTGCAGACACGTCCAGGGCGTTGGCGGTCTATCGGCGCATCGTGAAGGATTTCCCGAAAGAGGCGACAGTGACCGAGGCAAAGGTGCGGATGGCTGAGCTCACGAAGGGTACAGTTTCGTAGCAGTCAGGTTCGTATAATAGATGTTATGTTAAGTTAAGATGTGTTTGGATGTGGACAAGCTGGTCACGTAATCACGCCTCTGAACACCATTCTCCCCTCTCCAGCCAGCCACACCTCGTCATAACGGCCATCCTGGGCTTTTGTCGCGCGTACGCCGAGTGTCAGCCCACTGCGGCTCCGGATGGTGACCGGCAAGCGCGCGAGGCCCCATTCGTGGACGGCGCAGCCGGCAGCGACAGCCCCCGTCCCACAGGCCAGCGTTTCGCCCTCAATGCCGCGCTCGTAGGTCCGCATCCGCCAGATGCCACCCCTTGGGTCTTGCGAAATGAAGTTGACATTGGCGCCCTCGGGTCCGAGCGCCGGATCGAACCGTAACGCGCGTCCCCGTTCCATGAGCGGGACCCGATCCACGTTGGCTACGACGACCACCAGGTGTGGTACGCCGACACGTGCCAACCCGGTCTGCTGCTCTTCTGCGGCGAGCTTGAGGCCTGGAACGCCTGCCGGTACGTCGACAGGCGCCAGATGGAGCTCCGCACGACCCGGCTCCACGGTTCGGCTGCGGTAGGTGCCGGCGTCGGTCTCGAGGTCCAGACCGTCGGCCGCGCCCACCCCCAGATGCACAGCGAGCGTGGTGCTACAGAGCGCGGCGTTGCCGCACATGTTGGCGTGAGATCCGTCGGAATTGTAGTAAATCATGCGCGCTGCGCCGGGCTTCGACCCCGGTCCCACGAAGACGATGCCGTCCGCCCCGATCCCCGTGCCGCGCGCGCACACCGCCTGCATGTCCTCGGCCGTCCAGTCGGCCGGCGAGGACACACGCGCGTCCAGCATGACGAAATCGTTGCCCGATCCCGTCATCTTGTAGATCGGAAGGCCGACTAGATGCGGCCGAACCAGGCCATGAGCCGCAGGCGCGGCACCTTCCATACCGCCTCGCGGACGATGGCCTTGTTCATCTTGCTCTGCCCCTCGGTCCGGTCGACGAACACGATCGGGATCTCCCGGAGCTTGAACCCTTTTCGCCATGCGCGCACGCTCATCTCGATTTGAAAGGCGTATCCGTTGGAGCCGACTTGCGAGAGATCAATCGCTTCGAGGACGCGCCTGCGAAAGCACTTGAACCCACCCGTCAGATCCCAGATCCTGAGGCCCGTAAACAACCGGGCATACACATTGGCGAAGTATGATAGCATCAGGCGGCTCATCGGCCAATTGACGATGGTCACCTTTCCGTCCAGGTAACGCGAGCCCAGCACGACGTCGGCATCCTGAATGGCCGTGAGAAACTCCTTGAGGTGCGCGGGATCGTGCTGGAAGTCGGCGTCCATCTCGAACATGTAATCGTAGCTCCGCTCCAGCGCCCACTTGAACCCGGTGATGTAGGCTGTGCCCAGCCCCATTTTTCCCTGGCGATGTAACACATGAAGGCGCGGATTGGCGCGCGCCATCTCATCGGCGATCTGCCCCGTGCCGTCCGGCGAGGCGTCATCGACGACGAGCACCTCGAGCCGCGGATCCTGCGCCAGCACCTGCGGCACAATCTGCGGGAGGTTCGTCGCCTCGTTGTAGGTCGGAATGACGACGAGCGCGCGCTCAGCCACGCCGGCGTCTCAGTTCCAACACGGGCGGGACGACGAACGCCGCTATGACGAGGAGCAGCGCGAAGAGCCCGACAACCTTCCCTCGCGCGAACGAGCGCGAGTAGTAGCTCAGCTCGAGCTGCTTGGCACCCGGTCCGACCGGGATCGTGAGGAGCGCGTGATCACCACGCAGGACCTGTCCCGGGTGGCCATCGATGCTGACGCGCCAGTCGAGATACCAGTTTTCCGCGATGAGCACGTAGCTCGAGTCACGTGGTGGCGGCTCGAG
>DASPXJ010000112.1:0-10979 GCA_035637355.1 Gemmatimonadales bacterium
GCTCATCGATCAGCACCACGAGCGGGATCTCGCGGAACTCGCCGTCACGCTTGGTGACGAAGGTCGTATCGGTATCGCGTTTGCGACCGCGCGTGCGAAACACCACGGCGTTCTTGGGCAGGAACTCGCTCGCGATCTCCACGGCCGAGACGACGATGCCGCCGGGGTTGGCGCGCAGGTCGAGGATCACGCGCTGCGCATGCATGCTGCGCAGCTGCTTCATACCGTTGTGCACTTCGTCCGCTGCGGTGGGGGCGAACTCCTCCAGCCGCAGGTACCCCGTCACCGAATCGACCATGCGGACGATGGAGACCGAGCGCACGTCGAACGGGCTGCGTTTGAGCGTCACGCTGAACGTGTCGGGCTCGAGGCGCGGGCCGCGCTCGAGCCGCAGCCGCACCTTGGAGCCCTTTTCGCCGGCGAGCCGCAGGGCGAGTGTCGCCATGTCGAGGCCGGCCACCGACGTGTCGTTCATCGTGAGAATCCGATCGCCCGGGAGTATCCCGCCCTTGGCGGCGGGGCTTTTCGGCGCGATCGCGAGGACGGTCGCGGCGCCTTCGACCTCTTCCAGGGAGACCCCAACAGTGAACAACTCACCCCGTTCCAGCGCGTTTTGCCTCTGCCATTCCAGGCGCGATTCGTAGTGGCTGTGCGGATCGAGCGCTCGCAGCACGCCGCGGATCGCCGCCGCGACCAGCTCCGTGTAGCCGACCGAGTCGGGGTAATTGAGCCGGATGTGGTTCAGGACGCCGGAGAAGGTCTGCAGCTCCTCGTACGCGGCCCGAGTCTGCGCCGCCGCCGGGCACGGGGCGCTCGCGATCAGGGCGGCCGTCGCGAGTGCGCCGAGCGCGGCGCTACTGCAGCGCCGCGAGATGCTGCTTGGCGATCGAGATCTGGCGATCATACCGGCTCGGAGCAAGAGAGGTGAACTGCGAAAAGGCGGCCCGCGCGTCGTCCTTCTGCCCCATTTGCTCAAGCACGATGCCGAGGTAGAAGGACGGACGAGGATCTCTGGGGTTAACGCTCGCCGCCTGGCGCAGTGTCTTGACGGCTTCCTGCGGCTGGCCGGCCACCGCCAGCGTCTTCCCCAGGTCGAGGAGCAACGATTCGTCGTCAGGATTGGCGTTCACGGCGTTCTGTCGCGACTTGATCGCCTGGGGAAACATCTGGGCCGTCTCGTACATGTCGGCGAGCCGGACGTGCGCCATGTACAAGCCGATGTCGTTCGTCAGCGCCTCGCGATACAGATCGATCGCTTCGTTCACGGCGCCCGAGCGTTGTTTGACGTACGCCAGGATGTAGCGGAACTCGTTCGTGCGCAGCGGAAAATGCACCAGCGAATCGCGCTTGGTGGGCGCCAGGGAGCGGTCGACCAGCCGGTCGAAATCGGCGATGGCATCGGGCCATTTCTCGACGCGCGCCGACGCGAGGCCGTGCCACCAGAAGACGTTGTTCGGAACCCGGTCGGGATGGCGATCGCCGTCGAGGTAATTGATCACGCGGGTGAGGCGATCGTAGGAGTCCTGGTACTTCGCCTGGAAGTATTGATCGATGCCATCGAAGTAGTCGCGCACGTACTCGCCGAAGAACATCTCCAACTCGTCCAGATACGCCGAGGAGCGCTCTTGCACGACGTCGCCGCTGCGCAGCTCGACGAACGGGTCGATCATGTAGGCGTGGCGGAAGAATTGGTCCGACTCCTCCATGCGTGCCTTCCATTCGTCCGGTACGCGGTTCTCGCGGACTTCGTCCCACAGGCTGGAGCGTTGCGCGAATGGCAGATAGGCGAGGGCGACATACGCCGGCGCGAACCGCGGATCCAGCATGATGGCGGTGCGCAAAGCCTTATCCGTGTCCTGCCAGCGCTTCGCATTCCAGTACGCCAAGGCGACGTTGAAGTGCGCGGCCGGGTCATTGGAGTCGGCGTGCATGCGGCGCTCGAGCTCTTCGAGCTTCATCGGCAGCCGGAATTGCGCCCGAGCGGTCCCGGCTCCCATGCCGAGCCCGAGGACAATCACGACAACCACGAACCGATACATCGCGCCCCCCTCCTCCCACGCAGGGCTATGGCGGCAGCGCCGCCAGCCGTTGCTTCGCGTCGGCAAGCTCGTGTTCGTACCGGGCAGCCGGCGCGATGGCGATGAAACGACCCAGCGTCTCGCGGGCCTCGGCGGGCTGGGCCAGCTTGTGCTGCACGACGCCGAGGTGGTACAGCGTGCGCGGGTCGCGCGGATTGGCATTGGCCGCCTGCCGCAGCGTGGTGGCGGCTGCGGCGGCCTGACCCGCTTCGTCGAGAATGACGCCCAATTCCCTGATGGAGGTGGGGTCATTCGGATTCGTCTCGATGGCGCGCCGCGCTTCCGCGATGCTCTGGCCCCACATCTGGTGGGCGCGATAGATCTGCGCCATGCGGACATGCGCCATGTAGAGGCCGAGATCGCTCGCGAGTGCCTCTTCGAACAACCGAATCGCATCCGCCGACTTGCCCCACGACTGGTTCAGCACGGCGAGGATGTAGCGATAGTCGTTCGTCTTGAGGGGGAAGGGGAGCAGCGAGTCGGTTCGCTCCGCTTGCAGTGACCTCGCATACAGCACCTGGATGTCCGCGATCGCCTTGTTGTATGCCTTGAGATGACCGGCGGCGAGTCCGCGATACAGGAAGAGGAAATCGGGAATCGAATCCTGCGGCTTGTTCGCGTAGCTGCGTTGTGCCCAGAGATCGAGGCCGCTGTACGCCAGCTCGTAGCGCGCGACGCCGAAGGCGCCGAGGCCGAGCCACAGGAGGTAATCGGTCGTGATCCCGCCGTACTCGGGGATCACCATCATGTCCTCCGGGGGAGCGGTCGTTCCCTGGACCCGAAAGTCGACCATGGGATCGATGAGCACCGCCTGCTGCCACAAGTGGGACGACTCCTCGACCGCCGGCTGGAATTCCGCAGAAACCCTGTCGTTGCGATACTCCCGCCACAGCTTGGGCCGCCGGTCGAAGGGCAGGTCGCCGAGCCACAGGTAGGCCGGGGCATAACGGGAATCGATGGCGATGGTCGTCCGCAGCTCACGCTCCTCATCGGCGAAGCGTTTGAGCGTGTAATAGCGCGCCGCGAGGCGGAAATGCGCCTCGGGGTCGAGCGAATCCTGGCGCACGCGCGCCTCGAGCGCTTCGAGGCCGGGCGGCTTGGCGCGCGGGTGCTGGGCGGACGCCGTCGTCACCGCGGCAGCGGTCAGAACGACCAGGCACCGCGCGAGCATCACCAGGGCTCCAGCTTCACATCCGCGAGCACGCTGTGCAGCTCGTTGAACGTGATCGAGCGCGGAGGGAATGGGAGGAGCGGGCTCGTGTAGTCACTCTGTGCCCCGGTCACTTTGATGCGAAAGTTCGCAAAGCGGTTCTGGCCGAGGTCGGCGGACACGAGGACCCAGGCCTGAAATTCGGGCGGCACGTCAGCCTGCGTGACCCGCAGGCGCACGCGTGATTTCCCCTCCGGCGTGGCTTCCGTCGTCCAGGCGACATGGTAGGTGGGGATCGCGTTTCCTTTCACCCACTGGTCGAAGAACCAGTCCATCGGCATACCGACGTGCTTTTCGACGACCGCGCGAAAATCATCGGTGGTCGCGCTCGAGGCCGCGAACGTGTCGTGGAAATCCCGCATCATGGCGCTGAAGCGGTCGTCCTTGGCGGTGTTCAGATCGAGCATCAGCATCCGCAGCATGTGCATCACCCACGCGCCCTTCTCGTAGATGAGCGCCTGATAGCCGTACCGGGCGTCCGTCGAGGCGTTCCGATAACCCAGCCACGTCGCACCCGTGCGGTCTCGCACGTCCTTGATGTTGCGGAAATACTCGTCCAGGAATCGGAAGTATTCCTTGTTGCCCTTGCGGATGCTTTGCAGGTACCAGAGGCCACTGAACGAGGCAATCCCTTCGCTCAGCCAGGCGTCGCGATAGGTCGCGGGCCGGACGCCGTTGCCCCACCACTGGTGCGCGACCTCATGCGCCCGAAAGAACTCATCGAAGCCGTCGAGCGCCGTATTCTGAAAGGTCACCCAGGAGAGATCGATCATGCCGGGAAACGATACGCCCTCAAAGTACGGGATCTCGGTGACGTAAAAGTGATCGAACAACGGCGGACCGAAACGCATGGGTAAACCATTTGAGGCTGTTGGACACATCTGCAGCAACGGTCTCCGACATGTGACTCTGCGCCAGCAACATGTAGCCCATGTCGTGCAGCCGATTCCGGATCGCGCGGTGGGCCTCATCGGACATCATCACGTCGAGCGCGGGCGCCCCGTCGTACTGCGCGTGGTACAGTTTGAACAGCCCCAGGTTAAATGTCGCGAAGGGCGACGGCCGCTTGGTGACCCAGCGGGTGGTCATGACCTTGCCGTCGAGGGACGAGTCGGTGCGCTCGCCGACGCTCGCGATCGGATACCACGCCGGACTGTGGTAGGTCAGGTCGAACAGCGCCGCTTCGTCACCCTGCCGGTTGGAAGGAAACCAGTCCGCACCCGGATCGATGAAGAAGAAGTTGTCATAGCGATCGATGAGATTGCCATGATAGAACACGGTCAGGACGGCGGAATCGCCCGGTGCGAGTCGGTGTGGAGCGCGCACCCACGTATCATCGTCATCCTTGGCCTTGAAGGTCGCCGCTTCCGTTCCGTCGCCCCAGCGAGCCGAGTCGATCGTCAGCTCCGGGTCAAGCCCGAAGTAGAGCCATGGGCCCGTCGCTGCGCGAGCCGATAGTATCACACGCGCGACGGCCTCGAAGTCGAGATCCATCCCCGGGGTCGGTTTGAGCCAGACCTCGATTTGGTAACGAGGCGTCGCGACGCGATGCCGGAAGCGCCACATCGGCTCGTTGTTCGGCCGCGAGGTGGCGGGCACGAACTGCGTGACGACGGACCAGTTCGTCCCGTAGTGCATCATGCTCGCGGGCTTGAGGAGCTGCACGGACTCCACGATGGCGGGATCGATCTGAAAGACGAGAGGCGAGCCGTTGATACGCCGCAGGTGCGCCAAAAAGAATCCGTCAGGTTCGTCATTCAGCAGGGCGCCCAGGACGCTGGCGTTGAAGGTGTTGTCCTTTCGTCCCCGCAGGCTGCCGATGAAATCGCGTACGTCGCCCCGCACGTCCCCCGGCACGTCCCCCGCTGCGAACGTGAGACTGCGCAGCTGATTCGCCGTGGAGTCGGAGAAGATCAGGATGACTTCGTCGACGCTGTCATTCAGCGCCGCCGACCCAACGAGCCGGCGCAGCGCCTCTTGCTCGGCGGGATGCGGGGGATGCAACGTGATGCGGCCGGCGCCGCGAAACACGGCGCCCACTGTGCGCCCGCCGACGGGTGACAGCAAGTACAATGTGCCCTGCGACAGGACGATCTCTGCACCACCGCGCCGCAGCACGAAGTTCGTCACTGCCGCGATCTGTTCCGGCAATGGGGCGAGTCCATTGATCTCCCGATACCGATCGATGTAATCGTTGGATGTGCTGGTATCGGCACGAAACAGCGCAACGGCGGAGAGCAGCGTGAGCAGACGCACGGTCACGGAAATCTGACCGCACGGTCGAGCAAATAGAAGTAACTTCCGCCCATGGACGAGGCCGCCAAGAAGGCCATTCTCCGCCACTTTCCCTATGGCCTGTACGTCGTGACCGTCGCTCACGACGGCGACGAGCACGGCATGACGGCGAACTGGCTCACGCAGGCCTCCTTCGAGCCGCCGATGGTCGCGGTCGCGATCGAAAACACGTCCAAGACCATCGGCCTGATTCGCGATTCCCACCATTGTGCCATCAATCTCCTCCTGACCGGGCAGCGCGACCTCGCCGGCAAGCTGGGACGCAGCTCCGAGCAGGCGCCGCAGAAACTCAAGGGCATCAAGACCAAGCCGGCGCCGGTGTCAGGCGTGCCCGTGCTGACGGACGCCCTCGGCTGGGTCGAATGCCGGGTCGTCGCGACGCTGCCCTCCGGCGATCACACGCTCGTGCTCGGCGAAGTGGTCGCCGCGGGCGTCGAGCACGAGGGCGAGCCGCTCACCTTGCAGGAAGCAGGGTTCAAATACTCCGGCTGAGCTCACTTCAGGTTGGCCAGCCGTTGCTGGGCACTGCCACGCAGGTCATCCAGCCGCAGCGGCGCGAGCGCCAGAAACCGCTTGTAATGCTCGCGCGCGTCGCCGATGCGGCCGAGCTCCTCATCCACGCGGGCCAGCAGATAGTACGGCGGCGAGTAGCGCGCGTTCAGCGCGATCGCCTGGCGCAAGGGCTCTTCAGCCTGCGTGGTCATCCCCCAATTGAACAGCGACATGCCCAGATCGAACAGCGCCGTAGGATCGTCGGTGCTCACTTCGGCGGCGCGCCGCCGCTCCAACATGGCGTCCTCCGCTCTCCCGGCCTTGTCGTAAATACTGGCCAGGTAGGTGTGCGCCATCACGAGCCCGAGGTCATGCTCGAGCGCCTCCTGATACAGCGCGACGGCGCTGTCGGTATGGCCGGCAACGTGGTGGAGAGCAGCGAGCATGAAACGATATTCGTTATCCCCCAACGGCACGTGCACGATCTCGTCGCGCTGTAACTTCTTGAGCGAGCGGTCGAGCAGCGCGCGAAAATCGGCGATCGCGGCGTCGATCTGCAGCGTGTGCGCGCCGGCGAGCCCGCGAAGCCACAAGAGCCCGTCGGGGACCCGCTCAGGATGCTTCGTCTCGTCGTATTCCCGCTGGGCGAGCGCCTTCAGCCGCTCGTAGGCGGAGCGGTAACGGCCGAGGCCGAAGTCCACCGCCCAGGCGCAGCAGCGCTGATACGCGAGATACTCACTGGGAGAGAGATCGATGGCTCGCGGTTCCTCGATATCGTACGCGACGCTGAGGATATTGAAGGCGACCATCGGGTCGGTGCGGAACGCCCGTTGATAGAACCGATTCGCTTCTTCGAGCGGGGACTTCCAGGCATCCGGGACGTGGCCGTTCAATTCCTCGTCTCGCAGCGATGGCCGGCGAGCGAAGGGGAGGTAATACAACGCGAGATATGCTTCGGCGTAGCGCGGCTCGAGCTGGATCGCGAGCCGCAGGAGACTATCCGTCTCCCGCCAGTGGTGTTCCTTCCAGTGCCTGATGGCGAGAAAGTACTGGCGCTCCGCGTCGTTCGTGTCCTCGCGGGCCCACGCTTCTACTTCCTTGAGCTTGCGATCGAGGACGGCGAGCCGCTGGCCCTGCACCGGGCCGGCCGCGGTGAACAGCCCCAAGAGAACGAATGAGAACCGTCGCAACATGCCGCTCCGGAGAGGGCGTGTTTGAGCGAATATATCCTGGTTGCCAATCCCCGGCTTCCCACCCCGCGCCAAACGTCATAATGGCTTCCGGTAGACCACCCTCCCCCCCACGATCGTGTAGAGTGGCTTGATAGCGCCGAGGGAATCCGGCGGGATCGCAAACGGGTCCCGGTCCAGGACGACGACGTCGGCGAAGCGGCCGGCCGCGAGGGTGCCCCACTTCTGCTCGTTGAAGGTCGCCCACGCGTTCCCGGAGGTGTACGCACGGAGCGCTTCCCCGACCGTGATCTTCTGTTCGGGCACCCAGCCATTGGGATTGCGATTATCAAGCGTGCGGCGTGTGACGGCCGCGTAGACCCCCAGCATCGGGTCGAGCGGCGCCACGGTCCAATCGGAGCCGAAGGCGAGCGGTGCCTCCGAGTCGAGCAGCGTGCGGAATGCGTACGTCGTGCGGATCCGCACCGGACCGATACGTTGCTCGACCCAGCGACCGTCGTCGATCGCGTGATACGGCTGCATCGACGGCACCACGCGCAGCCGGCCGAAGCGTGGAATGTCCTCGGCCCGCAGGTGCTGCGCGTGCTCGACGCGGAAGCGGCGGTCGCGGGCGCCATGCGCGCGGGCCACGCTGTCATAGATCGCAAGCAGAATCGCGTTCGCCCGGTCGCCGATCGCATGCACCGCGATCTGCAATCCGGCTGAATCCGCCGCGCCGATCCATTGCCGCATGTCGGCTTCGGGGTGCTGCATCAGGCCGCGGTAATTCGCCGAATCAGAGAACGGCTCGAAGAAATACGCGGTGCGCGATCCGGCGGAGCCATCCATGTAACCCTTCACGCCCCCGATCCGCACCCAGTCGTCGGCCGTGCCGGCGCGCCCGACACTCTCGGCGACGGTGCGCCAATCGTCGAGCGGCAAATAGAGGAACACGCGCACGGTTTGACGGTTCGCGTGCTCCAGCCGCCGGTAGGTCGCGAGGTCCGCCCACGAAGCGGACATGTGTCCCGTCGCGGTGACGCCGAGCGACGCGGCATGCGCGAGGGCACGCGCAAGCGCGGAATCGCGCTGCTCGGGCGAGGGATCGGGCGCGGCGCGCCAGATCAGCCCCATCGCCTGATCCTTGAATATGCCGATCGGCTCGCCGCGCGAGTCGCGCGGAATCTCGCCACCGACCGGGGCCGGCGTGGCTCTGGTGACGCCGGCCGCACGCATCGCCGCGCTATTCGCCAAAGCTTCATGCCCGTCGAGGCGGTTCACGAAGACGGGGTTGTTGGGCGTTACGGAATCGATCCAGCTGTGTTGGGGCAGCGGTGCGCCGCGCCACAGCGTGTGATCCCAGTCGCCGCCGGTGATCCATTCGCCCGGCTTGAGCCGGGCGGCGTATTCCTTGAGACGGCGCACAAACTCCTGCGGCGTCGCGGCGTCGCGCAGATTCACCGAGGCGAGCTGAAAACCGCCGTCGATGAAGTGGGTATGCCCATCCGCAAAGCCGGGCAAAATGAGACCGCCATGGGCGCGTAGCACTTCGGTCCTGGAACCGACATAGCGCGCGATGTCGGCCGAGTCGCCTACGGCGAGGATTTTGCCGGCGCTGATGGCGACAGCGCCGGGCTGGCCGCGTCCAGTGGAGAGACCCGTCCATACACTCCCACCCGTGATGACGATATCAGCTTTGTGGCTACAGGCTGAGACTACCGCGAGGAGTAATAGCAGGCGTGGATTCATGACTGAAAAAGATATAGGTTCCGCGCATGACGCTCAAAGGGAAGCGTGTCCTCATTTTTGCCGCCGCGCAGTACGAAGATCTGGAGCTGTGGTATCCCAAGATCCGGCTCGAGGAAGAAGGCGCGGCCACGACGGTGGCCGGCATGGGCGACCGCACTTATCAAGGAAAGCGCGGCTATCCGGTCACCGTCGATACCGACGTCGACCAGATCGACGCCGCAGACTTCGACGCCCTGGTGATCCCCGGTGGGTTCGCGCCCGACCAGCTGCGCCGCTCCGACAAGGTGCTGCGGCTGACGCGCGAGGTGTACCAGGCCGGCAAACCGCTGGCGTTCATCTGCCACGCGGGCTGGGTACCGATCTCGGCGAAGATCCTGAAGGGCAAGCGGGCCACCAGCGTCCGTGCGATCAAGGATGACATGGAAAACGCGGGCGTGGTGTGGGAGGACAGCGCGGTCGTGGTGGACGGCAATCTCATCTCGTCGCGCACGCCGGCCGATTTGCCGCAATTCTGCAAAGCGCTGATCGCCGCGTTACGTCAGGGGCCTCAAGACTAGTCCGCTCGGCACCTTGGGAACGAAGTAGGTCGACTTCGGCGGCATCACGTCGCCGGCATCGGCGACCGCAAACACCTGATCGACCCGGGTTGCATTGAGCAGCACCGCAAGCGCGGCGCCGCCACGCTGCACCATCGCCAGCGCTTCGTCGGCATCGGCGACGTACCGCACGATCGGCGTCGACGTCTCGGCGCCAAGAATCTGCTTCACGACGAGCGACTCGATGCGCGCGACGTCCAGGTCGCGCACGGCGGCGCTCTGCGCCAGGCTCGGCAACCGGTCAGCCAACGCGCCGGGGCGGAGCAGCAGCGCCATGACGCGCGAGCGGTCCGCGACGAGACAGGCCGTGCGGTCGCGACCCAACGACGTGAGGACAGCGACGGGATCGCGTCCCGCGGGGACCGTCTGGACATCGAACCACTCCCGCCAATGCGGAAGCATCCGCTCCAGCTCCCGCCCCGTGCCAAAGATCACGCGATGGGTCGGCAACACGGCGAGACCGGGATCTTGCGCCGATACGATGAGCGCCAGCACACGATCCGCCTTCGGGTTCTCCCGAGCGTACGCGCCGGCGGTCTCATAACGGTGATGCCCGTCGGCGATGTAAAGCGGGGAGGGGGGAAGGGGGAAGGGGGAGGGGTCATGAACGATCCAGAGACGGATTCCCACGCCATTCAGCTCCGCCGTCGCATCGGGCGTCCCTTGAGCGGCCGCGGCCACGGCGTTCGCCAGGACACGATCGTGATCGGGCGCCAGCAAGAAGATCGATTCGATGTTGGTCGCGGTCGCCCGCAGCAGCGCCAGCCGGTCCGCCTTGGGTCCGGCGTGCGTACGCTCGTGGGGGCGAATGCGGCGCGGCTCGTACCCTTCCGCGGCGACCGCCGCGAACACGCCGCGCCGGGTCCGGCGTTCGCCGGTGGGGAGCGTGAACTCCTGGGCCAGCACGAACAGCACCCGCTCCGCGTCGCGCCGCAACACGCCGCTGCGGCGCCAGGCGGCGAGGCGCTCGGCGGCGACGCGATAACGGTCGTCCTGGGGTCGTCCCGGCGGTGCTTCCGGCAGCATCACGTGGACGATATTGTCAGCGTCGAGCGCCGCGAGACGCGCGCGCTCCGCCGGATCGATTACGTCATACGGAGGCGCGATCAGACGGCTGAGCCGGGCAACGTCGGCAAACCGCTCACCCCGAAAAGGCGCGACGAGGTCAGCCATGAGTTTTCGAGAGGCCCAACAGGCCGTCGATCAGTGGGTGGGGCAGTTCGAGCAGGGATACTTCACCCCGCTCGCGAACGTCACGCGTCTCGCCGAGGAAGTCGGCGAGTTGGCTCGCGAAGTGAATCACCGCTTCGGTCCGAAGCCGAAGAAGCCCGAAGAAGCGCCCGGCTCGATTGCCATGGAGCTGGCCGACATCCTCTTCGTCGTGATCTGC
>DASPXJ010000113.1:0-2401 GCA_035637355.1 Gemmatimonadales bacterium
TGCTGTGGACCCGGTTCCGTGTGGTCCGGTTTCTAGATTCGGGCGACCTTCGACGATGATGCGGGAGGTCGCGTATGGCACGGAAGGGCTATCCGGCGGAGTTCCGTCGGCGGGCGCTTGATCTGGTCGCGGCGGGGAAGACGGTCGCCGAGGTCGCGCGGCTGCTTGAGGTCAGCGACCAGTCGATCTACACGTGGCGGCGGCAGGAGCTGATCGATCGCGGCGAGCTGCCGGGGCTGAGCTCGGTCGAGCGGGAGGAGCTGCGCGCGGCGCGGCTGCGGATCAAGGAGCTCGAGACGGAGCTGGCTGTGCACCGCCGCGCGGCTGAGCTGCTGAAGGAGTCGGTGCGCCCAAAAGGAGGTTCGAGGCGATCGCAGTGATGGCCGGTGAGGGTTTGCCGGTCGAGGTCGCCTGTCGTGTGCTCGACGTCTCCTGCTCAGGCTTCTACGCCTGGCGCTTCCGGCCGCCATCGGCTCGGGCGGTGCGCCACGCCTGGCTGACCGACATGATTCGCGAGGTCCACACGATGTCCTACGGCACTTACGGTGCGAAGCGCGTCTACGCCGAGCTCGTGCTCGGCCGCGGCATCCAGGTCGGCCACAACGCGGTCGCGATGCTGATGCAGCGCGCCGGCATCGCCGGCCGCAACGGCGCCCGCAAGCGCTACGGAATCCCGAGCCTCGCAACAGCGGATGATCTCGTCGACCGGATGTTCGTCCGCGAGCGGCCGAACCAGTTGTGGGTCACCGACATCACCGAGCATCCGACCCGTGAGGGAAAGGTCTACTGCGCCGTTGTGCTCGACGCGTTCAGCCGTCGTGTGGTCGGTTGGTCGATCAGCCACAACCCGACGGCGGCACTGACCTCGAACGCGCTCGGAATGGCGATCGAGCAGCGTGAAGCAGCTCGCGGCGAGACGGTGATCCATTCCGACCACGGGACGCAACCCGCGTTCAACCGGTCGTCGCAACACTAGTTTGTTGACTTGACTGTAAATACTCATTCAATGCTTCGGCCGGCGTCCGCCAGTCAAGCGTCTTGCGGGGTCGAGTGTTGAGCGTCGCGGCGACGGCGGCGAGGTCGCCGGCGCTGTGTCTCGAGAGGTCGGTTCCTCTCGGGAAGTACTGCCGGAGCAACCCGTTGGTGTTTTCGTTGGTGCCGCGTTGCCAGGGGCTCTGCGGGTCGCAGAAGTAGACCTGCAGCCCGGTGTCGATCCGAAGTTGCGCGTGTTGGGCCATCTCGGCGCCTTGGTCCCAGACAAGCGAGCGGCGCAGCTGCTCGGGCAGCGTCGTGATCGAGGCGGCGATTGCGTCGTGGACGGCCCCGGCTCCGTGCCCGGTCAGCGCAGGCCCGTTCTTTGTCCTCGGCTGTTCGCCGTGGCCCTGCATGCGCGGTAGATGCAACAGCATCGTGAAGCGGGTGCTGCGCTCGACGAGCGTCCCGATCGCCGAGCTGTTGAGCCCGAGGATCAGATCGCCCTCCCAGTGGCCGGGGACGGCCCGGTCGTCGGCCTCGGCCGGCCGCTCGCTGATCATCACCTCGGCGCTGACGAACTTCTTGCCGCGCGCCTGCGTGCGCGCCCGCGGCACCCGCAGCGCGCGCCCGGTCCGCAGACAGGCGACGAGCTCACGCTTGAGCGCGCCTCTGCCCTGCACGTACAGGGCCTGGTAGATCGCCTCGTGCGAGACCCGCATCGACTCATCATCGGGGAAGTCGATCCGGAGCCGATTTGCGATCTGCTCTGGACTCCACGACTTCGCCCAGCGCCTGTCCTGACGGCGACCGTGCCGACGACTGGTGAAACGCACAGTCGGCCCAGGCGTCGGCTCGCCGTCGGGTCTCGCGATCGTGCCGGCGAGCCGCTCCTGCACGTACTCGCGCAACGCGTCGTTGGCGGCGAGCTTCGAGACCTTCGGGCGGCTCGCGCGCCGCTCTGCGTGCCACTGCGCGGTCGTCGCGCGGTACTCCAAGCGGTACGTGCGCGTGGACGCGTTGCGGCGCAGCTCCCTCGAGATCGTCGACGGAGCCCGCTTCAGCCGACGGGCGATCACTCGTACCCCGACACGCTGCGCGTGAAGGATTGCGATCTCTTCCCGCTCAGCAAACGAGAGATAGCGCCCCGAGAGCGGGGCCAACGAGATTGGCGGCATCCCGCCACCGTCGCGGAACCACCGGCTGCCAACCGGCCCGGACACCCCCGCCGCGCCGGCCGCGTCCTCGCTTGACCAACCGTCCGCAATCGCCCGCCAGAATCGCTGCCGATCCTCACGCCGCGCGATCGACGGCCGCCCCGGCGACCACATCTGGCCACGCATCTCCCGAACCGCCTGCTGACGCTCGCGAACACCCACGACGCATCACCTCCATCACGAGGTGTTGCGACGACCAATTGAATCCGCCC
>DASPXJ010000114.1:0-34014 GCA_035637355.1 Gemmatimonadales bacterium
AGCAGCGCTTCCTGGTCGTCTGGTCTGCTCCAGTGCAAGCCGCTGAACTACGACTCCGTCACCGCCGTGATCGGACCGGGGGGCGGGGACATACGCGTGAGCAGACACGTGCTGTCGATTCCGGGCGGCACGTTCACTCAGTGGGTGTCGATCACCGTCGTCGCCCCGTCGGACACGCTGAACCGGATCCAGTTCCAGCCGGAGGGGCTCGTCTTCAGGAAGCCCGTGCAGCTCACGATGAGTTACGCGAACTGCAACATGGACCCATCGGCGCAGCCGACGCGGATCGCGTACATGGACGCCTCGGGGGCGATCGTCGAGTACGTGCCGTCGGTGGACGATGTCATCGGGAAGAAGGTCGTCGGGCTGTTGAGTCACTTCTCCGAGTACGCACTTGCCTGGTAAACGTCCCACCACGACTACGGAGCGTACGATGTCGGTCAAGAACGCCCAGCTCACACTGGCCGTGTTATTCGCAGGCGCGGTCTCGGTGCTGGGCTGCGGAGAGCCGTCCGCTCCGCTGCCCTCGGTCCAGTCATCCCTGGTGAGCACCCTGGGCCAGACCGCAACGAAGCGGGCCTCCAACACCGCGGGAAACATGGGCCTGCCGAAGTGCCACCCACTGCCTAGTGCGACTGCCTCCGCGACGATCGGACGGTCCGGCGGCACCCTCTCCGTGGGGCCGCACACGCTGGACATTCCCGCGGGCGCCCTGCGCGACCGGGTGACGATCGTCGCCACCGCGCCGTCCGACACGGTGGCCCGGGTCCAGTTCCAGCCCGAGGGTCTCGTCTTCCGGAAGCCCGTGCAGCTCACGATGAGTTACGCGAACTGCGATGTGAGCGCCTCGGTGCAGGCCCGGATCGCGTACACGGACGACGCGCTGGTCATCCTCGAATACGTGCCCTCGGTGGACAAGGGCTGGACGGTCACCGGCGAGCTGAATCATTTTTCCGGCTACGCGGTGGCCTGGTAAGGAGACGACATGTTGACGCCCAGACTCTCGTTTCCCGTTGCAGTCCTGCTGGCCATCGTGGGATGCCGAGAGGCCACGGCGCCACTCGGCGAGCGGATCGCGGCAGATCGCCAGCTCAAGCTGGCTATGCCCGCGGGGTTGAACATTCTCCAGCAGTCGCCGACCGCGCCCCGGCTGAAGGCCTACCGGGTTTCGTTTTGGGCCAAGCGAGGGTCGCAGCGGACGGTCGGTGTGAGCTATCGCCCCGCTCCGGGTCAATCGCAGGGCGATCCGTTCCTGCGCTTCAAGATTCCCATGAACGGGCTCGTGGCCGGCGCCGATGGCATACCGCTCGACCGGGGCGACTCGGTCCTCATCACCCTGACGATCGACTCGGTCAGCTTCCTCGTGGACTTTCAGCCGTCCGGGGTGCTGTTCTCCAAATCGTCACCGGCGCAGTTGGCCATCTGGTATCAGGATGCGAATCCGGATCTGAACGGCGATGGCGTGGTGGATGCCACCGATGAGGCGCTGAAGCAGCAGCTCGCCATTTGGACCGAGAGCACCAAGTCCGCTTGGAAGCAGTTGTCGTCGAGGAACGACACGACGCAGCAATACGTCGCGGCGGAACTGTACCACTTCTCCAGTTACGCGCTTTCCTGGTAAGCGGAGGACAGACACGATGCGCGCGTTGTCGGTTGTACGCGGTTCCCTGATCGCGGTCGCGCTCTTCGCCGCGGCATGCTCCGACGGTGTCGCGCCGCCGCCCGGTCCGCTGTTCAGCGCCGGGAACAGCGGTGTGGCCGGGAGCGGCGGCTTGCTCGTGTGCAAGCCGCTGGCCTACGACTCGGTCACGAAGAGGATCGGATGGAAAGGTGGCTCAATCCGCGTGAGCAAGCATGTGCTTGTCATTCCGGACGGAGCGCTCAGCCAGCCGGTGACAATCACTCTGGTTGCTCCGTCGGACACCGTGAACCGGATTCAGTTCCAGCCGGAGGGCCTCGTCTTCCAGCTGCGCGCGTCGCTCACCATGAGTTACGCGAACTGCAACATCGGTCTGACCAAGCAGGGTAGGCGAATCGCTTATACGAACGACTCGCTGGCGATCCTCGAGTACGTGCCGTCCAAGGACGACCCCTCTCAGAGGAAGGTCGCGGGGCAGCTGAAGCACTTCTCTAGTTACGCGCTTTCCTGGTAAGCGGAGGACACAACGATGCTCGCGTCGTCATTGGTAGTCGAGAAGGCCCGGCAGCTTGCCGCGGCCGGACACCACGCCGAGGTGGTCGAGTACCTCGGCGCGCGAGAGGGAAGTGAGCTCGAAGATTCGCCGAGCCTCGCGTTGTTGTACGGCAGCGCGCAGGCCCAGCTTGGACACCCCGATACCGGACTGCGGTGGCTGGATGTGGCGCTGGAGCAGGCGCGCAAGGGAGGGGATCGTGGCGTCGAGGGACGCGCCCTCAATGCGCGGGGGTGCGCCGCCATGTTGAGCGGGCGGATGGACGAAGCCGCGGACTACTGCACGCGGGCCCTGATGATAGCCAGCCTGGACGGCGACCTGGCCACGACCGGCCGCTGCTCCAACAACTTGGGCGTCATCAGCAACCTGCGGGGGCGGTACGCGGAAGCGCTGGGGTCCTGGCAGATCGCCGTGGCCGCCTTCGAGCGGACGGGTCTGCGGCAGGGCGTCGCCGAGTGCTCTCACAACTTGGGGATCGCGTATCGGGAGCAGGGGGCGCTGGACCGCGCGCTCGCCGAGGCGGACCGGGCCGTCGCGGAAGCCGCGGCGGCGGGGGATCGCACGCTGCAGGCGATGGCGCTGCGCGGGCGGGTGGAGATTCGGGTGCTCCGCGGCGAACTGGAGCTGGCGCGGCGGGAACTCGACGAGGTTCGGGAAATCCGCACCCGTCTGCCCAATCCCGTCGGCGCGGCGGAGGATCTGCGGGTCGCGGCGTCGCTGCTGGCGGTCGAAGGTCAGTTGGCGGCCGCCGAGCAGGCGCTCCGTGACGTGATCACGCGGGCTGAGGCGCACGGGCGGCCCCAGCTCCTGGCCGAGGCGACGCGGGATCTCGCCGCCGTCTTGCGCCGGGCCGGCCGGACCGCCGAAGCCCAGACGGCCGCCCGGACGGCGAAAGCCATGTTCACCCGCCTGGGAGCCGAAGGCGAAATCCGCAACATGGCCCGGCAGAACTGGGACGAGGATTTCGCGGCCGAGCTGCGCGGGTCGCTGGCACCGCTGCATGCGGCGCAGGAGCTCGCCGATGCGGGGCACTATGTAACGCTGCTCACGTATCTGGGCGAGCGCTCGCAGGACGAGCTCGAGCAGTCTCCCATGCTGGCCCTGCTTTGCGGCATCGCGCACGGCCGGCTGGGGCGACTGGACGTTGCCCAACGGTGGGCCATGCTTGCGCGGTCGCGGGCGGAGGTCGTAGGCGATCGCCGGCTGGAAGTGCGGGCGCTCAACGTTTGCGGCGCCATCGCGCTGGAGCGCGGCGGCATTGACGAGGCCACCCAGTTCTTCACCGAGGCGCAGGAAGAGGCGATGCAGGACAACGATATGGCCACTGTCGGCCGGTGCGCCAATAACCTCGGCATCATTGCGAACATGCAAGGGGACTTCGGGCGCGCGGTCGGAGCCTATACGCGCGCGATTGCCGCCTATCAGAAGGCCGGCCTTGGGCGTGGCATCGCCGAGTCGCACCACAATCTCGGGATCACGTACCGCCAGCAGGGAGAGCTGGGGCAGGCCCAGCAGGCCGCCGACGCCGCCGTGCGGGAGGCCGAGCGCCTGGGCGATCGGTGGATCAAGGGGCTGGCCATGGCCGGGCGGGCTGAGATCCAGATCCTCCGTGGCGAGCCGCGACTCGCCGTCCGGGAAGCCGAGTGCGCCCTGGCGGTGCACCGCGAGCTCAAGAACGTTGTCCGCGATGCCGAGCGCGAGTTGCCGCTGTACGACGCGATCGTGCAACGGGATCTTGCGCACGAGCGCGCCCGCGCCGGCGACTTCGCGGCTGCGAAACAGGCGGCGGAGAGAGCCCGCGCGACATTCGAGCGGCTGGAGGCGAAGGCAGAGATCGCGCTGCTGGACGCGTTGCCGGGGGAGCCGGCTTTCCGGGAGACGGGTCGCGCGTGAAACCCATGCGTGTTGGGGTCGTGGCCGTCGCCCTCTGCGCCATCGCGTTCGGCTGCGACCCATCGCCGGTCGGCGTCGACCTGCCGACGCCCGGCGTCCAGGCGTCTCTTCTCGAGCCGCCCCACAAGCTCGGCTTTATGCCCTGCGCCGCCCTGACCTCCGTCTCGGTGACGCAGGTGATCGGGCGGAAGGGCGGCAGCCTCAAGGTCGGGCCGCACACGTTCGAGGTTCCGCCGGGCGCCCTCGCCCACGCGGTGTCGATCACGGCCGAGATCGACGGGGATGACGCGTACAACCAGGTCCGTTTCTACCCGCACGGTCTCAAATTCCGGGCGCCCGCGTATCTCACGATGAGCTACGCGAACTGCGACGTCGGCGACGGCTCGCGGCTCGCGTACCTGCAGATCGTGTACAAGCACGGCCACCAGATTGTGGAGTACGAGCCCTCCGTCCGCGATCTCGCCCGGCAGACGGTCACGGGGGAGATCAGTCACTTCTCCGGCTACGCGGTCGCTTGGTGAGGGTGCCATGACTGTCGCGCTGATGATCGCTCCCAGGCAACCAGACCCGCGCGCGCCGATGCGCTCCGCGGCGGAGCTGTTGCAGGAAGCCCGGGCCCAGGAGGGGGCGGCCCGCATCCCCGACGCGATCGCCTGTTACGAGCGTGCCATCGCGGCCGCCGACCGTGCGGGCGAGCCGGGTGTGCTGGCTGAGGCGCTGCGGCGTCTTGCGGTGCTGCGCTACCAGCGCAGCGAACCGGTCGTGGCCCGGGCGTTGTGCCGGCGCAGCCACTCCGTGGCCACCGAGGCCCGGAACGACGTGCTCGCGGCCGAAGCCCTGAACACGCTGGGGGTGCTGGACCTGAAGGTGTGCTCGCTGCCCGACGCCCGCCAGAACTTCCTGCGCGCCCTGGAGCTGGGCGGGCAGAGCCGCCAGCTACGCGCGCGCGTCGAGCAAAACCTCGGCATCCTCGCGAACATCCAGGGCGACTTCGATGAAGCGCTGGTGCGTTACCGGCGGTCCCTCGAGGCCTACCACGCGTCGAACGACGAGCAGGGCTGCGCCATCGCCTACAACAACCTCGGCATGGCGAGCGCGGATCACAGGCGCTTCGACGAAGCGGAGGGCTACTTCCGCCAGAGCTACGAACTTGCCGAGCGGTTGGGTGACGCCCGACTCCAGGGACTCTGCCTCGTGAACCACGCGGAGGTGCACGTCGCGCGGGGGCGCTACGAGGATGCGCGCAGCAACGCCGAGGCCGCGCTGGCGCTGTTCGACCGGTTCGACGTGCGGCACGATAAAACCGAGGCGTATCGACTGCTCGGCGTCGTGTACCGCGAAACGGGACGCTCCGTCCTGGCCGAGTCGCGGCTGCAGTCGGCGATCGAGTTGGCGAGGAACGCGGGCTCCCTACTGGGCGAGGCCGAGGCGACGCGCGAACTGGCCCTGCTCTATCAGATGACGGGCCGGAACCAGGAGGCGCTGACCCTCCTCCACGTCGCTCACCGCCTCTTTGGGCGGCTCGACGCGCGCGCGGACCTCGTTTACGTCGATGGCAAGAGGGCCGAGCTCGAGGCCACCTACCTCGCAGTGGTGCGCGAGTGGGCACAGTCGATCGAGTCCAGCGATACCTATACGTTCGGCCACTGCGAGCGCGTGGCGCGCTACAGCGTCGCGGTCGCGCAGGCGCTGGGCATGGACGAGCACGCCCAGACGACGATCCGGCTGGGCGCCTATCTCCACGATGTGGGCAAGGTCAAGGTCCCGCACGAGATCCTGAACAAACCCGGACCGCTGACGCGGGACGAGTTCGAGGTCGTGCGGATGCACCCGATCTGGGGCATCGAGCTGCTCGCGGCCGTCGAGTTCCCCTGGGACCTGAAGGCGATCATCCGCTGGCACCACGAGAAGCACGACGGGACGGGCTATCCCGACCGCCTGCGGGGCGACGAAATCCCGCTCTCCGCCCAGGTCGTCGGCATCGTGGATGTGTACGACGCGCTGACTTCGACGCGTTCCTACCGCCCGGCGTTGTCCCACGCCCGCGCGCTCGCGGAGATGAAACGCTGCCGGGGGTGGTGGTCGGCGGCGGTCTACGAGGCCTTCCTCGAGTCGCTGGCCCAGCCCCTGGCATCGGAAGGCAGGGCCCCGGTCAAGGAGGCGCTTCTGGAGCGGCGCTCTGCGAGCACGTCACGACCGTCCAGATCGCCGCAGGCGCAAGGATCCCGCCGAAGCAGGCGTCGCGCGGGCGGCAGCACGAGTACCCCACATGGTTCCTAGATCGGTAAGTTATGGTCCGTTTCGGGGACTTACGGTGGTCTGTCGCCACACCGCCCAGAGTACCAATGTAGCGAACTGCCGATAGATCAATGAGATACCTTCCAAGGGGCTAAAAGAAACCACATGTCGGAGAAGGTTCGGCTCGCTTTCGGATCTTGACAGGTGACATTGTGGTCCTAGGTTGGTGACGTGGTATAGGACCCTTTAGCCAGGTGGAGCGGTATGTCTTGCCCCGATGTGAGCCCGGCTGAGGAACGCCGGAGCGGCCTGGAGCGCCGGCGCCCATCGGCGCCGGCGCTCCCACGGTTAACGATCATCGCGATTTCCGTCGCGTTCGGCGAATTCTGGAACGATCTCGCCGCCGATCTGGACGTCGCCATCGATTTGTTTGCGCGCGATGTCGAGGCGATCCCATTCGGGCCGGACACGGCCGCGGTCATTGTAGCGGCGGGTGGTGCCGAGGACGACGCGATCCGCTGGCTGGCGAGCCATAGCGTGCCTCGCCACATCGCGTTGTTCGTGGTCGGTACCGACCCCGCGCGCCGCACGGGGATGCAGATGATCGCGCAGGGCGCCGGCGACTATTTCGCCCTCCCGGAGGATCTCGAAATCCTCCGCAATGCCGTCGCGGGCGCGCGCAGAACACATCACATCCGCGTGGCGAGCTCGGCCAATGCCCCCAACCCGTTTGCCGCCATTGTGGGCGACAGCGCGGCGCTGAAGAAGGAGCTGGCGCGCGCCTTCCGCCTCATGCCACACCGGCACGCGCGAGCACTCATCGTCGGGGAGACCGGAACAGGAAAGGAAGTGCTCGCGCGCGCGATCCATGCCGGCGGGCCACGCGGAGATGCGCCCTTCGTCGCGGTGAACTGCTCGGCCTTCCCGGAGCATCTCATCGAATCGGAGCTGTTCGGCCACGAGCGCGGTTCGTTTACGGGCGCGCACGCGTCCAAGCCCGGGCTCTTCGAGGTCGCCGACACCGGTACGCTGTTCCTGGATGAGATCGCGGACCTGCCGCTCAACATGCAGGCGAAGCTCCTTCGCGTGCTGGAGGACAAGGAAATTCGGCGCGTGGGCGGAACGAAACCCCGGTCCGTGGACGTGCGCATCCTGGCGGCCACGAACGAACACCTGGCAGACCTGGTGGCCGGCGGCGGCTTCCGCGAAGACCTCTACTTCCGCCTCAGCGCCGTCGTCCTGAGGCTGCCGCCGCTGCGTGAGCGCGGCGACGATGTCTTCCTCGTAGCGGAGGCCCTGCTTGCGCAGCTGGCCCAGGAGCACGGCGTGCCGCAGCCGGCGCTCGCTCCGGGTGTGAGCGAGCAGCTGCGCGCGCATCCGTGGCCCGGCAACATCCGCGAGCTGAAGAACGCCCTCGAACGGGCGCTGTTGCTGTCGCCCGGCGGCGACCTGTGCGCTGAAGAGCTCCTGCGCCCGAACGACGCGCCCACGCGCGCCGAGGGCCCCCTCCCGTTCCCCGCGCCCCTGCAGGAAATCACGGCGGCGGCCGCCCATGCGACGGTGAAGCTGTGCGGTGGCAACCGTAGGGAATCAGCGCGGCGCCTGGGGATCTCGCCCCGGCGGCTGCGCCGCCTGCTGAGCGGCGCCGCGGACATCGAAGAGGATCTCTTCGAGATCACGAAGTGATAATGGGCGCCACTGTACAGATCGCGAAGCTGGAAGCATCATTGGCCGTCAATGGACCAGCACCGGAGAGAGCCCCAGTGTAGAGCCGGCGCCCAGCGCCGGTTGATTGCCGCGAGCCTCCTCCTCGGGGCGCTCGCCGGCTGTGAGTCGCGCGGCGGGTGCCGCGGCGACTACTGCGGCGCGCTCGTCATCGCGGCGCCGGGCGAGCCCGATATTCTGCTTCCCCCGATCACGCAGCTGGCCATCGGACGCGACGTGACGGACCAGCTCTTCCTCAAGCTGGCCGATGTCGGGATGTCGGCGAATACCGTCGGGGACGACGACTTCGTGCCGCAACTCGCGGCCCGCTGGGACTGGACCGACAGCGTCACGTTGACCTTCCACCTCGATCCGCGGGCCCACTGGCAGGACGGTGTACGCGTGAGCGCGGCCGATGTGGCGTTCACGTTCGATGTTTACACGGACTCGGTCATCGCAGCGCCGTCGCGCGCCGCCTTGCGGGACATCGCCTCCGTGACCGCGCGCGACACGCTCACCGCCGTGTTCCGTTTTCGCCGTCGCTACGCCGAAATGTTTTTCGATGCCGTGTACCACATGCGCGTGCTTCCCGCCCACGTCCTCCGCGGACTCCCGCGCGGAGCCTGGCGGAACGCGCCGTTCGGACGCGAGCCGATCGGCGACGGGCCGTACCGGTTCGTGCGCTGGAAGGCGGGGGAGAGTCTCGAGCTCGCCGCCGATTCCACGTTCTTCCTCGGGCGCCCGCACTTGCGGCGCCTGATCTGGCGGGTCACGCCCAACCTCGAGGTGGCGCTGACGCAGCTCATCGCCGGTCAGGCGGATGCGATCGAAGTCCTGGGACCGCCCGACAACGTGAAGCGGGTTCATGACGCATCGGCCCTGGCAACATATCCGTACCACGGTGCGGTCTACGGTTTTCTCGCGTTCAACGTGCGCGCCAATGGCGACACGGGCGCACCACATCCCCTGTTCGGCAATCGCGACATGCGCCGGGCGGTCGTGATGGCGCTCGATCGCCAGCGCATGGTGCAGAGCGTGTGGGGGGATCTCGCCGCAGTGCCGCCGGGCCCGATGCCTCGCCTGTGGTCCATCTGGGACCGATCGTTGGCGGGCGACGTGGCATACGACTCCGCGCAAGCCGCGCGGCTTCTGGCGCAGCACCGGCGGGCCTTCCGTATTCTCGTGCCCATCACGAGCGGGCTGCGCCGGCAATACGCGCGGTTGATCCAGGAGCAGCTCCGCACGGTTGGATTGGACGTCCGCATCGACGAGGTCGATCTCAGCCTCATGCTGGAGCGTACCAAGACCGGGCATTTCGACGCCGTCCTCGGGGCATGGGGCACCGGGCCGTCGCCGATCGACGCGACACTCGAGAACTGGACGCGGCGCGGCTTCGGCGGAGGAAATCCGGGCCGCTACGACAACCCTGAGGTCGATCGCTTGCTCGAGCAGGCGGCCGGGGAGCCCAATCGGGCGGAGGCGACGCGCTTGTTGCGCAGCGCCATCGAGCTCTGGAACGCGGACGCGCCGGCCGCCGTGTTGTACGCCCCGGACAACGTGGCCGCCGTCCATCGCCGTGTCCGCGACGTGACGATTCGGCCGGACTCCTGGCTGGCCTTGGTACGGAGTTGGCGCATCCCGTCGTCGCAGCTGACTGACTGGGATCGGATGGGGACCGAGCAGGGGCTTGAGCGGAACCGAGTCCCGTGATAGCTACCCCGCCTGTTCCGGTTGGGTTTGGAGCTCGCTTTCTGATCCTTCCTTGAGGTAGCCCGCGGCCACGCCGCCGACCACCATCACCAATCCGACCCAGCCGACCAGCGTCAGTCCCTGCCGGAGCAACAGGAATGCGAGGAGTGCGCCCACGACCGGCTCGATCGTGGCAGCGACCGCGGTCGGCGTCGCCTCGATGCGACGCACACCCCCGAAGAACAGGAAATTCGCGAGCACGACGCCGCCGGCGGCGAGCGCGAAGACATACAACCAGGCCGCGCTCGTCGGAGGTGGAGCGGGTGCGTGTCCGGCGAGCGGCAGCACGATGGCGAGAATCACCACGCCGCCGAGTGCTTCCCAGAACAGCATGCGATAGGAGCCGTAGCGCGGGACGGTCCAGCGGGCGAGCACCGTGGTGGTGGCGTAGCTCACCGCCGCGAGCAGCCCGCCGAAGATGCCGACAACGAGGCTCGGCAGCGCGATCGCGCTTTGCGTCGTCGCTCCCCCCCCGCTCTTGCCGGTGACGGTCATGGCGGCGCCGATCATCACGACCACGGCGAGGGCGAAGCGCAGCGGTGTCAGCCGCTCGCCGAGCAGCGGTCTGGCAACGAGCGCGACCATGACGGGCGCGGTGTAGAGCAGCGCGGCGGCGCCGGCAACTCCCGCGCCGGCGATCCCGAATTGATAGGCGACCTCGAACAGCGCGACCATCGCTCCGCCGAGCCCAGCCATGAGCCACAGCCCTTTGCGATCGACCTTGAAGACCTCGCGGTGAAACAGCAGGGCCCAGAGTGCCAGGCCGGCGGTGCCGAGCATCAGCCGCCAGAAGCCGATGCCGGTGATGGCGGCGCCTTCGGCGTAGAGTTTGGTGGAGAGTGGGCCGGTCGTGCCCCAGACGGATCCCGCGCCCAGGGCGCAGAGGTAGCCGATGACTCGGCTCGATCGTTGGTCCTTGGTCACGACGCCATATTGCCCGCGGTCAGTTCGCCGCGCAACACCGTGACGGCTTCGCCTGACAACTCCACACGATCCCCGAGCACGCGCATCAATACCTCGCCGCCACGGGGGGATGCCTGATACCCGACCAGGTCATCCGTCCCGATTATCGGAGCCCAATAGGGGGCCAGAGCGCAATGTGCCGAGCCCGTGACTGGATCCTCCGGTACGCCGGACTGGGGAGCGAAGAAGCGTGACACAAAATCGTAATCGCCGGCTTCGTTCGCGCGGCTCGTCACGATTATCCCGCGCGCGTCGATCTGAGCGAGGGCGCCGAGATCCGGCTCGAGCGTACGTACTGTGGACTCGCTCTCGAGTTCGACGAGATAATCAAACCGACTGCGACCGATGAACTTCGGTTTTGCTCCGAGCGCGGCGACCAGTCCAGGCGGCTCCGGCGCAGGGGACACGGGCGTCGCAGGAAAGTCGAGGTTGATCCACGACTTGTTGCGACCAGCCGTTAGCAGTCCGCTTCTGGTGTGAAAGCGGGCCTGCTCGCTGGGTTTGAGGTGGCCGTCCTCCCAGAGCACATGCGCACTGGCGAGCGTCGCGTGGCCGCAGAGATCGACCTCGACCGCCGGCGTGAACCAGCGCAGATCGAACCCGTCTTTCTGACGGACGAGGAACGCGGTCTCGGCGAGATTCATCTCGCGCGCGACGTTGAGCATCCAGGGAGCCTCCGCGGCCCGGGGAAGAATGCAGACCGCCGCGGGATTGCCGGCAAAGGGGCGATTGGTAAAGGCGTCTACCTGAGTAATGCGGAGCGGCATGCCTCCAATCTACTTGCGCGATAATGCATGCGGATGGCGGCGACCACACATCCTACGAAGGCTCCCGCGAGGCCGCTCACGATCTGCGGTCTTCCGGTGACCGTCATCCACCCAACGACGCCTCCGATCGTAGTTCCGGCCGATAGCCGGACGAACATCTCCCCGAACGCGACTCGTCGCAGGAGCAGCCACGCGAGAATCGGTGCGGTGATCGCCCCGATCGGTCCTCCGAAGATCGGACCGATGAGCAATCCCAGATCGAAGGACCCGGGATCATGCTCGAGCCACAGGCTGATGATGAGCGCGGCCGCTCCCGCCAACGCCCCGCAGACCGCACCGGCCCCCATGAGCCCCACGGTAACGGCGGCGATGCGCCGCAGCCGGCGATCAGTACTCATGGTGCAGCTCCCGAGCGGCGAGCGGACACGCCGCGAGAAATTGATCCGTTTGCCTGTGGACGAGCCGTCGTGCCCGCGCGCGGCTCCAATTCCAGGTGCGCCAGTCGGCGTCGGCTGAGGCGCGCTCACCGTCCACCCAGCGATTCAGCAATCGCATCACGACGATGCAGCGGTCATCAGCGTCGAGCCGTGGTAACGCGTCCAGCAGCACCGGCACCGCGTCCCCGCCGAGCGACGCTGCGTAACGCGCGTCAAACGGGCGCTCCGCCGTGGGGCGGTGGAGATTCGTTTTCACGATGTACGCATCGGGATTGAGCATGTGTAACCCGGCGAGCACGGCGAACGCTTGCATCAACGCGCCGAACGCGAAGCGCTGCCGCTGGCCGCGCAGGACCGTCCAGGCGAACCACGCGAAGACACCGATCAACAGGATCATGAATGCGGTTGCGTACAGCCGGTCGTCCGTCAATCCGTACGCGGCGACATAGAGCTGCATGCGTTTCAGCGCCGACGCCATGACGACGGCCAGCAGCGCGAGCAGCAATCCGGAGAGCTGGCGGAAGACGCGCACTTGCGCCGGCGTACCGCTCGAGACGAGGTAATCACCACCCAGGACGATGGGGAGCACGAGGCCGCTTGCCACGACCAGCTGGAAGAAGCCCTCACGCGCGTAGCTCGCGAACGTGAGGCCGCCCGTTTCCACGACGAGACTCGCGCCGCCGAAGAAGTAGCGTAGCTGCACCACGACGAACATCAGAAACAGAAAATCCAGCAATCCGAGCGCGGTCGCGAGCGGCACCACCGATGGAAGCGGCTTCGGCGCCGGTGCAAAGGCTTTGAGCGGCTGGCGCAGGAAGCTCCACCACAAGAATCCGGCGGTGAGCGCCCCCCAGAAGCAAATGAAGAACGCATGGACGATCACCGTGTCCATGTCGAACGCAAGCAGACCAGTCAGCACGTTATTGAAGATCGGATCGGCGGATGCGAACAACGCCGCAAAGATGATGAGCAGCGGTGCGGCGATGACCACGCCGAGCACGACACCGCGCACGTGACGGAGCCGGCCTTCTTGCGGAAGCTCACGCCACTCGATGTCCTTGAACAGCAGGAGGATGCTGCCGAACACGCTGGAGAACGCGGCGGTTGCGACGCCGCGCGCGTAATCGAGCGCGTACCAACGCGATACTGTTTCGCCCTGGAGGCTCGCTGCGCCGAGTGCGAGCGTCAGGATCAGGGCAAGGGTGTCGAGGGCGGCCAGGGTTTCCGCGTCGCGCCGCAGGAAGGCCGCGCCGAGCAGCAGCGCGGTGATGGCGAGCCAGGGAGCGTCCGGTCCCGTCTTGCCGCCGTGACGCCGGACGAGCCACGCACCGACGCCTACGAGTACGACAATGCCGATGCTGACGTTCAATCCCCAGGGCATCGCGCGGAGCAGCGCGTCGCCCGTGATACCCCCGACGATACCGAATCCGGCGATCTCGAGAGCGAGTCTCGTACGCGGTGTGAGCGCGTTCAAACGGCCTCCTGCGTTGGCAGCCCGCCGAACCGGCGGTCGCGGGAATGGAATTCGTGGATCGCGGCGGCGAGATGCGCCGCTCCGAAGTCCGGCCACATCCGCTCGGTGAACCACAGCTCGGCGTAGGCGCACTCCCAGAGCAGGAAATCGGACAGCCGCTGCTCGCCGCCGGTGCGAATCAGCAGGTCGACGTCGGGCAGCAGCTGTCCCGCGCGGATCGCGGCTCGCCCCGAGTAATCGACGGCGACGCGCAGCTCGAGTCGTGTGCCCTGCGCAGTCGCCTGCTCGGCGGCGCCGATCGCGGCGACGAGCGACGCCGGCAGGCGATCCCGTCGGCCGATCACGATCAGCTTCACGCCCTGCGCGATGAGCTCGGCCGTCTCGCTGCGCAGGTAGCGGGCGAACAGGCGCATGAGCGTCGACACCTCGGCCGCGGGCCGGCTCCAGTTGTCGGACGAAAAGGCGTACACGCTGAGCGCGGTGATGCCGCAGCCGGGCGCGATTTCGACGACGCGCCGCACGGCAGCGGCGCCGGCGCGGTGGCCGGCGGCGCGCGGCAGGCCGCGCCGAGTCGCCCAGCGCCCGTTGCCGTCCATGACGATGGCCACGTGGAAAGAAGTACTTTGCTTCATAAAGTCACCGGCCAAAAAAAAGAGGACACCGTCAGCGTGCGCGCGTCGCGCGAATCAACGCTTCCATGTGATCGAGATAGCGCTCGAGCGCCCGCCTGCCGAGGGCGGTGAGTCGGTACTCCGTCTTGGGGACGCGGCCCGCGAACGACTTCTCGCACGTGATGTACTCGGCGTCTTCGAGCTTCCGCGCATGGACGCTGAGGTTGCCGTCGGTCGTTTTGAGCAACGCCTTCAGCTCGTTGAACGTGACGCTATCACGCACCGCGAGCGCGCTGACGATCGCGAGCCGCACGCGCTCGTGAATCAGCCGGTCCAGGTCCGCCGGGGCGGTCTGGACTTTCGTCTTTGCGGGTCGTTCCGCGTCTGCGCGGGGAATCCGCGCCGTACTCGTCTTAGCCACCGTACCTCCGTGCAATGATCAGCCCAAACACGATGTGCAATGCGCCGAAACCGGCGGCGAGCAGCCACGCGTGCAAGGCCGGCGGCGTAAACAGTGCTACCGCGCCCAGCAGCATGAAGCAGAGTCCCATCACCGGCACCACACGCAATGAGAACGCGCCACCGGTCACCACGCCCGTGCCGTAGCACAACAGCCACAGCGCGGGAAGCAGTGCGAGCTGCTGCGCGTGCCAGAGCACGTAGGTCAGCAGCGCCCCCACGATGAACGGCGGCAGCACGCTGAGCCCGAAACGTCGCGCCGGGCCGTGGATGATCGTGTCGCCCGCGCGCAAGGCCTTGTACAGCAGTGCCGCCGTTCCGATGCCCGCCCCGAGCAAGGCTTCGAACATCCAGATCCACAGCCACCGGCTCTGCGCGGCGCCGTAGACCGGCGCGACCGGCAGCGATCCGGCGTAGGCCGTCGCGGCGAGGGCGGTCAGGCCGAGCACGACCATGCCCCAGCCGGGGACGGCCGTGAACGAACCCGCCCGCTCCATCGTGGAGCGGATGAACTTCAGATTATCGAGCGCGCGATCGTGGAGCGGTTGCGGTGAGGTCACGGCCTAACGCTACAACATATGCTCCAATGTTGTCAAGTACTTTACGGCGCAAAGACAGTGCTATCGGCTATGGGCTATCGGCTATCCGGCGGCGTGAAATGAGGTTACCTGTCCTTGAGCCTTCGCACGAGTTTCAGAGCTGACCAAACTTCATCGACTGCGGCAACCTTTACATCCACCAATCCACCTGCTAGCGCAATCGCTCTGACGACATCTTCAGTGAGATCGGTCGCCACACCAGACGTCTTCTTGGGCCAGGAGATCCAAAGAGTTCCCGCCGGCTCAAGAGCGCGTTTCAATCGAGCGAAACGCTTCTTCAGCACTTCGCGATCGACCGCAAAGAAATGGATGAAAGGAAGGACTCCCCGAACGTCGTGAGTGACAGTTACGCGAGCGGGAAGTTTGCCCAGTGTCGCCGCAAACCCGTGTGGCGAATCGATGATGGCGATCCGCATCCCGGGCTTGATGCCCAGTTTGTCTACGAGAGATCGATCGGAATAACCAGCCATCACTTGCCCGCTACGAGGTGTCTAAGACGTTTCCTTCCGAGGAACGCTACGGCTTGACGGCCCAGCTCCGACGCAGCGCGGTTTCAGTACCGTCCAATATTGCGGAAGGCAGAGGGCGCCAGGGGGTCGGGGGCTTTCTCTACCACTCATCCGTGGCGTATGGCTCGCTCATGGAAGTGGAGACCCAACTACTCATTGCTACAAGATTGCAATACATGACCAACGAAACGGCCCGTGCAATTCTGAATCGGGCTGCGGAAGTGCGCCGGTTGTTGGCGGCCATGATTCGCGCGCTCAAACGACGCACCCCCCCGATAGCTGATAGCTGATAGCCGATAGCGCTCTCTATTGCACGCAATTCCCGCGCGGGTCCGGTTTCGGCTTATCAACAACCACACGATGGTCGAGATTCGCGACCGCGGTCGCCACGTCGTGCACGAACTGCGACACGTGCGCCAGCTTGTCGTAGTCGATGTACTGCGGCTCGTCCGTCACCTGATGATAGTCGCGGTGATTGCCCGTGGTGAAGAACGCGATCGGAATGCCGTAGCGCGCATACATGTAATGATCGCTGCGGCAGTAGTACTGCTCGGGATGCCCGGTCGCGTCGAACTGATAATCGAACCTGAACGGCTGCGTGCGCGCCTTGTTGACGCTTTCGACCATGTCGCCGAGCTCGGTCGACAACCGGCGCGTGCCGATGAGCTGGAGATACCCGGGCCCGCCGCCGTTCTCGTCGTCGCCGCGGCCGCGGCCGACCATGTCCATGTTGAGCTGCGCCACGATCGAGTCGCGTGCGACCGTGGGGTGATCGGTGAAGTACTGTGACCCGTACAGGCCAAGCTCCTCACCGGTGTGCCAGACGAAGATCAGCGACCGCTTCGGCTTGGCGCGCGCGCCGGCGAACGCTTCGGCGATCTCCAGCACCGCCGTCGTCCCCGAGCCGTCGTCGTCGGCCCCGTTGAAGATCGAGTCGCGACGGGCGCCCTCCGGCTGCACCCGGTGCAGGCTGTCCACGTTCACGTGGATCTGCCGCACCTGGTCCGGCGTCACGCGGTGATCGGGGGGCGGGGCCGCGAGCTCGAGCCGCCGCACCGCATCGTTGAACGCCCGGATGGAATCGTGATCCACCGGCGTCTGATCGAACCCGATGTGGTCGTTGTGCGCGCCGATCGCGACGTACTCCCCGCGTAGCTGCGGATCGCTGCCCCGCAGAATCGCGACGACGTTGCGCGCCGGCGCGGGCGTCTCGGCGAACGTCACCGTACCGTGCACCGTCTTGCCGGCCGCGCCGGGCCGCAGGCTGTCGAGCGGCGCGCCCCCCCCGCCCCCCCCGCCCCCCCACAGCAACGTGCGGGCGGCGGCGGCGTTCACGTAGACGTACACCGGCACGCTCGTCGTATCGGCCGCCACAGCATCCCGCTTCATCGACGTCTGCGGATTGCGGAAGAACGCGATGACCTGAGGCGGAAAGGTTTCGAGCGCCGCCACGGCGATACCCGCGGCGCCGCGGTAGCGCGACAGAATCGCCCCGCGATTCACCTGCTGCGCCTGCGGCACGTTCGGACCGCTATGCGCCGCCAACACGACGAATTTTCCGGCTGCCTGATCAGGGCTGATCATCGTGCTGTCGGTCCAGACGCCACCATAGATCACCTGAGCGCCGTCGAAGGCGCGTGTCGCCCGGCCCGGATCGCGCGGCACGAAATCCACCCACGGCGTGAGCGGCGTGCCGTCGACCGACAGCGTCGCGTTCGCGTCCAGGCCCCGCTTCACCAGCGGCACGTTCTGGAAGTAGCCGCCGGAGTCTCCCGCCGGCACCAATCCCATGCGCCGCACCTCGGAGGCGATGTACGCGGTGGCCTTCAGATTGTATTCACTGCCCGCCATCCGGCCCATCATCGAGTCGTCGGCGTACAGATAGACGCGGGTCATGAGATCCGACGGGGTGATCGCCGTTTGCGTGCGCGACGGCGCGTGCTTCAGGGGCAGCGCGGTCTGCGCGCCCGCCGGTGCCGCCACGGCGACGAATGCCCCAAGGATTAACATGCGACCTGCTGCCAGCATGGACGGTCTCCAATAAGAGGAAAGAACAGAGGAGGAGTTACCCGCGAGTAAGACGTACAAGCTCGCACGTTGGTTGCGCGCCATCATGTCGGAGTCTCGTCAGGAACGGGCTCTTTGCGGGGACGTCGCCAGATCGAGCGGGCCAGGATTCCGAGTCCCGCCGCTTGTCCCTCCCGGCGTGGGAACGCCCGATACAGCAGAATGACGAGCACCCACGTCAGCCAGCTCGCCCGCTCGCTCCAGGTCAATGACCGCAGCATGAACCACGGCTGCGTCACCGGCGCCGTCCACGGCAGCCAGTCCCCTTGCAGCAGCGCGAGTGGCCGGGCAAAGACGCGATTCGTATGAAAGCCCTGCGCGCCCGGCCGGGAGACGTTCCAGACGCACGTCACCTTGCCCCAGCCGTGATTGTCGCTCGCACCGACGACCAGGAGATTGTGGCTGCCGGCGAGCGTGAGCACCGCGCGGCGTCGCTCGGTCGGGAAGGCCAGCGCCTGCGGCGCGCAGTTGACGATCTCGAAGCCGTCCACACCGGCCACCACGAACGCGCCGAGATCGTCCCAATGATTGCGCCAATACTCGGGAAGCGAGGCGATGCTGAGGCCGCCCTGGCGCTCGATCGCGGCGAAGATCCGTACCATCCGCTCCGTGCTGCCGCCGAAGCTGTCGCGGGGCAGCGGCCCGACCGGCCCGATCGCGACGACATGCTGCCGGTACACGCTCCACTCGACGCCGGGCAGCAGGCTGATCGACGTCCCGGGAGGGGGAAGCGAGCCGTCGTACACCACGTTGTGGTCGGTCACGTACGTCGCTTCGAAGCCCTGGCGCGCATGCCAGGCGGCGAGCTTCGCCAGGCTCCACCCCGGGCGGCCGTCGTGGGACGCGCTGGTATGCGCGTGGTAATCGATCACCGTGCCGGCGTCCCCCCCGTCGGCGGTGGTGAGTCGCGGCACGGGGCGGGGCAACAGCACCGCCGCGATGGCGAGGACGATCAGCACGCCCGGGCCGATCAGCGCGCGCACGGTGCGGCGTCGCCACGTGAGCGGCGTCTCCCAGCGACGCAGCGCGCCCCATGCGGCGAGGAGCAGGATCCAGACCGTGAGCGCCCATGCGGCGCGCGCCGTGCTGAAGAACGTGAGTGCGTCGAGTGTGTTGGACAGCGGCGCGAACATCGCATAGAGGATCGGGCGATCGAGGTCCGCATCGCCCGGCACGGAACCGGTGACCGCGTCGACGAGCGGAGACAGCGGATGAATCGCGGTGGCGAGGAGCAGGACCACCAGCGCGATCGCAACCGGGTGGCGGCGCAGCAGGTTCACTCGCAGATTCCCCGCATGTCGGGTCGGATGGAAACTAGTAGTCGGCGGCCCCGGGCGCGATGAGCGGGCTCGCGGAGCTGCCGACGCTCGTGCTCGGCCCGCTGCGCGGGCGCAGCGACAGCGAGTGGGAGCACGGGGAGGGGCCGTCCCGGAAATGGACGCCCGCCCAGATCGTCGAGCATCTCGCGCTGGGGCTCTCGCTCAGCGCAGAGACATTCAAGGCGCGGCGCAATCACGCGCCGATGACGCGGCGGCCCCGGACCCCCGCGGAGCAGATCGCGAGGCTGTTCATTTTCGGGTTGCGCTGGTTTCCACCGGGCCGCAAGGCGCCGGAACGCACCATGCCCCCGGCACAGATCGACCGGGCGAGTGCCGAGGCGCATTTCCTGGCCGCGCTCGAGGCGTGGGACCAGGTCGACCGCGCGCTGTTGCCGGAACGCCGCGCCGATTTGTTCGTCAAACACCCGCGGATGGGCGATCTGACGATCGAGGAATGGATGAGATTCCACGTGATTCACGCCCGCCACCACGCCCGGCAGATCCGCCAACGCGTGGGCCAATGAGCCGCAAGCGGGAGAAGAAGAAAGTCGTAGTGCGGGTGCCGAATCCTGATGCGCCGGTGAAAGGGCGGCTCAAGACGCCCTCCCACAAAGTGCACCGTTCCAAAAAGGCCTATCGCCGGCGCGAAAAGCATCCACGGCCCGCAGATCAAGAGTAAGGAATGACCTTCATGATCTTCACACTTCTCATTTGACAACTAGCCCACAGCGCCGTAGATGAACCGACATATGTAACCAGCCGTGAACCCGCAGGGTCTCCCAACGAGGGGGGGTCACATGGTCAAGCGGTTCCTGACGGCCGTTGCACCGTTGGCGATGCTGATCTGCACGGCCATGGCACCAAGCGGCACTGGGACGGCGGCACCCACATACGCAGCCGCTTACGCCACGTACGCCAGCGCGATTCCCGCCTTCGCCCGCAAGTACGGCCTGCGCTGCTCCGCCTGCCACACCGCGTGGCCCGAGCTGAACGCCTTCGGCCAACGCTTCAAAGACAACGGGTACCAGCTGGGCAACGATCGCGACTCGCCGATTTGGCAGAACAACGCGTACTGGCCGATCGCGATGCGCACGACGCCGCAGATCCATGTCGAGAACACCACGCATCAGCCGACCGACGCGGGCGAGAAGACGCTAACCCAGGGCGGGTTCGATCTCTCCGGCGTCGACTTCCTGATGCTCGGGACGCTGTACAAAGACATCACCTTCGGTCTCGTCCCGACCCTGGACGCGGACGGCACCACCGGCCTCGAGGCGGCGTTCGTGCGCTTCGATAATCTGGGCCACTCGCCCTGGGCCAACGTGAAGGTTGGGAAGTTCGAGCTCGACAACCTGCTGTCCGAAAAACGGTTCACGTGGCTGTCGAACAACGGCAGCTTCCTGTACGCCTACCATTTCCAACCCGCCGGCAGTGTCGACAACTACGCGTTCGGGCTGGGTGACAACCAGATCGGCGCGGAGCTGTCAGGCCACTCGGTCAACAGCTACACCCGCTATAGCGTGTCCCTGTTGACGACCGATGACGGTGAGGCCGGGTTGCCGGGCGGCAAAAGTATGGATGCGATGGCTACGCTGAGTCACGCATTCGCCATGGGCGGCGGGTTGGGACCGCAGCGCATCGGCGTATTCGGCTATCTGGGACATCGTCCGACCGCATTCGACCTCGACAGTGTCGGTGGCGAGCCGATCCCCGGTACCGGCAGAGCAAATAAACCGTTCGTCCGGATCGGAGCCACGGCGCAGCTGTGGCTCGGCAATCTCGAGCTCATCCCGCTGGTGTCTCACGCCTCCGACGATGCCGTTCTGGGTGGCAACACGCAGAAACCCGCATGGAACACGGCGCTGCTCGAGGCGCATTACGTCGCGACGCCGCGGCTACTGGTGCAGGGACGTTACGAGATCCTGCGCATGTCCAAGCAAGCCGATCCCGCGACGCCCAAGACATTGGGCAACGCCGACGCGATCATGGTCGGGGCCCGCGCCTATCCGTTCATGTTCAGTCGCGACGGCATGGCACTGCACGCTGAATTCGCAATGACGAGAACGACCGGAATGGCCCCATTTAGCGGGGACGGTTCCGGCCTTGACCCCCTGGACCCCGCGACGAAGGTGTGGAGCCGCAGCCTGCTGCTCGCCTTCGACTTCGCCTTCTGAGAGGAGCCCACAAATGAAACCGCAAACGCGATGGATGTCGCTCGTGTCGGCGTGTGGCGCTGTGCTCCTGCTCGCCGGCGTGACGCCGGCACCGGCGGCGGCGCAGGAAGCGCACGTTGGCGCACTGACCGGGCACGCCGCGGCCGGAAAGGCGCCGTACACCCGGTATTGCGCGGGCTGCCACGGGGATGACGGAGACGCCCAGGGCGAGAATGCCCAGTGGATCGATCCCAAGCCGCGGGATTTCACGCTCGCGACGTTCAAATGCCGCTCGACGCCGTCCGGCTCGCTGCCGACGGACCAGGATCTGTACAACTCGGTGGAGCGGGGATTCGTGACCACGAACATGCCGCCGTGGGTCGCGCTCACGCCGCAGAACCGCATCAACCTGGTCGCCTACATCAAGACCTTCTCGCCGCGCTGGCGCACGGCGAAGCCGGGGACGCCGATCACGATTCCCGCAGAGCCTACTGCGACGATTCAGAGCATTCTGCACGGGCGGCAGCTGTATCAGCGCCTGGAATGCTGGAAATGCCACGGGCCGGCGGGGCACGGCGACGGCCCCTCGGCGCATGAGTTGACCGACAGCAAGGATGATCCCATCCGTCCCTACAACTTCCAAACGGGCTCCCGCTTCATGTGCGGGACGACCAACCAGGATCTGTATCGCATTTTCATGACGGGGCTCGACGGCTCTCCGATGCCATCGTTCGCGGATCAACTCTCGCCGGCGGAGGCGTGGGATCTCGTGCATTTCCTGCGCACGTTGCAGCCGCTCAAGACGCGGGAGTCGGCGATCTGGCATGAGTGGGCGGCGACCCACGGAGCCGAGCTCAAGCCGATTGGTCCAGAAGGAGGAGGGCAATGATTGTGCGCTTCACCGCCTTAATCGCGGTAGTGGCAACGGCCACTATTGCCGCGCCGCGACACCAACCTGCCGCGGGGATGATCAGCGGCAAGGTGACGTATACCGGCACGCTGCCGAAAGTCCGGACGATTGATATGTCGAAGGAGCCGAATTGCGTGACGCAGCATCCGACGCCGGTGACGACGCAGGATGCGGTGACGGGCCCGGGCAACAGCGTGCGTTACGTGGTGGTATACATCTCGGCAGGAGACCAGGGCGCTCCGGCGGCGACCGACACGGTGCACTACGACCAGAAAGGCTGTCTGTACATTCCGCACGTCGCGGCGATGCAGGTGCACCAGCCACTCGAGATTTTCAATGACGATCCCCATTCACACAACATTCATCCATTGGCGCGTGTGAATGCCGAATGGAACAAGTCGCAGCCCAAGGGAGCGCCACCGATCCGTACGTCGTGGGACCAGCCCGAATTCATCCCGGTGAAGTGCAACGTGCACCCGTGGATGCACGGCTACTTCGTCGTGCTGGCGACGCCGCACTCCGCCGTCACCGATTCGACCGGCGAATTCAGCTTGACGGGCCTGCCGCCCGGCAAGTACACCGTGACGGCATGGCACGAGCGCTTCGGAACTCAGAGCCAGGAGGTGACGATCGGCGGGAGCGAGACGAAGACCGCCAATTTCGTGTTGACCGCCCGGCCCTACTGAGCGATGGGGAAGCTGTTTGCCGTTGTGGTGACGGTGATTGCGCTGGTGTCAGCCGCAATCTTCGCCCTCCACACCTGGTGGCTGCCGCCGGACATCTCGACGCACGGCAGCCGCATCGACCGTCAACTGAACGAGACGATGATTGTGGTCGGCATCCTCTTCGTCGCCGCACAGCTCGCGCTCGCGTTCTTCGTGTGGCGCTTCGGGGTGGGCAGCGCGGCGACCGCCCGCCCGGTCAAGACATTCCCCGGCGGCCCCACGCCGATGGTGGTGCTGGCGACGGTGCTCGTGGGCATCGAAATCCTGGTGCTCACCTTTGTCGGCTCCAAAGTCTGGGCGGGCGTCTATCAGACCCCTCCGGCCCCCGGCGCCCTGCAGATCGAGGTTCAGGCCGAGCAGTTCGCGTTCTATTTCCGCTACGCGGGAAGCGACGGCAAGTTCGGCGGCATGCACCCCGACCTGATGAGCGACGCCAACGAGAACTTCTTCGGGCTCGACCCCGCCAACGACACGACCGCGCGGGACGACATCGTCGTGGCAAGCCTGGTGATTCCCGTCGATCAGCCGATCCTGCTCCAGCTGCACGCGAAGGACGTCAACCATGCCTTCTACGTCCCCGAGCTGCGCATCCAGCAGGACTTCGTCCCCGGCATGGTTATCCCGCTGCACTTCACGGCGACCACACCGGGCAAGTATGAGCTCGTCTGCACGCAACTGTGCGGCCTGGGCCATTACAACATGCGCGCGTTCGTCGAAGTGAAGACCCGGGCGGACTTCGACCAATGGCTCAAGGAGAAGGCGGCGGCCCAATGACGCACGGCGTCGCCACAAGTCACGCGCCCCCCCGGCCCCAGAGCTTCCTGCGACGCAACGTGTTCAGCGTCGACCACAAGGTGATCGGCCGGCAGTATCTCGATCTGGCGCTCGTCGCGGTGGTGACGGGGATGGTGCTCTCCTGGGTCATGCGGTTCCATCTCGGGTGGCCCGAGACGCCCGTGCCGGGGCTGGGGAAGCTCGCTCCCACGGGAGCGGCTGGGGGCGTGATTACTCCCGAATACTACCTCGCGCTGATGACGATGCACGGCACGATCATGGTGTTCTTCGTGCTGACCACGGCGCCGTTCGCGGGCTTCGGCAATTTCTTTCTGCCGATTCAGGTCGGCGCGGAAGACATGGCGTTCCCGCGGATCAACATGACGTCGTTCTGGGTTACGCTGCTGGCGTTGCTCGTGCTGCTCTCGGCGTTCTTCGTCGGCGACGGGCCGCCCCTGTCCGGATGGACCGCGTATGCGCCGCTGAGCGCCGTCGGCAAGGACGCGGGGCCGGGGCAGGGGGTGGGGCAGACGCTGTGGGCCGTGTCCATCGCGATGTTCTGCGTCGCGCAGTTGCTCGGGTCCCTCAATTTCATCGCGACCACGCTCGACCTGCGGACCAAAGGTATGTCGCTCGCGCGTCTTCCCTTCGCCACGTGGGCGTGGTTCATCACCTCCGTCATCGGGCTCGTCGCGTTCGCGGTCCTGATGCCGGCGTGCATCCTGCTGATCCTCGACCGGGTCGCGGGCACGAGCTTCTTCATTCCCGCCGGCCTCGTGATCAGCGATCGCCTGCAGCCGCATGCGGGCGGGTCCCCGCTGCTGTGGCAGCATCTGTTCTGGTTCTTCGGGCACCCGGAGGTGTACATCGCGATTCTGCCGGGATTCGGGATCGTCTCGCAAATCCTGCCGGTATTCGCGCGCAAGCCGTTGCTGGGTCCGCGCGTGTTCATCACCTGCCTGATCGCGATCGCGTTCCTGAGCTACACGGTGTGGGGCCATCACATGTTCCTGAGCGGCATGAACCCGCTCTCGGCGACGCTATTTTCGGTGCCGACGCTGGTGATCACCATTCCCGCCGCGATCGTCACGCTCTTGTGGATCGGCACGATCTACGGCGCGCGCCTGCGGTTCACCGCGGCGTCGCTCTTCGCGCTGGGCTTCGTCTCCGTGTTCGTGAGCGGCGGCCTCAGCGGCTTCTTCCTCGCGCAGCCCTCGACCGACATCTACCTGCACGGCACCTACTTCGTCGTGGCGCATTTCCATTTCGTGATGGGCGTGGCCGCCATGTTCGGCATCTTCGCGGGCACCTACTTCTGGTTCCCGAAGATGTTCGGTCGCATGATGAACGAGACGCTCGGCAAATGGCACTTCTGGCTGACGTTCATCGGCGTGTATTGCGTGTTCATGCCGATGCACTACCTCGGACTTGCCGGCAACGTCCGCCGCTATTCGGCGTTCACCGACGACTACCTCCAGCCGCTCATCCCGTTGCATCGGTTCATCACGATCGCGGCGCTCTTCACCGGCGCGGCCCAGCTGATCTTCCTGTTCAATCTGATCCGCAGCCGTTTCCGGGGACCAAAGGCGCCGGACAATCCCTGGGAAGCCACGACGCTCGAGTGGTCCACCTCATCGCCGCCGCCCCACGATAATTTTGGCGGCCGCCCGCCGGTGGTCAGCCATGGCCCGAACGAGTACGGCGGCACCGGGGGGGGTCCACGGGACTACGTGATGCAGGCGGACCCGCAATGAGCACCGCGGTTCTTCCCCCCTCGACGCGCGTGCCCGCCGCGCCCGTGGTGGCGTCCGGTGGCGGGCCACGCCCATCGGTTGCGCAGACGGGGGTGTGGATCGGCATCGCGACGATTTCGATGTCGTTCGCCGCGCTCACGAGCGCGCTGGTGGTGCGGCAGAGCAGCGCGCCCGACTGGCAGCACATCACCCTGCCGCCGCTCCTCTATCTGAATACGCTGCTACTCGTGGCGAGCAGCGGCACGCTCGAGTGGTCGCGCCGCCGCCAAGCGCCTGCCGGCCTGCTCGCGACCCTGGCGCTCGGGTTGCTGTTCGTCGCCGGCCAGATCCTGGCGTGGCGCAGGCTCGGGGCACAGGGCGTGTTTCTGGCGACGGGGCCGAGCAGCGCGTTCTTTTACCTGTTTACCGCCTTGCACGCGTTGCACGTGCTCGGCGGCCTCGGTGGCCTGGTGTACGTGCAGCGCCGCGCCGCGGCGCTCAACGCGGCCGCGCTGTACTGGCATTTCATGGCCGTGCTGTGGCTCTATCTCCTTGTGCTGCTCACGTGGCTGAACCGATAGCGTTGCGCGAGCCTTCGCCCTACGGCGTCCCGTCGCGCAAGCTCGGGATCTGGCTGTTCATCGTGGCCGACGCGGCGACATTCGCGGCCATGTTGTTTACCTACGGATACGTGCGGGTCGCCAACCCGGATTGGACGCGCCCGTTCACGGTCTGGCCAACCATCGTCAACGGCATCGTGATGACGGTCGTGCTGCTGACCAGCAGCCTGACCATCATCGCCGCCCTCCTGGCCGCCCAAGCGGGGCGGAAAGCGGTCGCGCTGCGCTGGCTCGGGGCGACGATGTTGCTCGGCGCGCTGTTTGCGGCCCTGCATCTGCGCGAGTGGGTCGCGATGATCGGGGCAGGTTGGCGGCTCTTCCATAACCCGCTGGGGGGAGCACCGCTCGTCGGTGCCACGTTCTTCAGCATCACCGGCCTGCATCTGCTCCACGTGATTATCGGCGTCGTCGTGATCGGCGTGATTGCGCTCGGCTACAAGCGCGGACGATTCGATCCCGGACACGTGGAGACGACGGGGCTGTACTGGCATTTTGTCGACCTGGTTTGGATGTTCGTCTTCCCGCTGGTCTACCTGCTGAACATGCGCTGAGGGGGGGGCGGGGGGGGGCGCAGGATGAAACGATACGTCGTCGTCTGGATGGGGCTGCTCGCCATCGTGGCCCTGGAAGTGATGCTGGCGCTGGCGCACCTGCGCACCGGTTTGTTGTTGGCGGGCCTGCTCTTGCTCGCGATCATCGAAGCCGGGCTCGGGCTGATGTACTTCATGCACCTCAGGTACGAGCGCCGCAGCTTCACCTGGAGTCTGATCCTTGCCGTCGTGATTACGGTCGTGCTGATGGATCACTTCTGGCTCGACGCGTTCCGTCTCCTGCATCAACGGCTCTCCGCGCCGTGAGCTCCGGCTACATGCAGGCGACGATGACCGCGATGATCATCCTCATGGTGCCGGCGTTCCTCATCTGCGTCGGGGTCGCCGTTCTCGCCTATCGCAAGCGAAAACCTCCTTCCTCTCCTAGAACCTGAAGCCGGCCGCCAGATTCACTTGCGGAACCGGACAGCAACGCAGTAAGCTCCACGCCCGATGCGTTTGCTCGTGGGAATCGTTGCCGTGCTTGCCCTTGCGACCGGGTCCGCCGCCAATCGCGTGGCCGGCAGGGTCGTGATTCTCGAAAAGAACAACAAGCCCTCGCCGGACCTGAGCGACGCGGTGCTCTATCTCGAATCGCCCGCGGCGGTGGCGACGGCGGCAACCCCGGCCACCGTGGAAATCGCCATCACCGACAAGACGTACGCGCCGCACGTAGTGGTCGTCCCCGTCGGCTCGACGGTGCGCTTTCCCAATCACGATCCGTTCAACCACAACGTCTTCTCGGTCAGCGAGCCCAACAGCTTCGACCTGGGACTGTACGGCCGCGGGGAGGCGAAGAGCTATGCGTTCGAGCATCCCGGCCTCGTGCGCGTCTACTGCAACGTGCATCCGCGCATGGTGGCGTACGTTTGGGTGATGGCGAACCGCTATTACGCCCAGCCCGCGAGCGACGGCAGCTTCACGATCGATAACGTGCCCGCCGGGCGATATCGGCTGCACGTGTGGCACGAGCGCATCCCCAGCGAGGTCGTGAGGGACGTGTCCGCCGGCGTCGCGGAGGCCGACCTCCAGATCGCCCTGAACGCGCGCGGCTACAAGTGGCGGGCCCACCGCAACAAGTACGGGGACGACTACCCGACGAATGCCGGGCTCGAGCGCTACTAGGCCGGCCCCCGCCCCCGCCGCCGCCCCCCCGTTCGGCCTGACCGCGAAGATCTTTCTCGCGTCGGCGCTGCTCGTCGTGGCGGTGCTGGGCATTACGTTCGGCGTCACGTCGGTGAAAGCGAATCACACCGCCGATGCGGCGATTCACCGGGCGCTGCTCTCGACGCGCCGCGCCGTGGACGATTATCTCGCCGCGCGCACCCGCACCCTGGGACGCGCCAGCACGGTGGCGACCGACGTTCCCCAATACCGGCAGCGGCTGCTCAACCAGCGGGCGCGCGCCGAGGCGCTGGATCAGGCGGATGACGTTCGCGGCCTGATCGATGCCGCCTGGGTGCTCGTCACGAATGGCGACGGCATCCTGATCGCGCGCACCGATTATCGGGAGCAATACGATCGCGATCTGTCGATCGCGCCCCTCGTCGCGAACGCGCTGAGCGGCGATCAGACGAGCGGGGCGTGGCTCGACGACGTCCAGGGCACGATGTTCATGGCGATCGGCACGCCGCTACGCGATCGTCCCACCGCCGCCCCGCTGGGCGCGCTCGTCGCCACCTACCAGGTCGACGACTCGCTCGCCGGCGCCATCAAGCAATCCACCAACTCGGACGTCGTCTTCTTCGCGCTCGATACGCTGAACAAGCCCGTCGTCGTCGGCAGCACCGTACCGGCGCAGGATATCGCTCCCGCGTTGCAGAGCACCGTCAACGCCGAGGCGCTGGCGGCGGACAGCGGTGGGGAAGGGATGGCGCTCGCCGCCGAGCTCGGGAAGCAGCATTTGATCGGGCTGGCGGGGGCGATTCGCTCGCCCAGCGGCGACGTGCGCGGCGGCTTTGTGGCGCTGCGCTCGCGCGAGTCGGAGCTGGCGGCGTTCAACGCGCTGCAGCGCACGATGCTATGGGCGGTGGCGCTGGGCGTGGTGCTCGCGCTGGTGTTCGCGTTCGTGCAGGCCCGCCAGATTGCCGGGCCGGTGCGGCGGCTCGCGATCGCCACGCGCCAGCTCCAGGAAGGGGACTACAGCGTCGACATACCGGTCAAATCGCGCGATGAGATCGGCATTCTCGCGAACGCATTCAGGGGCCTTGCTGCGGATCTCAAGGCCAAGGCCGCGCTCGTCGACTACATGATGGCGGCGTCGGGCAGTGCGGCGACCCAGCCGATCGCCGCGACGCCGACGGCGGTGCGGGCTGCCGGCGGTGAGCCGCTGCGTCCCGGCGCCACGTTCGCCGGCCGCTACGAGGTCAAGGAGATCCTGGGCGCCGGCGGAATGGGCGTCGTCTACCGGGCGTTCGACCGCGAGCTCCAGGAGCCGGTCGCGATCAAGACACTCAAGCCGGAGGCGATGGCAGGCGGGACGGTGGCGCTCGATCGCTTCAAGCAGGAAATCCGTCTGGCACGCAAGATCGCGCACCGCAACGTCGTCCGCACCTACGACCTCGGCGAGCAAAACGGGATGTACTACCTCACGATGGAGTACGTCGAGGGCACGTCGCTCAAGCAGCTCATCGTGTCGCGCGGCAAGCTGCCGGTGCCGGTCGCGCTGACGGTCGGCAAGCAGTTGTGTCGAGCCCTCGAGGTCGCCCACGCCGAGGGCGTGATACACCGCGACATTAAGCCGCAGAACATCGTGGTGGAGCCGAGCGGCTTTCTCAAGGTGATGGATTTCGGCATCGCGCGGCTCGCCAATCCCCCGCAGGGCAAGGGGCTCACGGAGGCCGGGGTGTCGATCGGCACGCCCGACTACATGTCGCCCGAGCAGCTCTCGGGCGCCGAGCTCGACCCGCGCAGCGATCTGTATGCCGCGGGCGTCGTGCTGTTCGAATGCCTGACCGGCAAGGTGCCGTTCGAGGCGGAGACGACGTGGGCGCTGGTCGCCAAGCATCTGGAGGAGCAGCCGCCCGATCCGCGAGCGACCAATCCCGAGGTACCGGGGCCGCTGGCGCTGGTGATTCTGAAGGCCATGGCGAAGCAGCCGGTGGATCGTTTTGCTACGGCGGCGGAGATGCACGATGCATTGGCGCGTATCGGGTGATACATACCCCCGCTCCGTCCCCACACCCGATATCATGCAGGCCCGGTGCGATCGCCCCCGGTAAGTGAATACCGTGTTCCCACTGACGACCGTCGACCTTCAGCGGACCACACATACCACCATTGTCGTCATCGACCACGAGATAGGTCTTACCATCAGGTGAAGGAAAGGACTTGCCTCGCAGGTCCCGGTCTGAGCAGCTCGCTGCGATGGTCGCGACGAGGCAGCACACGATCAGCTGGGGGCGAGCGAGCGGACGCGTGCTTGGCGTTGGCGTGTATCGGTTGAGACTACGTGACGAGCTGCCGCCGTCGGAGCCAGAGCGCGGCCGTGGCAAACAGCACCGACGGCAGCCACACCCATAGGAGCTCGCTCGTTAGAACGCGCAGGCCTCGCTCGGTGAAGAATGCGCGCACGTTGATCGGCGAGACTTGGATCGGCGTGAGCGGGAAGAAGTACCGCGCGTTGTCGAACGGAGCGAAGAATGCCACTCCGAGTCCGCCGTTCGTCAGCGCATCGAGTACGCCGTGCGAGGCGGTGGCGAGGAAGAGATACAGCCAGAGCTGGCTGCGCGAGACGGACCCCGCTCCCGACGGGAATGCGACGGCGACGACCCCGGCGCCGAGGAGCGCCGCGAAGACGAGCGAATGCGTGAGCCCGCGGTGGCCCAACATGTCGCCGTAGGCGACACCGAAGCGAAAGCCGATGGAGTCGAGGTCCGGCAGCGTAGCGACCGCGGCGCCCGCGACCCAGAAGGGCGCAGGCACGCCGGGCCGCCAGAACGCCGTGCCGATCGCGAGGCCGGCGACCGCATGTGAGAGCGCTGAGGCCATCCGGTGTGACTACCGCCGCGCGGGCGCCGGCGCCGCGACCGCCGCCGCTCCGAGGGCGGCGCATCCCGACCGGGCCCTGCGAAGCGCGGCGGCGTCCAGGTCGACGGCGTACTGGCGCGTACCCGATTGGAGCACGACCGGCTCGTCACTTGCCGACGGGACACGCAGACGTACGTCGATCGGCTCGAGGGCGGTCGTGTCGCGCAACCGGAGATCCATCCACTCGGCGCCCCGTGGGTCGAACGGGGAATCGAGCTCGTGTTGAATGGGCATTCGTGCGACGGCGGTCAACCAGCGTTGGAATCCGTCGCCTGCGACGCAGCGCTCGATCTCGGTGCGCCCGCGCGTTGCGACGACGATCTGGAACGGGTCGGCGGGCGACCAGCGGTACGCGTACAGCTTGTGATCCAGGGCCGTGAGGACAACTTCGCTGACGTCGGCCGGGCCGATCGCGTACAGCTCGGTGCCGGGCTCCGGCGCGCGACCTTCCTGCTCCGACCGGCATCCCGCGGCGACGATGGCGAGGAAGAGAAGATGTCGGACGCTCGTCACGGCACGCCTAGCGAACCTCGACGGACGTCCCGATCGCTGCCCACCCGTACAGCTTGCGCGCGTCCTCTTCTTGCAGCCGGACGCACCCGTGTGAGCCAACGGTGTCGGTGATCGCGCGTCCGGCGCGCAGCAGAAACCACGGCGCCGGCCCGTGATACTGGTGCAACGCGACGCCCGTCGTCGTGAAGAACAGGGCGTAGTTCATCGGGACCTTGTACGTCTTGCTCGTGTACGGGTGGTGCTTGCGGATGATCTTGAACCGTCCCTTCGGGGTCACGTGGGACGCGTCTCCGCTGACGCACTCGCACGTGTGAAAGACGGCCTTGTCCTCGTATGCCGTGACGGTCTGCGTGGCGAGGTTGACGTCTATTCTCTTCGCGGGCATGAGGCATCTCTCGTCGTGCTCCGGTCCGCCCAAGTATACCTTGCTGGGCCACGCCCGCCAGCTTCAAGCGTTCGTTAGGCGTCACGGGCGTCGAACCGGCTTGCCAAGAGCCCTGAGAGATTCTCGAGCTCCATCCAAGGCGCTGCGTCAAAGCGCACGCGTCTGTTTTCAGGTAACGTAGAGGGCAGCACCGGCAAAGAAGTGTTTGCACTCCAGCTCTACTCCGCGGAGTGTCTTTGGGATCGTCTCCTGAACCAGAGCGGTGGGGGACTCGGTAGCCTGTTCGGCGGCGTCCCATCATGTCGATGCTCTCGAGCGCCACCTCGACCGCACGGATCAATCACCACCGAAAGGGAAGACAAGGAGAAGCCGATGAACGCCCTCTTATGGATCATCCAGGTCGCGCTCGCCCTGCTGTATCTCTCGGGTGGGGCATACAAAACGTTCAAGTTCGACGTGCTCGCGAATCACATGCGCGCGCTGCCGCGCGGCGGATGGCGCGCCCTCGGCGTGATCGAGATGTTGGGGGCGGTCCTGCTGGTCGTCCCAGCCGTGACCCCACTCGCCGCCGCCGCGCTCGCGCTGGAAACCCTGGCCCTCGCCGGCCTGTATGCGCGCTATTCGCTGAAACTGGCCGCCACCAACCCGCTCGTCTGGAGCGTCGTGATGGGGCTGCTGGTGGCCTTCGTGGCCTACGGGCGGTACGCCCTCAGGCCGCTGGCCTGACACCCAGCCTCTAGGAGAAGGAGATGACCAGTCGCGCGGCGTACGCGCCGGCAAAGCAAGCGTGCCGCCGCGCGATCGACATCCACGAAGGAGAAGAAGTTGACTCGTTGCCTTGACTCCTCTTGGCGGCGGCGATAGATGACATCTCAGGTCAAGCGGAGGCGCGTTTGTCATGCAGGTCCGTGTGGAAAAGAGCGGCCCCGTCACGACTGTTGTCTTGAACCGGCCTGAGGTCCGCAATGCCGTGGATCGTGCGACGGCGGCGGCGCTCGCCGACGCGTTCCGGTCGTTAGAGCGGGACGAGACCGCGCTGGTCGGCGTTCTGTTCGGAGACCATGGCCATTTCTGCGCGGGTGCGGACCTCAAGCCAATTGCGGAGGGGCGACCGAACCGCGCCGAGCCCGACGGCGATGCCCCCTTGGGACTTAGTCGGATGCTCCTCACAAAACCAGTCATCGCCGCGATCGCCGGTCACGCCGTTGCCGGAGGACTCGAGCTCGCGCTGTGGTGTGATCTCCGGATTGTCGAGGAAGACGCTGTCCTCGGGATCTTCAATCGTCGTTGGGGAGTACCCTTGCTCGACGGTGGCACCGTGCGCTTGCCGCGGCTCATTGGGCTCGGTCGCGCGCTTGACCTTATCCTCACGGGACGGCCCGTCGGCGCGGCCGAAGCATTGCAGATCGGCCTCGCAAATCAAGTGGTGCCGCACGGTGCCGCCCGGGAGACGGCAGAGCGGCTGGCTCGAGACCTGGCGAAGTTCCCCCAGGCGGCGCTGCGCGCCGACCGCCTATCAGCGTGGGAACAATTCGGCCTGCCACTTGGCGAAGCGCTTAGCAACGAATATCGCAGAGGCATCGGAGCGGCCGCCGAGGCGATCAAGGGCGCTGGTCGGTTCACACGCGGCGCCGGTCGACACGGGTCGTTCGATGATACGTCTGAGAAGTAAGCAGCCGCTAGCCTGGAACCCAGAATCTGCAACAAACGCTAGACCCTTGTAGGTCGTCAGGTATCGCCATGGCGCCTGGAAGAAGCCCCCCGGAGATCGAACGACGATGGGCTCGTCCTGCCGATTCAAGAGGCGCAGAAAGTCCACTGTCTCAACTCTGACAACGACGCAGGAAGCCTTGATCGCCTGAGCTATTGCGGTGCCGTGTGCAGCGGCCTCGGCCATTGCTGGAACTCCTGTAGGTCGCCTACGCCTGAGCTAAGCTGCAAGGAAGTCGAAGCCGCCAGCGTCGCGTCCGCTGCAGCGACTAGTTACCCGCCCACCCATTTTGTGTCCAGCTCTAGTTTCACAACAGACTCTCTGATCCAGGCGTTCAGTAACTCGCCTTGACTGCCTGCATTCATCGCCTCACGTAGATGGGCCATTCGGTCTGCGGCTTGAAGGCTCCAATCCACCTTCTCAAGCGACGAAGAGAAGTCACGATATTCTCGCTCCGCTCTCTCGATATACGGCAAGGCCTGATTGATCTGGTTGTTAAGTATTAGTGCGCAACCGATTTCTGCTGGAATGTGCGGACTCAGATGTTCGCCGCGCCCCTTGAGAGCAGCAATGTAACCCTCCAGGGTCGACGTCTGTTGAAAAATGGGCCAGGTGAATGACCGAAATGTCGATACCACCTCATGGATCGAGGCCTCGGCAAATTCGGGTTTCGATGATTTCCACCAACCGTCACTCGATTTCCCACGTGGAAGCCTGCCTCCAAAAATTGAACCTATAAATTTGCGGGGAGGCGCTAGAAGAAAAACGGAATAATTCACAGCAAAATCACCGCCACCCCATGAACTCTTCTGTAAATCAAGAAACTGGGCGATGTTACCACAAAGTCGAAAATAATGCTTCTTGGCGTACTCCTGGAATCCGTATTCCGC
>DASPXJ010000115.1:0-17146 GCA_035637355.1 Gemmatimonadales bacterium
GTCGATCAGCCCGTTGGTCGCACTCATCTGTTCCCGCGGGTTGGCGGGAGGGTTGGCATTGCGGATCTCGAGGTACAGCCGCTCCGCCTCGTCGAATCCTTTGAGCTGCGTTTCCAGAAGGTGCGCGAGGCGCAAGCGCGCTTCATGATCCTGCGGCTCGATGCGCAGATGATCGCGGAACCAGTCCGCAGCCTCCGCATACTTGCCCTGCACGATCAGGACGTCCTGGCGCGGATAGCTGGGCGGTGGCGGAATGTCGCCGACGGCGTAGATCGTCTTCATCATCAGCACCGCGGCGCCGCCGACGCTGCGGTGAATCGCGAAGATGCCGGCAAGCGTGATCGGGACGTTGAGGATGAGCAGCAAAACGAAGACGACGGACGAGATCCATCCCTTGTCCAACATGAAGTACCACAGCGACGACAGCATCACGAAGCACGCCGGCCCAAACCACGTCGCCACGCGCAACAGGCGAATGACATCCGTCGCATCGCTGTATTCCGGGCCCTTGGCCATCGCGGTCCAGAATTGCGCCTGAAACGCCACCTGCGCAAGTTGCGTAGAGCGCGGTTACCTACAGGAGAACAGCATGCTCTGGCTTGCGGTGAGTGCCGCCGCTTTGATCGGCGGTTTCGTAGTGACGCGTGGGTTCGTGCGTCGCCGGCTGCGTTTCGTCGATGCGATTCAGAAGCCGGCGGCGCCGTTGATCGCCGGGGCGGCGGCCGCGGTCGTCGCGCTGCCGATCACCATGCTCCCGATCGTCACGATCGGCACTGCGGTGGCCTTCGGAATCGGTGTCGCGGGCGGAGTCGCGAGCGGGCGCTCCGGCCCCCCCCCTCCGGCCCTCCCGCCGGGGAGTTAACTGACGCGCAATGCTTTGGCGGGCGCCATTTCCGGGCGGCCCGCCACGACCCGTAGAGCCCGCACTGCTTCACGCGCAAATGTCTTCCCTGCACCCTTCTCCACTTCTTCCAACGCGCTCCAGCGCGTAAACGCCGGCCGCACGGGTGTCGCCATTTGCAGCGTTTCGAAGGCGTCGGCGACGGCAAGCACCTTCACGGCGGGCGCCATCGGCAGCGCCTCGATGTCCCAATCGTCGCCCACGATCTCGTAATAGTGTGAGTACTCCGCGATGATCTCGGCGGCGCCGCGCAGCGCGCGCGCCACGGCGAGCGACTCATCGGTCACGGAGCGCGACAAGAGCCGCAGCAATCGCTGATCGGCCGTGCCCACCTCATGGAGCAACGCCGCGATACGGAGGTTCTCGATGTCGCCATCGGTGAGCTTCAGCTCGACGCCCATCGCGGCCGCGAGCTCTGCCACGCGGGTCGAGTGACCTTCCTGGTGCCGCTCTGCCGACTCGATGTGGAATGTCAGCACCTCCAGCGTCGCGAGGTAGGCGTTCTTGAGATCCGCCAGCCGCGAGGCACGCTGCTCGGCGAGCCCGCCCACCACATAGCCGGTGAGAATCAGGAAGCCGCCCCACGGGACGAGGAGCAACATCGCGTCCTGCGTCAGGCCCGGCTCCATGCCGACCCCCTGCGTCGCCTGAAAGAAGAAGACGAGCGAGGCGATGAACAGGCCGGCAACCACCGCAAAGCGGGGGCCGCCATAGAAGCCCGCCAGGATGATCGGCAGATAATAGAAGCTGAGAAACGCAAACTTCTGCTCGATCAACTGATTGATGATGAGCAGGGATGCGACCAGCAACAGGACGAGGATGCGCTCGAAGTTGCGGAAGAAGAACTGCTTCGCACGCTCCAGCGGTCGCTGCTGAACCACAAAGGCCCTTTCTGCTAAGGGGATACGGGAGCGCCGGACCAAACTGAATGACGGGTGGGCATTCTGCAAGTGAGAGAGGTCACAAATGACCATGGAGCCAATGGTAAAGAGCGCTCGCGCCGCACGATATGTCGGCGGCACGGAATTCGCCTAGGGGATAGGCCGGGGGGGGTCGGCCTGCGCGTCCTACGGGCCGCCTCCCTGTGGAGGGGGTGGCAATCATTAAGTTGGGGCGCCACCTAACCGGGATCCTGCAATGCTCGTCCTCGCCGTCCTGCTGCAAGACGAAGACATCAGTGTGCGATGTGCTAGCCCTCGTCACGATCGCCTTCGGGCTCAGGAAGGCCCCCCCCGTCGCGACGCTCGTAGCCGGAGCAGCGCAACACCGGTAGCGGCGGGTAGCGTACGAAGCGGGGGTCCGTATCGGCGCGCATGCACCGATAGAACACGGACCCCCGCCGGTTCGTCACGATCCGCACCCATCTGCAGGTAGCGCATAGCCCTATGACGGGATCAGTCATTGGATCGAAACAGAAGTTAGTCGTGTAGGGGCGCAGCATGCTGCGCCCCTACCACATTATCTTGGACCCCGTGAGCCAGGGGGGAGTCGACGACTTCGGCCTGCCTCCCGGAGTCCGGGACGAGTACCTGCAGGGGGCCCGCGACCAGCTCGGAGCGATCGCCGAGCTAGCCGAACGGCTGATCGCCGCGGGCGATGACACTGCGGCGATCGAACAGTTGCGCCGCGATGCGCACCGCCTGCGCGGCTCCGCCGGCTCGTTCGGGTTCCCGCAGGCCTCCGTCGTCGCGGCGGATCTCGAGGACGCCGCCAAGAAGTGGCTCGAGCATCCCGGGAATGGGGTGGCGGACCGAGGCCAGGCCGCGCGCAGCTTCGTTCGCCGGCTGGCGGCGGCCTTATTCACGAAGCAGCCTTCGCCGCCCCCCCCCCTCGCCGCCCCTTCGCCGCCGCCGTCAGCTGACGTCCCCGAGGTCATCGTCGTCGAGGACGATCCCGCGCTCGCCGAGCTGCTCAGCTTCGGCCTGGAGGCGCGCGGCTACCGTTTCGTGCACTTTCGCAACGGGCGCGAGGCGTTGGACCTGCTGAAGACCATGGACACGCGTGGCAGCCCGCAGCCGCCGCTGTTGCTGCTCGACGTCGACCTCCCTGCCCTCGACGGCTATTCGATCTTCGAGGAGCTGCAGCAGCAGTGCCCCGGAAAGTTCCGCGTCGTGTTCACCACGGTGCACGGCAGTGAAACGGAGCAATTGCGCGGGCTCGAGGCGGGCGCGATGGACTACATGGTCAAGCCGATGAGCCTGCGCGTCGCGCTCGAGAAGATCCGGCGCTGGGTGGGCCGATGAGCGCCCGCCATTTCCTCATCATCGTGGCGATCGTGCAGGGGCTGCTGCTCGGGGCTCTCGTCGTCCTCATTGTCCTCAACCGCTGGTTCAGATTGCGGCGCAGCACCCGGCTCAATCCCCGTCGCGAAGCGGTGGACGCCTCGATGCGCCGCTGGGCCGCCGGCACCACACCGCTCGCGGGCGTATTGGTGGGCTTGGCGCGCCTGCCCGTGCCAGTCGCCATCGACGCGCTGGTCAAATGGTCGGCGCGCGTCCCCGGCGAACGCTGGCGCCAACTGGCGCAGGCGCTGGAGCACACCTGGTGGGCCAGGCTCGTGCGCACCAACAGCACCTCGGCCCGCTGGTGGAAGCGGCTCGAATGCGCGCGGTTTTTGAGCGTGGCCGCGGTGCCGCAGGACGTGGAGCGTCTCAGGCGCCTCGTCAACGATCCGCATCCCGCCGTCCACGTCGCCGCCGTCGCCTCGCTCGAGCGGATGGAAAACACGTCGCTCACGCTCACGGCGCTGGATCGGCTGCCGCAGCTCGCCCCAACGGTCCAGGCGTACTATGCCGCGATGTTGCTGCGGTCGCGTCCCGTCGTGGTCGAGCATCTTCAGAAGCGGCTGCGGCGCGTCGACGATCCGGCCCTCCCCCGCCTCGCGGAGTTTGCGGCAAGGCTGGGCGAGCCCGCGTTGCGCGAGCGACTCACTGCGCTTGCCGACCATGCCGATCCCGAGGTCCGCATTCAGTCGGCGCGCGCGCTCGGCAGTTTTCCGCACCGCGAGTCCGTCGCGGCGCTCAAGCGACTGGTGACGGACGACGCGTGGGCGGTGCGCGCGCAGGCCGTGCGCTCGCTCGGGATGATTACCGACGTGAGCACGTTGCCCCTCGTGAAGGCGGCGCTGCAGGACAGCGTCTGGTGGGTCCGGCTGCGCGCGGCGCTCGCGCTGATGCGCTTCGCGGCGCCGGGCCGCAATGCCCTGCTCGAGGCCGAGGTCGGTGCCGATCCCTTTGCGCGCGCAATGGCCCAGATGGTGCTCGGCCTCCCGGCGCAGGCGCTGGCGGAGTTCGCGGCATGAGCCTGCTCACCACCGTCGTCGGCACCACGGACCTCACGATCCTCGTCTACTTCCTCGTGCTGAATTCCTTCTACGCGGTGCTGCTGATGCTGTCGATACCGGAGATCTGGGAGCAAACGCGGCTCGCCGAGGATGAGGATTTCCAGCGCCTGATGCAGAGCGATGCGCTGCCGCCGATCACGATTCTGGTCCCGGCGTACAACGAGAGTGCCACCATAGAGGCGAGCGTGACCGCGATTCTCACGCTCGAATACCGCAACTACGAAGTCGTCGTCGTGAACGATGGCTCGAAGGACGACACGATGGAGCGCCTGCAGCACGCGTTCGATCTCTACGAAATCCCGCGTGTCTATCCCGAGACGATCGCCACGAAGCCGCTGCGAGGGCTGTATCGCTCGCGCTCGCGGTCACGGCTGCTCGTGCTCGACAAGGAAAACGGCGGCAAGGCGGACTCGCTCAACGCGGCGATCAACGCCTCGCGGTTCCCGCTGGTGATCGCCGTGGATGCCGACACCCTCATCGAGCCTGACGCGCTGCTGCGCCTCACGCGGCCGTTTTTGCTGGGCCGCGAGATCGCGGCGGTGGGCGGCACGGTGCGCGTCGCGAACAACTGCACCGTGAAAGACGGGCGTGTGACGGATGCCCGTGTGCCCGGCAAGCCGATCCCGGGCATCCAGGTCGTCGAATACCTGCGCGCCTTCCTGTTTGGCCGGCTGGGGTGGAATCGGCTGGGCGGCAATCTCATCATCTCCGGGGCGTTCGGGTTGTTCCGCAAGGAGTACGTGATGGCGGTGGGCGGCTATCGCACGAACAGCATCGTCGAAGATCTCGATCTCGTGGTGCGGATGCATCGCCATTTGCGGCGCAACAAGATCAAGTACGAGATGCCGTTCATTCCCGACCCCGTCGCGTGGACCGAGGTCCCGGAGTCGTTGAAGATTTTGTCGCGCCAACGCGAGCGCTGGCACCGCGGCCTCATCGCCGCGATGTGGCAGTACAAAACGATGCTGTTCAACCCGCGTTACGGCCGGGTCGGTTTCCTGGCGATGCCGTTCTTCGCATTCGGCGAAATGCTCGCGCCCGTCGTCGAGCTGCTGGGATACGTGATCACGGTCGCCGGCCTCGCGTTCGGGCTCGTCAACGTGTCGTTCGCGCTGCTGTTCGTGCTGGTCGCGTGGGGGTACGGCATGCTGCTCTCGATCTGGGCCGTGGTGCTGGAGGAGGTGAGCTTCCGCCGCTATCGCCGCTTCGGCGACATGTTCCGGCTGTTGCTGTTCGCGTCGCTCGAGAACCTTGGCTATCGCCAACTCACCGTGTGGTGGCGCCTCAAGGCGTTCGCGAACGTGTTCAAAGGCGTGCACGTCTGGGGCGACATGGCGCGCAAAGGATTCGGGAAGCCGAGCGTCGCGGCACTCGTTCTGCTCGGCCTCGCGACGCCTTGCCGGGGACAGAGTCTCAGCGTCAACGCCTGGAGCGCCTACGAGACGGTAGACGCCAGTCAGGATTGGTCCAGTCTGGGCGCGCAGCTGACCCTGAGATCGGCGCGCGGCCATTCCGGGTGGGTCGCCGCGGAGATCCTCGGCCGATTTGGCGAGACCGATGTCGCCGAGCGCCTCGGCGGCGCGGTCCACCCGACCCAACGGCTCTGGCTCACGGCCGAGGCGGGAACGTCGCGCCAACCGCAGTTCACGCCGAAGAACACGTGGGAGGTGGACGCGAGCGCGCTCGTCGCTCCCCGCTCGTCCGTGGGACTGGCGTATCGCCGCTGGAACTACGCGGTAGGCCCGGTGGACGTCCTGACGCCCCACATCACGACCGAAACCAGCCGCATGTCGTGGAGCCTGCGCGTCTTTGTCTCGCGCAATCCGTCGCGTCGCACCGATACGGCGGTCTCGCTGCGCGCGACGCGCTCGCTGACACGGCGCACGACGGTGTCGCTGCTCGGGGCGACGGGGCGGGAGAGTTATCTGGTAGGTGGAGCGGTCCAATCACTCAAGACGGTGACGGGCGTCGCGGGGATCCGGTACAACGCCGGCAGCGGCATGACGCTGCGGTTCGACGTGAGCGCGATCCGTTCGCGGCCGGTGTTGTCACGGCGCGGCGTATCGTTAGGCGTGGAACGCGGGCTGTAGTACGGCTGTGGGATGAATGGTAGGGGCGCAGCATGCTGCACCCCTGCTCATCTAAACCCGAAGCTGTGGATGCTCTAACAACCGGCGTTGTAGCGTGGGATGAGTCCGCCACACCTGCCACCCCATCGCCAGCACGGCCAGGACATTCGCAACGGCGACTGTCCACCACCCGACCGTCCCCAGCACCCACTCTGCTCCGACTCCGATCGTCGCCAACACGAGAGCCTCGAGCAGGATCGCAGTGAGTAGGACGAGCAGCGCCATTGCGGGGACTCGCTCTACCTGCTCCGCCAGCGCAACGAAGACGATCCCGGCGATGGCGAACGCGGCAACGTGGACGACGGTGTAGGCCGCGACCAGGCCGAAAGTACCGACGATCTCGCCGGGGCCCGCCGCCCCGAGCAACAGCGCGGAGCCGAGCGCCGCTGGCGTGCCGAATGGCTTGCCGGTCAGGAGATCCAGAACGAAGAACCATACCGCGACGACGCCCGCGCCGATTAACCCGGTGACCACGCCACGCGCAAGGACGGGATGATCCCGCAGGGCCGCGAGCCCAACGCCGAGCGGCCGGGGATCGCCTTCCGCGTAATGCAAATAGCTCATGAGCACCAGCCCGGCGGCGATGTTCGCGCCGACGACATGCGGCCAGGGAATCACGCTGAGGTGCGGAGCATGCAGCAGGCCCAGGCCGACATAGAACACGACTTCCTGCAGCAGCAGCCCGAACAGGAGGCCAAGCAGCAGGCGCGAAGGCGCCGGTAAGGCTGCGCTCAGCCACGCCATCCCCACTCCCAAAACGGCAAAGACGCCGAAGTGCAGCACCGTGTAAGCGGCGACGAGCCGGGGCGTGACCTGTGCGAGCTCCTGGTTCAGGAGCATCCCAGCGAGCAGCCTGGGCGTACGGAAGGGTTGACCTGCCACCGTGTCCGCAACGAGGAACCACAACACGACGACGAATCCAGCGAGGAGTCCACCCGCCACGCCGTGGACGATCACTGCTTGTGCGGGCCGTCTCATCTACCCGACCTCGCGAAAAGGGGCTGCCGACAACATGGCGACCAGGGCCGCGACTGTCTACCGGTGCGTCCGCCGCATCTCGACCGCGACGCGCTCTGCCTCCCGCATCACCCGCAGCGTATTCAGTCCCGCCACTTTCTTCACATCCGCTTCCGTCCACCCGCGCCGCAACAGCTCAGCGATCAGATCGGGAAATTTCGAGACGTCCTCCAGGCCGACCGGCACCTCCGTAATGCCGTCGAAATCGGAGCCGATGCCCACGCAGTCGATGCCCGCGACCTGGCGGATGTGCTCGATGTGATCGGCCGCCTGCGCCAGCGTGGCGTGCGGCGCCCGCGCCTCCCAGGCGCGCATCGAGTCCGCGCGTGTCGCGGAATCGGCGCCCGCCTCGCGCAGCGCGCGTGACCACGCGTTCATGCTGTCCTCGTAAGTGCGCACCGCCTCCGACACGAATCCCGGATTGAAGTTGACCATCACGACCCCGCGATTGCCGGCCACGAGCTTCAGAATGGAGTCGGGCACGTCGCGCGCGTGGTTGGCCAGCGCGCGCGCCGAGGAGTGCGAGAAGATGACCGGCGCGCGGGACGTATGGATCGCGTCGGACATCGTCTGATCGTTGACGTGCGAAAGATCGACCAGCATGCCCACCCGGTTCATTTCGAGCACGACTTGCCGGCCGAAGTCGGACAGGCCACGATGGGAGGAATCGGTCGACGCGACGGCCCAATCGAGCGTGCGCCAGTGGGTGAGCGTCATGTACCGCACCCCGAGGCGCGCGAACATCCGCAGCGCCCCGAGCGAGTTTTCGATCGCGTGGCCGCCTTCGATCCCGATCAAGCACGAGATCTTGCCGGCCGCGAAGTTGCGCGCGACCGCCGCGGCCGTCGTCGCCATCGCCATCGCACTCGCGTTGCGGGCGCAGAAGCGCTGAATCAGCTCGATCTGCTCGAGCGCGTACACCGCAGGGTGAGGCCCCGAATCCATTGTCGTGACAGGCACGTACGCCGCCCAGAACTGGCCGCCCACCCGGCCACCGCGCAGCCGCGGGATGTCGGTCATCAGCTGCGGCTGGCTGACGGCAAGATCGACCGAATCGAGGCCACCCCGCTCGCGCATCGCGTCGGCGAGGTCGTTATGGCCGTCGATGAGGGGAACTGTACGGAGGATGCGAATGGCTTGGGCTCGGTAATCCTGGGCGGATAGGCGGATCGCCGGATGGGCGGATAGCAACCCAAGAGCAATCAGTATCGATCCGCCCATCCGCCGATCCGCCGTCATTAGCGACTCCGTATTCGTGTTTTGGTGCCGTAAGCTGGCGTCGCCCCTGCCTCTTATCAAGATTACGACGTGTCCATGAGCAACGAATCGAAGGTCAAGATCGCGCTGACGGTAAATGGCGAACCGGCGGAAGTGGCGTTCGCCCCGCACAAGACATTGCTCGAGGTCTTGCGCGAGGATCTGGGACTCACCGGCACGAAGCACGGCTGCGAGCTGGGCGAGTGCGGCACCTGCACGGTGCTGCTGGATGGAACGCCGGTTCTCTCCTGCCTGGTGCTCGGGCTCGCGTGCGCCGGCCACGCGGTGCGCACCGTCGAGGGCATGGCGCAGGGCGGGAAGCTGCATCCGTTGCAGGAGACCTTCGCCGATCTGGGCGCGGCGCAGTGCGGCTATTGCACGCCCGCCTTTCTCCTCGCGGCCGAAGCCCTGCTCGCCGCCAATCCCACCCCGACACGTGAAGAAATCAAGGACGCGCTCGCCGGCAACCTCTGCCGCTGCACGGGCTACATCAAGATTTATGAAGCGATCGAATTAGCGGCGGCGCGGATGCAGCATGCATAGAGTCATCGGCAAGGCGCTGCGCAAAGTCGACGCCGTCGCCAAGGTGACGGGCACGACCCGCTTCGCCGACGATCTCGCGTTCCCCCGCATGCTGTACTGCAAGCTGCTGCGCAGCACCGAGCCGCACGCGCGCATCGTCTCGATCGATACCGCGGCGGCGGCAAAGCTGGACGGCGTGCAGGCGGTGCTGACGGGCCGGGATCTGCCGATTCCTTTCGGGATTCTGCCCGTCTCCCAGGACGAGCACGCGCTGTGCGTCGATCGCGTCCGCTTCATCGGCGATCCGGTAGCGGCCGTCGCGGCGACCACCGAAGAAACCGCGACGGCCGCCCTCGACCTCATCACGGTCGAGTACGAACCGCTCACGTCGTTCGCCTCCGCCGAAGCGGCTCTCGAACATCCCGAGCCGCGCATCCACGACTACGGCGACGGCGGCAACCTCCACAAGCTGATCGATCTCGAGTTCGGCGATGCCGACGCAGGGATCGCCGCGGGCGACCTGGTGCGCGAAGACCTCTTCTTCTTCGAAGGCAACACGCACCTGCCGATGGAGCAGCACGCCGCGCTCGCACAATGGTCACCGGACGGCAAGCTGACGCTGTGGACCTCGACGCAGACGCCGCACTACGTGCACCGCGCGCTCGCCAAGGTGCTGGAGCTGCCGGCCGCCCGGATTCGCGTCATCGCGACGCCGAACGGCGGCGGCTTCGGTGGCAAGAGCGATCCCTTCAATCATGAGATTGCGGTCGCGAAGTTCGCGATGCTGACCGGGCGCCCGGTGAAGATCACGCTGACGCGGGAAGAGGTCTTCTACTGCCATCGCGGCCGCCATCCGACGTTGATGTGGGTGAAGACGGGCGTGAAGCGCGACGGCGCGATCACCGGGATGCACTTCCGGTCGCTGCTGGATGGCGGCGCCTACGGCTCCTACGGCGTCGCCAGCACCTACTACACGGGCGCGCTGCAGACCGTCACCTATCACGTGCCGCGCTATCACTTCCAGGGCGCGCGCGCGTTCACGAACAAGCCGCCGTGCGGCCCCAAGCGCGGGCACGGCACGCCGCAGCCGCGCTTCGCGCTCGAAGTACACATCGACAAGATCGCCGAAGAGCTCCACCTCGATCCCGCCGAGCTGCGTCTCAGGACGCTCGTACCGGCGAACTCGCTGACCGCGAACTACCTGCGCGTCGGCTCGATGGGGCTGGGCCAGTGCATCGCGAAGGTGGTCGAGGGGTCGGGGTGGAAGAAGAAATTCCGCAAGCTGCCGCGGGGGCGTGGGGTCGGGCTGGCGTGCTCGAGCTACATCTCGGGCGCGGGTCTCCCGATCTACTGGAACAACATGCCGCATTCCGGCGTGCAGCTGAAGTGCGACCGCGGCGGTGGCGTCACCGTGTTCTGCGGCTCGACGGAAATCGGCCAGGGATCGGACTCGATCCTCGCCTACATCGTCGCGGAAGTGCTCGGCGTCGATCCCTTCGACATCGCCGTCGTCACGGCCGACACCGATCTCACCCCGGTCGATCTGGGCAGTTATTCGAGTCGCGTCACCTTGATGAGCGGCAATGCGGCGCTGCAAGCCGCCGAACGGGCGCGCCAGATCCTGGCCGTGCATGCCGCCAAGAAGCTCGAGGTCCCGGTGGAGCGGCTCACGTTCGCCGACGGCCGCGTGTTCGACGGCAAGGATCGTACGAAAGGCATGTCATTCGCCGAAGCGGTGCAGTGGGCCGAGGCCGCGGAAGGAACGGTCGGCACCGTCGGCTCGTACACGCCGCCCCAGAGCGCGGCGAAGTACCGCGGCGCCGGAGTCGGGCCATCGCCGGCGTATTCCTACAGCGCCTGCGTCGCCGAGGTGGACGTCGATCCCGAGACCGGGATCGTGCGCGTACCGACGATCTGGATCGCGCACGACGTCGGCCGGTCGATCAACACCGCGTCCGTGATCGGACAGGTGGAAGGCTCGATCTACATGGGCTTGGGCGAAGCCTTGATGGAGGAGATGGCGTATCGCGGTGATCTCAAAGTGGTCCACAAGATTCCTTCCCTGCTCGAGTACAAGAGTCCCACGACGCTCGAGATGTGCGACGTCATCACCTATCTGATCGAAGATCCCGACCCGAACGGCCCGTTCGGCGCCAAGGAGGTCGGCCAGGGCCCGCTGCTGCCGGTGATGCCGGCGGTCGCGAATGCCGTCTATGATGCGGTCGGCGTGCGGGTCGACGAGGTCCCGATCACGCCGGAAAAGGTGCTCAAGGCATTGCGACGGAAGGAGAAAGGCGAGCCTGGACGCTACGGTCCGGACCACTTCCCCGACATCGCGTGGCCCGAGCCGACGCGCGTCCCCACCCCCTGGGAAGGTGGAGACGGAAAGGCTGTGTCGCCCGCAAAGGTCTGAGCGTCTCTTCTGGACACCGCCACCAGGAGAGGCCATGGCTCTGCATCCCGTTCGCTTGCTCACCTTGCTGCTCGGCGTCCTGCTCACGCCCCGACCCCTCACAATCGTCGAGACCGGCCGCATCGCTGGCCACGTGCGTGACAGTACGACCGGCGCTCCCATTCAGTACGCGCAGGTTGTCATCGAGCGCACCAGCTTCGGCGCCATAACCGATCGCCACGGCGCTTATTCCATCAAGAACGTGCCCGTCGGGAGCTACACGGTCATCGCCCGTTATATCGGATACAGAGCCAAGCAGCAGGCGGGAGTGCAGCTCAAAACCAACTCGACGGTGACGGTTGACTTCAAGTTGTTGCCGACCCCCGTCATGCTGGAAGGAATCGTCGTCAGCGGAGCGCGCGCTGCGCCAATTGCACGGCAGATGGTCGGCGCGCATGCGCTCATGAGCGCCGTTGCGACCGACGCTTACGCTCCTCCAGGCCCCGGCGTGCACTTCGACAGCACGGAAGCGTGGCGCTACCAGCGCCAGCCCGGTAACCGCGAGCAGTACGACGAAATCGTCGAGAATCCGTTCATCGCGGTCGCCGCCGATCCCCTGTCCACGTTTTCGATCGACGTCGATCGCGCCTCCTACAGCAACATGCGGCGCTTCATCATGCAGGACGGCCAGCTGCCGCCGCGCGACGCGGTGCGCATCGAAGAGCTCGTGAACTATTTCCCCTACGACTACGCCGACCCCGACGGCGACGACCCACTCGCCATCCATGCCGAGGTCGCACCCGCGCCCTGGAAGCCGCAACACCAGCTGGTGCGCATCGGCCTACAGGCACGGCGCGTGAAGGTCGAGAATCTCCCCGCGTCGAACTTTGTCTTCCTGCTCGACGTCTCAGGCTCGATGATGCCGCTGAACAAGCTGCCCCTCGTGAAAGCGGCGATGCGGCTGCTCGTGAATCAGCTCCGTGCCAAGGATCACGTCGCGATGGTCGTGTACGCCGGCTCGGCAGGCCTGGTGTTGCCGTCTACAGCGGGCGATCAGAAGGACAAGATCCTCGACGCCATCGACCGGCTCGAGGCGGGCGGGAGCACGGCGGGCGGCGAGGGGATTCGCCGCGCGTACGACGAAGCGGTCGCCAACTTCATCCGCGGCGGCAACAACCGGGTGATTCTGGCGACCGACGGCGACTTCAACGTCGGCGCCTCCAGCGATGCCGAGATGGTGCAACTGATCGAGGAAAAGCGCCGCACCGGCGTGTTTCTCACAGTGCTGGGCGTGGGCGAGGGCAATCTGCAGGCGGCCAAGATGGAGAAGCTCGCCGACAAGGGCAACGGCAACTACGCCTACCTCGACACCATCACCGAGGCACAGAAGGTCCTGGTGCACGAGCTCGGCGGCACACTCTACACCGTCGCGAAGGACGTGAAGATCCAGGTCGAATGGAATCCGGCGCGCGTGCGGGCCTACCGTTTGATCGGGTACGAGAACCGGCTGCTGCGCAACGAAGACTTCACCGACGACAAGAAGGACGCAGGCGAGGTCGGCTCGGGACACTCGGTGACGGCGTTGTACGAAATCGTGCCGGTCGGCGTGAACACCGACGTGACGATCCGCATGCCCGATTCGCTGCGGTATCAGCGACGCAGCGTCCAACAGAATAGCGCCGCCGGTCCCGAGCTGTTGTTCGTCAAAGTGCGCTACAAGCAACCGGACGGTGACGTCAGCCGGCTGCTGAGTCAGCCGGTAGTCGCCACAGCGGGACAGGCGCCTTCGACGGACTTCCAGTTTCAGGCGGCGGTCGCCGAGTTTGGCTTGTTGCTCCGGAACTCGGACTTCCGCGGGAAGGCTGACCTGAGTCGGGTGATCGCCGCTGCGCGTGACGCCCGCGGCAGCGATCCGGACGGCTACCGCGCCGAGTTTGTGCGACTCGCCGAAGCGGTCCGCGGCATCGGTCTGGCGCGCAGAGACGAGCACTGAGTCTGGACGCGAGGGGAGCCGCAGCGTAGGGTCCACTTATGCTGCGGCTCCCTTCGTTCACGTATCTCCAACCCAAGACCTTGGCCGAAGCCCTCCGCATGAAGGGCGACGCCGGCCCCGAGGGCATGTTCGTGGCGGGTGGCACGGACCTGTATCCGAACATGAAGCGGCGGCACCAGGAGCCGAAGACCGTCATTTCGTTGATGGGGATTCCAGAGCTTGCGGCGGATGGCCGGATCGGCGGATCGGCGGATGGTGTGACGATCGGAGCGTGCATGAGATTGACGCGACTATCCGACCATCCGGCGATCCGGCGATCCGTCGTTGCCACCGCCGCCCGCCTCGTCTCCACACCGCTCCTTCGAAACATGGGCACCCTCGGCGGTAACCTCTGCCTCGATACGCGCTGCAATTACTACAACCAGAGTTATGAGTGGCGGAAATCGATCGACTTCTGCATGAAGAAGGATGGCCACATCTGCTGGGTGGCGCCGTCCTCGCCGCGGTGCTGGGCGGTCAGCTCGTCCGACGTCGCACCGGTCATGGTGGCGATCGGGGCGGAGTACCGCCTGGTCGGGCCACAGGGCGAGCGCATCGTGCCGGCGGGGCGGTTCTACAACAACGACGGCATCAATTATCTCACCAAGCAGCCGGATGAAATCCTCGTCGACGTGCGTCTGCCGGCTCCCGACGGCTGGGATGCCGTCTACCACAAACTGCGGCGGCGCGGCTCGTTCGACTTCCCGGTGCTCGGCGTTGCCGCATGGATACAGTGGAAGGGCAAGACCGTCGCGGATGCCCGCATCGTGCTCGGCGGTGTGGCGAGTTACCCGCAGGAGGTCCCGGAAGCCGGCGCCGCGCTCAGGGGTATGTCGTTTGGCGCGGAAAGCATTGCAGCGGCGGCGGACGCTGCCTACCGTCCCGCAAAGCCGATGGATAACACCGACTTCGATCTTTCGTGGCGGAAGCAAATGACGCGCGTGTATGTCAGCCGGGCCCTCAATGAACTGCGCGAGCGCAAACGCTAAAGCACTTCTCCTCACAGTCGCGGTTGTCGCGGCTTGTCAGGATCCTGCCCGTGCGCCCATTCCGTTGACGGTGTCGTCCGATCCGCCTGCGCAGACCGCGGGTGGCATCATCACGCTGACGTCCGACCAGTTCTCTGGTCTGACCCTCCTCCCAAGTCCCGATACGCTCCGGACGAATCGCTGGACGAACTTTTCGGTGACGGTCGGGGCGGATACCGCGGACACCTGGCGTGTGGGACCAACGGAGATCGCGTTTCGCGTACCTCCAGTGTACACGGGTAACTACGAAGCCTTGATCGACGCGCAGGGCTATGACGAAGCGCGCGCCTCATTTTTCGCGGTCGGACTTGCGTATCCCATGTATTGGGGCGGCCTCAATGCGTACACAAACGTCACAACAGGCACGCTGCTTCCCGGGCGTGGCCTGCTGGTTGCGGAGGGGAGCGCATGGCCCGGTTTCTCGACCGGATACGGTCTGATTGATGTGCAAGATCGGCAGCTGCAGATGCCGGCCGAGTTGCGGGAGGCCGACTCCAATCGCGTAAAGATGTACACGCCAGGTCCGAGTTACCGGGCCAATCATTACATCATCGATCTGTCACCGGCCGGTCGCGCAGCGGCCACGGTGTGGAAGCCGGACCCGTGGACCCTCGTCGATTCCCTTCCCTGTGGTGTCACGGCCGGCGACTACACTGCCGCTGAGCTGTCCCCGACCACCTGCCTCTCCCTGCGACTGGGCGTACTAGTCAGAAATGGCACGGATACCATCATTCCGAACTTCTACAGCGCGCCTTGGGGAGAATTCCGTCTCGCCCCCGGAGGGAAATGGGCCGTCATCCGGACCGAGCTCGACTCCCGGCAATATCGCGCCGCGTCGTTTCCCATGGATTGGCCGGTGCTGAATCAAACAGGGGATGTCGCGTACACCATCGACACGCTCTTTCATGTGACAGGCGCGGCGTTCTCGACCACGGGCGATACGATGTTCCTCACGACGAGTGTGCGGGACACGGCAGCCGCGAATCACCAGAGCGGCCGATTTTTCGTGTCGTTATACGAGACGGCGACGGGACGGTTCTTGACGGCGCGCGCCTTCCCGTCGACTCGCGCGCTCCAGGACATCACGCTGGATCCAGTCAGGCCAATCCTCTATGTCGGCGGGATCCAGTGGGAAGCGTCTTCGTCTCTCTTCCGACAGTATCTCACGGTCCTCGATCGACGAACCTTGGATATCGTGGCGGACATGCCCGTTCCAGCGATTCCGTACCGCTCCTCGGTAGATGACGCGACGCTCGTGTATCAGGCCGGAAGGGTGAACGTCGTCGGATGGTGCGGCTTCGATTGCGGCGGGCTGTGGGTGTTCACGTTCGATCTTCCGTAGCACCCTTTGCGAGTCCCTCAATCTCCGCCGTAGCCTTGGCGAGGGCCTCCGCGACTTGCTTGCGCGCTTCGTCGCTGTTGGCTTTCCAGCCCGTGCGGTAGACCGTCTTCACCAGCTGCCCCAGCGCGCGGTTCACTTCCACCATCGAGCCGCCGACGGTGCGCTCGACCGTTTCCCTTACGCGATCGAAGATGTCTTCGACAGTGTCTTTGTGTTCGTCCAAGAACGCCCGTCCTGTGTCGGTGATTTCGTAGACCTTCTTGCCTTCCACATCGCGCGCGACGACGAGACCCTCGTCCTCGAGCCACTGCAAGGTTGGATAGATGGTACCCGGCGACGGCGAGTAGCAGCCGTGCATCCGCTCTTCCAACTCCTTCATGACTTCGTATCCATGACGTGGCTTATCGCGGAGCAGCTTCAGGATGACGTATTTCATGTCGCCGGCGCCGAACCATTGACGCCGCCAACTCCTGGGTCCGCGTCCACGAAAGCCCCATGCCCGGGGACCGAACGCAAAACCAAACCCCTCCCAGCCGAACTTCCCGCCCATCAGCGCCTCTGGTTAGATGTTACGTCACGATATTCTTGTACGATATATCGTGTCAAGGGCGTGATTTTTGGCATGTGCGCCAAGTCACCATCCGGCTTGAGCTTGCACGTTCGACGCACGCCTGTACATTGCAGCCACGCTTGGACCCGAGTTTCCCACGCCCGCGCCCGGGAGAGGAGCAGCAATGGCAGTGCAAGTGACCCCGCACCCGTCCTGGGTTGCGGACCTCGATACCACGCTGGAACCCAGCCGTCAGGCGATTCTCGATACGCCGGTCATCATCGACGCCTCGGAGAATCAGCTCGTCGACGGCCGGATCCAGGATTTCCTGGTCGCCTTCTATCCCATCATCCGTGACTTCCCGCAGTGGCTGCAGATGCTGCTGGACCGCTCACCCACGATGGGACGGGAGTTCTTCACCGACAACATTCGGGTCGAGCGGCGGCACGACGCGATGTGGCGGGCCATGGGAGACGGGTTCAACGTGCACAAGAAGCGGTTCCAGGAACCGGAGCCGATGATCCCCGAGGTCAAGAAATTCCATGCCTACTTGACCGACATGTGCCGGAATGCGGAATTCGGGCGGGCCGTCTCGGCGACGAATTACGCCGTGGAGGGGGTCGCCCAGAAAAT
>DASPXJ010000116.1:0-11846 GCA_035637355.1 Gemmatimonadales bacterium
TCGGGCGCAATTGCTCACCTTTCCCGCCGGAGAATGGAATAAGACCCGGGACACCTGGGCGGCGCTCTCGGACCAGATGCTCGCGGCGCATTTCGGTCGCGATTGCGCCGTGATCGCCGTCGGCGGCGGCGTGGTGAACGACGTCGCCGGATTCGTCGCGGCGACCTATCTCCGCGGCGTGCCGCTGGTGCAGGTCCCGACGTCGCTGCTCGCCATGATCGACTCCTCCATCGGTGGCAAGACGGGTGTCGACGTTCCCGCCGGCAAGAACCTGCTGGGCGCATTCCACCAGCCGCGCGTCGTCGTCGCCGATCCCGAGCTGCTGGGCTCGCTGTCGAGCGTGCAGCTCGCCGCGGGGCTCGCCGAAGCGGTCAAGCACGGGGTGATCGCGGATGCCGACTACTTCGCTTTCCTCGAGCGCGAGTATGCGGCGATTTTCGCCAAGCACGCGCCGGCGCTGGAGCGCGTCGTGCGGCGTTCGGTCGAAATCAAGGCAGAAGTCGTCGCGCAGGACGAACGCGAAAAGGGAAAACGCGCCATTCTCAACTTCGGCCACACCGTCGGGCACGCGATCGAAGCCACGTCGAAGTACGAGGTGATGCACGGCGAAGCGGTGGCCATCGGGATGGTGTACGAAGGCCGGATCGCGGAGTCACTCGACATCGCAGAGGCGGGCACTGCCCAGCGCATCAGGACGGTGCTCGAGCGGCTCCATCTGCCCGTCGCACGTCCCGATGGCAGCCAGGTGGACGATCTGATCGCGGCGATGCGCGCGGACAAGAAGGTCCGGGCGGGAGAGATCCGGCTGGCCCTGCCGCGCGCCATCGGCACTCCCCAAGGTGACGATGGTCACGGGTGGACGGTGGGGGTGCAGGAGGAAATGATTCGCCAGGTTCTGCTCAACACGTAGCCCACATCTCTTTCCACCTCTCCACAGTCGCGATCTCATCCTTCGGAATGAGTGAGCCCACAGGCGGGTGATTGAAGGGGCGTGACTATTTTCCACAGAAGCTGTGGATAGTGGACAAACAGTGGAATGCCTACGAACCCAACAATTTGTGATGTTGATAACCACGTCTATTTGCACAGATTGGCGGGAAATCCTATATTGGCGCGCAGTTAGGCGGCCTAAATGGCGGCGTCAGCCCGCCGTTTCCACACACATATCGTTTCAAGGGGAGTCCCGCATGGCGAGGTCGAATGGCGGCAAGGCGAAGGCCTTTTTCCGCACCACCCCTTCCGGCGCATTCGACCAGTACCTGCAAGACATACAAAAACTTCCCCTCATCAAAGATCCCGCTGAAGAACGTCGCCTCGCCCGTCGCGTGCAACGGGGCGATGAAAAAGCCGCGGAGCGTTTAGTCACCGCCAATCTGCGATTCGTCATCTCCTACGTCAAAAAATATCAGGGCCACGGTCTCGATCTCTCCGAGTTGGTCGCGATCGGCAACGAAGGGTTGCTCAAGGCGGTCAAGAAGTTCGATCCCGATCAGGGCGTCAAGTTCATTTCGTATGCCGTGTGGTGGGTGCGGCAGGCAGTGCTGAAAGCGTTGGCGGAACAAACGCGCAGCGTGCGAATTCCGCTGAATCAGAACTCCCAGTTGATTCGCATGAGCCGCACAGAGACCTACCTCTCGCAGGAGCTCGGCCGGGAACCCACCGACAACGAAATCGCGCAGGCCCTCGAAGACTCCGTCGAGAACGTGCGCACCGCCCGCCGCATGACGGCGGCGGAGCTGTCGCTCGACGCGCCGGTCGATCGCACCGACAAGGACGCCGCGACGCTCGGCGAGCGCTTCGCCGGCCAGGAAGGCGGCGAGATCGAAGAGCGCACCGACGCCAAGCTGATGCGCGAATTCATCGATCGGATCTTCCACAAGTATCTCACGCCGCGCGAGCGCAAGATTCTCTATCTCTATTACGGGCTCGAAGAGGGCAGCGAGGCGATGACGCTCGAGAAGATCGGCGCGCTGATGGGAGTCACGCGCGAGCGCATCCGGCAGATTCGAGAACGGGCATTTGAGAAGCTGAGAGAATCGCCCGATGGCAAAGCGCTCAAGGGGTTCTGGAGAGCAGCCTAGGCACTCCAGCTTCACGAGGTCAAGGGGGTCAGGACAGTCTGTCCTGACCCCCTTTTGACTACTATATAGCATGACCTCGTCCCTCGCTCGAGATCTCGCCGCAATCGTCGGCGATAACCATGTCCGGGAAGCCCGCGCCGAGCGTGTCACCTACTCGATGGACGGTCTCCCCACTCATCGCCGCGTTCCCGACGTCGTCGTGCTGCCCGGCACGCGCGAAGAGCTGATCGCCGTCGTGCGACTGCTCGCGGCGCACGGCGTTCCGTTCGTCCCGCGCGGCGCCGGCACCGGCCTCTCGGGCGGCGCCCTGGCGGACGAAGGGACTGTGCTGCTCGTGTTGACCCGGTTGAATCGGATAGTGCGCGTCGACCGCGACAATCGCCTCGCGGTCGTCGAGCCGGGCGTGGTGAACGCGAAGCTGGGCGCGGCGGCTCGGCCGCATGGTCTGCAGTACGCTCCCGATCCATCGAGCCAGAGCGCGTGCACGATCGGCGGCAATGTCGCCGAAAACTCCGGTGGGCCGCATTGCTTGAAGTACGGCGTCACCGTCAATCACGTGCTGGCGCTCGAGCTGCTGCTGGCGGACGGATCGCTCGTCGACGTCGGCAGCGCGGGCGGCGAGCCGTGGGGGCCGGATCTCGTCGGATTGTTCGTGGGGTCGGAGGGAAACTTCGGCATCGCGACGCGCATCACCGTCCGTCTCATGCCGCTGCCGCGCGCGGTCCGGACGATGCTGGCCGATTTCACCGGCCTTCGCATCGCGGGCGAGGCGGTGTCGGCCATCATCGCCGCCGGCATCGTTCCCGCGGCGCTCGAGATGATGGATCAGTCGTGCATCTGTGCGGTGGAAGACTCCGTGTACGCGGCCGGCTATCCGCGCGACGCCGCCGCGGTGCTACTCGTCGAGATCGACGGCAGCAATGCCGACGCCGTCGTCGCGGAGACCGAAGTCGTCGCCGACCTGCTGCGGAAATCGGGTGCGCGATCGGTGCGAACCGCGGCCAGCGAAGCGGAGCGTGAGCGCCTGTGGCAGGGACGCAAGAAAGCGTTCGGCGCGATGGGCCGGCTGTCCCGTGATCTGTTAGTGCAGGATGCCGTCGTCCCCCGCTCCGCGCTGCCACAGGTGCTCGAAACGATCTGCGGCATCGCACAGAACTATGGACTGGTAGTCAGCAACGTCTTCCACGCCGGCGACGGCAACCTGCATCCCAACATCTCGTTCGACGCGACTGATCCCGCGCTCAAACAGCGCGTCGAAGCCGCCAGCGCCGAGATCATGGCCACCTGCATCGCGGCGGGCGGGACGATCACCGGCGAGCATGGCGTGGGAATCGACAAGCTGCGCTACATGCCGCTGATCTTCGATGCGGAATCGCTCGGAGCGATGCACGCGGTACGGAAAGTGTTCGATCCTGACGAGCGGGTGAATCCGGGAAAGGTTGTGCCGGTGCATGCGTGCCGTGAATGGACGCACACTCCTCGGGCAGCGAGCCCCGGGACCGCGCCCCGGGGACGGGCCGCATGACGATCCTCGAAAAAGTCACCGCCCTCCTCGGCGAAGGAGCCGTGCTCGAGCCCAGCTCCGACCGCGTCCCACGCATCGCGCCGGGCTCCCCCGATGCCGTCGCGCTGCTGCTCGGCACGGCCCACCAGGAGGGTTGGCGGGTGCGGATCGAGGGCGCCGGCACCTGGCTGCAGAGCGACGCTCCCTCCGATCTCGCACTCACGACGCGCCGCCTCGACCGCGTTCCCGCGATCGAGCCGTCCGATCTCACTGCGACCGCCGAGGCGGGCATCGGGCTCGACCAGCTGCGCCAGCAGCTCGCCGATCGCGGCGCGTGGCTCGCGATCGATCCGCCCGGTCTCGCCGGGCGCACGCTCGGCTCCGTCGTCGCGACGGCGACGGCCGGGCCGCTGCGCCACGGCTTCGGCCCCATCAAGGACCATCTGCTGGGCGTCACGTTCGTGACCGGCGACGGCCGCATGGTCCAGAGCGGCGGCCGCGTCATGAAGAACGTCGCCGGCTACGACCTGACGCGCCTGCAGGCGGGCGGCTTCGGGGCATTCGGCGTGATCGTCCTCGTGCATCTGCGGCTGCGCACGTTGCCGCGCGCCGACGTCACCTACCTGCTGGAGGGCGCGCGCGAAGATCTGACGCAGGTCGGCGAGGACATCGCCGCCGCGGGACTGACGCCGGCGGCGCTGGAGCTGGTCTCGCCCGCCCTCGCGCGCCGCGAGCGGTGGGTGTTGGGCGTACGGCTGGCCGGGTCCCCGGCGCTCGTCGCAGCGGATGAGGCCGGGCTGGGCGCCGCGAGCGGCGGCGGGCGATTCGCGCCACTGCGCGCCGAGGAAGCCCATGCCTTTTGGATGCGCCTGGCGGAAGGATTCGCCGTGCGGCCCGTGACGTTCCGCATCGGTGGCGTGCCCACCGCCAGCGACGAGCTGCTCGATCTGCTGCAGCATCAGCTCGGCGACGAGTGGATCTCCGCCTCGCCCGCGGCCGGCGCGATCCGCTGGACCGGCGACGCGAGCATCGATCGCTTGCAGCGGTTGCGCCGCACGCTCGCCGGGCTCGAGGTGCCGCTCACGCTCGAACGCGCACCCTGGGCGCTGCGTGGCGCCGTCGGGCACTTCGGGGCGTATCGCGAGGGCGTGGGCCCGCTCGTCACCGGCCTGCGCCGCACGTTTGATCCCGGAGGCGCCCTCGTCGTCGCCACAGAAGGCTCATGACGGGGGAGGACCGGACGCGAGGCGGATTCGAAGGCCTGGACGCGTGCGTGCATTGCGGGTTTTGCCTTCAAGCTTGTCCTACCTTTCTGGCCACTGGAGACGAAGCCGACTCGCCCCGCGGCCGCATCGAGCTGATGCGGGGACTGGAGCGCGGCGACATCGCCGCGACCGACATCGCGCTCGCCTACCACCTCGACCGCTGCCTCGGCTGCCGCGGCTGTGAGCCGGTCTGTCCATCGGGCGTGCACTACGGGCACGGGCTCGAAGCCGCCCGGTCGCGCATTACCGCGGCCCGTGGCACACCGCGCCTGGCGCGCCTCGCGCTGTGGGCGTTAACGACGCCGGGGGTAAGCGGCGTGGTGTACTGGTTTGCCCGGCTGCTGCGATCGGTTGTGCCCCGGAGTGTCGCCGGATGGGGCAGGATTCGGTTCGCTCTCGGAATGCTGGCGGCGACTAAACCGGCGGCGAATGAGGCGGCGGCGAGAAAGGCGGCGGCAAAGACCCCTCGCCGCCCCCTCGCCGCCCCTTCGCCGCCCCTCGCCGCCCTGCTCTTCCGCGGCTGCGTCATGGAGGGCCTGTTCTCGCATGTGCACGATGCCACCAGGCGAACCCTCGCTGTGAATGGGTATCAAGTCCACGAGGTCCCGGGCCAGGTTTGCTGCGGCGCGTTGCATGCGCACGCGGGATTGCTCGAAGAAGCGCGGGCGTTGGCGCGGATGAATATCGCAGCATTCGGCGACGGCGATGAGCCGATCGTCGTGAACAGCGCGGGCTGCGGGGCGCTCATGAAAGAGTACGGGCATCTTGTGGGCGAAGCGCAAGGGGAGAGATTCGGCCTGAGGGTTCGCGACGTGACGGAGCTCCTCGCCGGCGATGGGACGAAGGGGCCTGTTCCAGGCGCGCCACTCGATTTGCACGTCGCCTACGACCCGCCCTGTCATCTCTTGCACGCGCAAGGCGTCGCGGTGCCGCCGCTCAAGTTGTTCGCCGCGATTCCTCTGCTCGAGCTCGTGAGCGTGCCGGGCGCCGCCGAGTGCTGCGGCAGCGCCGGATTGTTCACGCTGCTCGAGCCCGAGATGTCGCGCCAGGTCCTTGCGGCGAAGCTCGAGCGGCTGCGGGAGGCGGCGCCCCAGGTCGTGGCGACGGGAAATCCCGGATGTCTCATGCAGCTCGGTGCCGGTCTCGCCGCCGCCGGCATCCACGCGCACGCCCGCCATCCGGTGGAACTGCTCGACGATGCCTATCGTGCCGCGGGGCGCTACGAGTGACCGGAGGCGCGCGTCGCGTCACCACACCGGACGGCGTGGATCTGGCGCTGCACCGCCTGCGTGCGTACCGGGACGGTCGTCCCGCCGTGCTGCTCGTGCACGGCGCATTCACGAACCATCGCTTCTGGCTGCATGCGGAGAATGGGAACAGTGCGGGCGGGATGGCGCACTTTCTCGGCGCGGCGGGGCTCGACGTGTGGCTCGCCGACCTGCGCCATCACGGCGACAGCGCGCGCGAACCGCGGCGCGGGGCGTGGACGTTCGAGGACTGGGTGCTCAACGACACGCCGACGCTGGTCGCGCGGGTGCGCGAAGAAACGGACGGCGCGCCGCTCGCCTGGATCGGACATTCCGCCGGCGGCGCCGCGGGGTTGTGCTGGCTGGCGCGCGTTGCGGCCGCCGCGCCGCTCCGAGCCATCGTCACCCTGGGGACGCCCGGCCCGCGGCGCCTCGGCCTGGTGCGGCGCACGCTCGCCGCGACGACGATCGCCCTGTCGCGCGTCCTCGGGCGATTCCCGGCCCGGGCGCTGGGCTTCGGCAACGAAGACGAGGCCGCGGAGATCATTGCCGAATGGATGGAGTGGAATGTACGCGGCAAATGGCTCGGCACCGACGGCTTCGACTACTTTGCCGGCCTGGCGGCGCTGAGCGTGCCGTACCTCGGCGTGGCCGGGGCCGCGGACCGCATCTTCGCGCCTGCGGCGGCGTGCCGCCAGGTCGTCGAGCGCGTCGGCGCCGCGCGGAAGGCACTGGCGATCGAGCCGGGCCTGTCGCATCGCGGCTTGGTGGTGAGCGAGCAGGCACGACGCTCCTGCTGGCCGAACATGTTGGCGTGGCTCCAGGAGACGCTGTGACGGAAGCGGTGCTGTTCGACTTCAACGGCGTGCTGGTGGACGATGAGCCACAACACTGTCTGGCGCTGCAGCGCGTGCTGGCCGACGAAGGCATTACGCTGACTCGCGAGCAGTACTACGCGTCGTATCTCGGCTGTGACGATCGCACCGGGTTTATGGAGGCCTATCGCCGCGCGCAGCGGACCCTGACGACGGAGTTGCTGACGCATCTCGTGGAAAAGAAGTCGACCCTCTACCTGGAGCTCGTCGCGACGTCGTTGCGCATGGTTGCGGGCGCGGCGGAGTTCGTGCATGACGCCGGCCGGCGATTTCGTCTCGGGATCGTCTCAGGCGCGTTGCGGAGCGAGATCGACGCAGTGCTGCGCCGGACGGGCCTCGCGGATCGATTCGAGATCATCGTCGCGGCCGGCGACGTGCCGCGCTGCAAGCCCGATCCCGCGGCCTACCTCGCCGCGCACGGCGCGTTCAACCAGCGGCAGCCGGTCGCGGTCGACCGCTGCGTGGTGATCGAGGACTCGCTGCCGGGACTCGCGGCGGCGCGCGCCGCGGGGATGCGTTGCGTGATGCTGACGACCAGTCATCCTCCGGATGCACTCGCGGGACGCGGCGCGGCCAGGGTGTGGGACTCGCTCGCGGGGCATTCCGCGGCGGAGCTGGCGGATCTGTGAGCGACGTCTTCCCGACTGCTCCACCGGCCACGGTCACGCGCCTCGAGCCTGACGCGGTGCCCGCGGAGGTCGTCGATCAACTGCGTGCCGGTGCGATCGTCGCCCGCGCCGACGTCGCAGTCATCGACCTGACAGGGTCCGGTTCCGGTGCCGTCACCTGCTTTCAGGGCTTGCTCACCAACGACATCGAGAAGCCCGGCGACGGGGCGTTCGTGTACGGCGCGTTGCTCACACCCAAGGGGATGATGGTCGTGGACGGCTGGGCTGCCCGCGTCGGATCGCGAGTTCGGTACACGGTGCCGGCCGAGGGCCGTGAGCGCGCACTGCAGATCCTGCAGCGCTCCGTGCCGCCGCGGCTCGCACGAACGTCCGATCGCACCGGAGAAACCGCCGTACTGCGAGTAGCAGGGGCGCACGCCGTGGCGGTCATGGGCGCCGCCGCCGTCTCGGTTCCGCACGGATCGAATCGTGTGCTGGAAAGCTCGGCAGCCGAGCTGTCCCTCGAGGTGGCGCGGAGCGGCGACCTGGCGCCCTTCGTTTTTCAGATCACGGCAGCCGCCGACCGCGTCGCATCCATCCAGCGGCGCTTGATCGATGCCGGGGCCCACGCCGCTGGCCCCGAGGCGCTGGAGCTGGCGCGGATTCTGGCGGGATGGCCGCGACTCGCTTCGGAAGTCGATGAAAAGACGATTCCGCAGGAAGTGCGGCTGGATGAAATCGGCGGCGTCTCCTACACGAAGGGGTGTTATACGGGCCAGGAGACGGTGAGCCGGCTGCACTTCCGCGGCCACGCCAACCGGCAGCTGCGCGGCCTGCTGTTCGAGGCCGATCCGCCCGCGGCGCCGGCGAGCGGGTGGAGCGCGGTCACGCATGACGAGCACGAGGTCGGCCGGGTGACCAGCATCGCGTGGTTGCCGGACGGCGGCGGATCGGTGTTGGGCCGCTGGATCGGTCTCGCGATCGTACGGCACGAAGTCCCGGTCGGCGCCACGGTGCGTGCCGCCGGCCGCGAAGCGCGGGTCGTCGGCCTGCCGTTCGACGCGCCGCGCGTCGCTCCGGCGTGACTGTTCTCGTCACCGGCGCGGGTGGGCTCGTCGGCACGCACGTCCTCGAGGCGCTGCATACGCGCGGTGAGCGCCCCCGCGCGCTCATTCGGGAGCACTCGCGCGCCACCGTCGAACGCTTCGGCGCGGAGGCGTTTGTCGGCGACGTCGCCGACGCCGTCACCTGGCAGCACGCCGCGAACGGCGTGCGCGCGATCGTGCACGCCGCCGCGCTGGTCGCATCACACGCATCACTCGCAGAATTCACGCGCGTCAACGTCGGCGGGACGCGGCTCGCCGTCGACGCGGCGCGCCGGACCGGCGCACGCCTCATTCACATCTCCTCGGTCGCGGTGTATGGCCGCGCGGCGGTGTATGCGGCCGGTGAGCACGGGGTGACCGAAGACTATCCCTTGCAGCCGCTTCCGGCGTCGGACTTCTACGCGCGCAGCAAGCGCGCTGCCGAGCAGCTGCTGCGGGAGGAGGCCGCCCGCGGGGGACTCGCGGTCATCGCCATCCGGCCGAACGTCATCTATGGCGAGCGCGATGTGCTGTTCACCCGACGCCTGGTCGCCAATCTCAAGCGTGGGTTCCTGCCGCAGATCGGTCCGGGGACGAATCATCTGTCGTGCGTGTACGCCGGCAACGTCGCTGCGGCCGTGGTTGCGGCGCTCGACGCGCCGGCGCAGCCGGGATTTCGGGCGTACAACGTCACGTGCGACGCGCCGCCACGCCTCACGCAACGCGAGTTCTTTGCGGCATTCGCCGAGTCGTTGCGTGTGCGGCCGCGGCGCATTCGCGTTCCGGTGGCCGCGATACGCGTCGGCGTTCGCTGCTGGAGCGTCCTGATGCGCGTGCTGCTGCCGGGCCGCTACACCGCGCTGGGGAATTCGGCGATGTCTTTCATTCTGGGAGAGAATCCTTATTCCGTGGACCGGATCCGGCTGGAGCTGGGATGGGAGCCGCCCTTCGACACCCGGACGGCCATCGCTCGTGCCACCGCACAAAACAAAAGCCCGGGCGGCGCCCGGGCTTGATACCTGCGAGCACTACCGCGTCGCTACGGACGCCGCGCCGGTGCCGGATGGGCCTTCGCCGTGTCGCCCATCATGTGGGTTGTATCGCCCGGCGCCATTTTCATCGAGTCAGCCATTTTCATCGAGTCGGCACGCGCGCTGTCTGCGGCCATGCCGCGCTCTTCGGCCTTCTTGCACGCGCCTGCGGCCATGACGACGAGCGCCACAGCCAATGCGATCCGCTTCATGCTAGCTCCTGTTGAGGTACAGGGGTCAGGGGTCGGGGGTCGGGACGACGGGCGAAACGTACATAGCGGACCTGCACAGTCAAGCTGCGCTAAGTTATAGCAATCATGCACCGTTTTGATCGCCGCTCTTTCCTCACGTGGCTTGCGACGTTGCCCGTTCTGCGCCGTGCGCGGAACGGCTCGACGCAGCAACCGTTCATCGAAGTGCGTCCCACCGCGCTGTTTCAACAACCCGACGGCCGCAAGAATCTCGTGCGCATCACCGTGTCGGGACTGGGTGCGCCCGCGGCACGCGCGCGGGTGACGGACCGGCGCGGCGCGCTGGTCGGCACGGCCGGACTGCTGCCGTCCGCGGACGGCGTGGCGCTCGGCGGCGAGGTGTGGGTGCCGCTCTCCGAGCCGTCCGATTTTCAGGTGGACGTCGACGTCGGCAAGGACCGCGCGGCCCGGCGACGCCTGCGACTCACGCCGCCGAAACGGTGGACGCTCTACTGGCTGGCGTCGATTCATACCGACGTCGGCTACACCGACATCCAGGAGAACGCCCTCGAGGTACATCGCAAGAATCTCGACGCGGCGCTCGCCTGGACGTCCACCCATCGCGACTTTCACTTCACCGCCGAATGCGCGTTGCAGGTGCTGTCGTACGTGGAGAATCGCTCGCCCGCGGCGGCCGACGCGCTGCTCCAGGCGATCCGCGATGGCAAGGTCGGCTGGCAGGCGCTGTTCGCCAACGTGCTCACGGGCTTGCTCGATCACGAAACATTCGCGCGGCTGGTGTGGCCGGCGGGAAAGCTCGCCCGCGAGCGCGGTCTGACGTTCTTCTCGGCCCAAATCACCGACGTCCCGGGCCAGACCCTCACGTTTCCCATGCTGCTCGCCGCGAGCGGCGTGAAGTATCTCGCGAGCGGACCCAACCCCGAGCGCGCGGTGCCGCTGCTGCCGCCGAGTGGCGGGAGCGAAGGCACCGCGTATCCGCAGCTCTACTACTGGGAAGGTCCCGACGGCAGCCGCGTCCTGCATTGGCGGGCGCACCACTACGGCGACGGCACGCGCTTTGGCTTTGACGTCGGTGCGGACGAAATGGGCCACCGGCTGTCCAGCTGGCTGCTCGATCAGCCGGCATTCCTGGCCCAGAACTGGCCATACGACACGGCGTTGCTGTACGGCGCCGATTGGCAGGACAACGCGCTTATGAAGGAAGCAATCGTCGCCAACGTCCAGGAATTCGGGCGCCGATTCCAGTGGCCGCGGATCGTGATGGGCCGGTCCGAGGACTTCTTCCGCGACGTCGAGCGCCGCTTCGGATCGAGGATTCCCGTCAGACGTGGCGACACGGGACTCTACTGGGAAGACGGTGCCGCATCGACGGCGGCGGAGCTTGCGTCCTACCGGTCGGCTCAGCTCGCGGCGCGCGCCGCGGAGATCGTGACGCTGTGGAATGCTCGCCTGGGCGTTCAAGACGCCGACACCGAGTCGCGTGCCGCCGTGTGGCGAGACCTGTTGCTCTTTGGTGAGCACACCTGGGGCGCCGCCGACAGTGTATCGGCGCCCACGTCCCGCCAGACCATTGCGCAGTGGGCTTACAAGAAGCGCTTCATCGACTCCGGCGCGGCGGCAGCGCGCGATGAGCTGGCCGACGGACTGCTGCGGCTCGGCCGCGCAACGCGCCCGGGCCGCGGCCGGCTGGTATTCAACGCGGGGACCTGGGAGCGTACCGACGTCGCGCGTGTTGCGGGAGGCTCGGGCAAGGCGTTGTCATATGACGGACGCGATCTGGCCTCGGTGGATCTCCCCGATGGCGATGCGCTGGTCCTCTTCCGTGACCTACCGCCGCTCGGCTACCTCGCGCTGACCGAAGCGGATCGCGACCCACGACCGCCCGCCGCGGACGGCGCAGCGCTCGACGCCAAAGCGGGGGGGGCGGGGGGGGCGGGG
>DASPXJ010000117.1:0-3036 GCA_035637355.1 Gemmatimonadales bacterium
GCCGAGCTCGCGGCGCGTGGTTTGCATTACGCCTTGGCAGGGACGTCGGACAACATCAACGTCAACCTCGTCTCCGGGCTGGTCCGCCTCGTGGACCACGATGCGCTGCTGGTCGATGCCGATCGGGTGACGATCGATGCGGCCAGCGGTCAGGATTTCGCCGTGAACCTGGGTCCGGTTGCGCCAGGGGTCGTCCTGATTCGCGGCTGGGTCTGGGCGCGTACGACGGTCGACGGACAGTCGTACACGTTCGCGAGCGCCCACACCGAAGCGAATCTGGCCGGCGCGCCACCAGGACTGCTCGAGCAGATTCGCGCCGCGCAGGTGGGCGAGATGGTCGCGACGCTCGGCGCGAGCGAACGCGTCGTGTTGATGGGTGACCTGAACGACACGCCCGGCTCGCCGATGTATGATGTCCTGGCGAGCTCGGGATTCACCGATAGCTGGCGCGCCATGCGCCCGGGCGTCGATGGCCTCACCTGTTGCCACGTGGCCGATCTGTCGGATCAAGTGGCGCGGTTCGACCAGCGCATCGATTACATCTGGACGCGCGGCTTCGCGGGCGATGACGGGAAGGTCGGCGGCAGCGTCGATCGCTTCGGCAACGTGCCGGCGGATCGCGTGGCGGGACCGGCGTATCCGATCTGGCCGTCGGATCACGCGGGGTTGGTGGCGGCGCTGAAGTAGCGGGAACCGTTTCTCGTTTCCCGATGGTTATACGAGTTTTCCGATCGGCAACCTCCGAATCCGTTTCCCGGTCGCGGCAAAAATCGCGTTGCACACCGCGGGGGCGGTCGGCGGAACAGACGGTTCGCCGATCCCTCCCAACGTGTCGCTACTCGGCACGATGTGCACTTCGACGAGCGGCATCTCCGGCATCCGCAGGACCGGATAGTCGTTGAAGTTGCTTTGCTTCACCCCGCCGTTTTCGATCGTGATCTCGCCATATAACGCCGCCGACAGGCCGAACACCACGCCGCCCTGCATTTGCGCGGCGATGGTATCGGTGTTCACGACCGGCCCGCAGTCCACGGCGCACACCACGCGATGCACGCGCACCGTGCCGTCGGGCGCCACCGAGACCTCTGCGACCTCGGCGCACGTCGTCGGCTCCCATTCGGCGATCGCGATGCCGCGCCCATGGCCGGCGGGAAGGGGCGTGCCCCAGCCGGCTTTCGTTGCCGCCAGCTCGAGCGTGCGCAGATGGCGGGGCTTCGTTTGCAGCAGCTCGCGCCGCAGCTCGTACGGATCGCGGCCCGCCGCCGCGGCGACTTCGTCGAAGAAGCACTCGACCACGAACGCGTTCTGCGACGCGCCGACCGAACGCCAAAAGCCGAGCGGCACCGGCAGATCGGCCGCGACCTGGTCGACGGAGACGTTCGGGAACGCGTACGGAATGTCTGAGGCACCGTCGATCAGCGTCCTATCGATGCCGTTCTCCAGCGGCCCGAACTTGAGTAGGATCGGCGGAGCGACGATGTGATGGGTCCACGCGATCGGCTTGTTCTGCGCGTCGAGCCCCGCCGCGAGCTGATTGTACGTCGCGGGACGATAAAACCCGTGCTTCATGTCGTCCTCGCGCGACCAGATCACCTTCACCGGCGCATTCACCGCCTTCGAGATGCGCACGGCCTCGGCAACAAAATCCGACTCGAGCCGCCGCCCGAAACCGCCACCGAGCAGCGTGGTGTGAATCCGGACCTTCTCGACCGGCACACCGGCCGCCTCGGCGGCGACTTGCTGCGCGCGCGTCTGATTCTGCGTCGGCGCCCACACTTCGCAGCCGTCCGCGCGCGCGAAGGCCGTGCAGTTCATCGGCTCCATCGTGGCGTGATGGAGGAACGGTACTTCGTACACGGCTTCGACACGCTTCGCGGCTCCGACGAGCGCGGCGAAGGGGTCACCATCCTTGCGCGCCTGGGCTCCGGACTGGCCGGCGAGCGCCGCCAGCCTGGCAGGTATGTTGCCGAGCGAGGCGTTCGCTCCCTCGTCCCATGTGACCTTGAGGGCCTGGCGTCCCTGGACGGCTTGCCAGTAGGTGTCGGCGACGACGGCGACGCCGCTCTCCGTGCCAACGCCCCACGCGCCTTGCACGCCGGTCCACGGCGTGCTGTCGAGTGGCACGACATGACGCACGCCGGCCACGGCTTTTGCAGCCGCCGCGTCGAAGGTCTTTACCTTGCCGCCGAACACGGGCGAGCGTTCGATCGTGGCAATGAGCATCCCCGGCACCCGCACGTCGATGCCGAACTGGGCGGTGCCGTTGACCTTCGACGGCGTGTCGAGCCGCGGTACCGCGGTGCCGAGGAGACGGAAGTCTTTCGGATCCTTGAGCGGCGCGTTCTCGGGAACCGGGATCGTCGCCGCTTTTTGCGCCAACTCACCGTACGTCATTCGTTTCCGGCTTCTGATGTGGACGACGGTACCGTTGTCGGCGCGGCAGCTTGCGGGCTCGACGTTCCACGTCTGAGCGGCTGCAGTGACGAGCATCGCACGCGCCGTCGCGCCGGCTTTCCGGAGGATGTCCCACGACGTGCGCACGCTCGTGCTGCCGCCGGTGGACATGCGGCGCGACCAGCCCGCGGGATTCTCGGGCACCGCACCGATCTTCACCTTCGACCAGTCCGCCTCCAGCTCTTCCGCAACGATCATTGCGAGGGCGGTGTGATTGCCTTCGCCCATCTCCGACTTGTCGACCGTGACTGTCACCGCACCATCGGTGTCGACGCGCAGCCACGCATTCGGTGCAAACGGGACGACGCCATGCCGGTCGGGAAGCCGGAACCCAATCACCAGTCCGGCACCGACCGTGCCGGCGACCTGAAGAAACACGCGGCGTTCCATCAGGCCTCCTTTGCCGCGCGATGAATCGCGGCGCGAATGCGCTGGTAAGTCCCGCAGCGGCAGATGTTGGTCATCGCCGCGTCGATATCGGCATCGCTGGGCTGTGGCGTCCGCTGTAGCAGCGCCGCCGCGGCCATGACCTGTCCCGATTGGCAATAGCCGCACTGCGGTACGTCCTCGGCGATCCACGCC
>DASPXJ010000118.1:0-13658 GCA_035637355.1 Gemmatimonadales bacterium
CGCTGCAGATCGTGCAGGCCGTGCAGCAACCGCGTGCCGACGCGGTGGAGCTGCCCGCACACATCCTCACGGACGAACACCTCCAGCGTGGCGCGCGCAGCTGCGAGCGCCACCCCTTCGGTCGCCAGCGTCGATGAGATCCAGGTGCGGGCCGCGGCGGCCATGAGATCCGCCCGGCCGCCCACCACGGCGAGCGGGAATCCATTCGCGAGCGCTTTCCCCAGCACGACGAGATCCGGCGCCGGCCGGATCTCGTAGCGCGCGACCGCGCCACCGATCGCGAGCCGGAACGCCGTCTTGATTTCATCGAAGATCAGCACCGCACCCGCCCGCTCCGTCTCCGCGCGCAGCATCTGCAGCCATTCGCGGGACGGCTCGGACACGATCACCGGCTCGACGACGACTGCGGCCAGGAGCGCGGCGCGCTCCCGGATCAGCTCGCGGCCCGCAGCGACGTCGTTGAAGGGCAGCTCCGCGAACAGCTCGCGCACTCCGGCGGGCACGCCTTCGGCCGCCCCCTGGCACCAGTCGAGCCAGCCGTGGTAGCCGCAGCCCAGCACCTGCTCGCGGCCGGTGGCGACGCGCGCGAGTCGCACCGCTGCGGCGACCGCTTCCGCCCCCGTTTTGAGAAAGCGCACGCGCTCGAGCCACGGGATCCGCTCGGCCAACGCCTCCGCGAGCTGCTGCTCGGCGACGGGCGGCAACGGACCCACGACGCCGGCCGCGATCGCGGCCTCCGCCGCCCGATTCACGGCGGGATGCCCATACCCCAGCGCCACCGCGCCCAGCGCCATGACGTAATCGACGTACTCGCGGCCGTCGGGATCCCAGACGCGGCACCCCGACGCCCGCGTGATCAATGCGGGCGAGCCAAACATCGCGTCGGGCCGCTTGCTAGCGGTCGACGTGAAGCCCGGAACGCGCCAGTCGTTCACCGTACTTGGTCACCTCGATGGCCATCGCGCGCAGCAGTTTGACCTCACGCGCATCCAGCGGCGTGCGATGGGCGATCTCGCGCATCGTGCGCATGACGCCGTCGGCATTGCGGGTCTTGAAGAACTCGATTGCATGGAGCGCCTTTGCGACGTCCGCGAAGAGCCGCTCGAGGTCCGCGGCGACAGCAGGCTCCGACGTACGGCGCGGCTCCTTGAACGGACGCGCCTCGGCGCCGCGCGCGAGCGCCAATTCGTAGAGCATGATGACGACGGCGTGTCCCAGGTTGAGCGAGGCGTAACCGGGGTCGCTGGGGATCGTCACCACCCGATGACAGCGATCGAGCGCCTCGTTGGACAGACCCTTGTCTTCGCGGCCGAACAGGAGCACCGCCGTACCGCCCGCCGCCAACGCGACGATCTCGGCTGCCGCGTCGCGCGGCCGCTGGAGATTGCGCTTCGCCGTCCGCCCCCGTGCCGTGAACCCGACGATGTGCACGGCGTCGGCGAGCGCCTCCTCCAACGACGCGAAGGCTTGCACGCGCGCCAGCACATCCTGCGTCTGATGCGCGATCCCTTCGACACGATACGGCTCATACTCGCGCGGATTCACGAGCCGCAGATCGCGCAAGCCGAAGTTCTTCATGCCGCGCACGACGTGCGCGATGTTGACGAGGTCCTGGGGCTCGTGCAGAACGACGGTAATCATCCCACGAGCTCCAGAATCCCGAAGCGCGCCGGATCCTGGCGATCGCCGCGCAGCCATACCCAGCCACCGCCGCCGCTCCACACGAGCTGCCCGACGCGCCGCAGGCGGCCCGGCAGCATCTCGTTCACGATCAGATCAAAGCGTGCCCGGCCCCCCGCATGCGGGTGCACGCCGTCGGGCCAGGGGATCGCCACGGTCACGCAGTAGCCGACGTCGGTGCGACGCCATGCGCCGCTGACGCCGGCGGGATTTGCGTCACGCGAGTCGCTCGTGGTGCCGGCGCGCACGGTACGTCCGTCCTGATTCGGCACGATCAGATATCCGGCGGCAGGCGGGGCCGGGCCGTTCTTCTCCCCTTCTGACGGGCCGCGAGCGGCGCCGAGATAGACCTGGAGCCCGTCGGAATGGATGTCATCCGGCTCGTTGTCGAGCTTGAGGGGAGCCGAGCCGGCCGGCCGCAGGTACACGTCGGGTTTGGTGACCGCCACCGCGAGATACAGCGCCGCATTATCCCACGCGGCGTACGCGATGGCGGAGAGATCATCGGGGCCGGGATACGCATCCTCGCTGCGCCGGTACTGATCTTCCAGGGCGAGCTCGAGCGGCTCGGACAATTCGAAACCCTCGAGCGTGCCGTCGAGCGGTGGAGGAGCACTCACACGGAACGCCGGCGCCGCGACCGGCGCCGGCACGTCAATCTCGAGCAGCGGGACGAACGGCGGCGCGGCTGCGCGGGCTCCGCGCAGCCCCCGCGGCACCTGGCCCTCCTGTTCGACCACCCACTCCGCGCCGCCGAAGCGATGGCGGTCGATACCGGATGCCGTTTCAATCTCCAGCACGTCGCCCCGAACCTGCACCGCACGAATGGCGGACCCATTCGCATGTGGCTCGAGCACGGTGACGACACGGGCGTTACGGCCGCGGGCGCGCACCACGTAGAAACGCGCTCGTTCATGGCGTCCGGGGAGGCCCGGCCCCTCGACCTCCAGCAATTCCCCGGCGAACACGAGATGCGCGGTCAGTTGCGCGGACCCCTGCCCATGCGACAGGACGATCGAGCCTCCGTCGGGCTCGGACGGAATGAATCGTTGCACGCGCGTGACAAACTCATCGGGGAGCTCGTCAGTCACCCACCGCCCTTTCGTTGCCACTGATCCACGACCGGCAAAGTGCCACGGTAATTCGAGCTGGTGCTCCTCACGGGCCGAGAGATCCAGGACGTCGACGACGTAGGCGGGACCCGCGGTGATCGTCCGCGTCAAACTTTCGAAGCGCCCCCGCGCCCAAGCCCAGTCGTCCTGATCATCAAAACATTCGCAGCTGGCGTTCCCCGGCGTCTGGGAGTCGCCGTCGAGTCGCGGCGCGTTATGTGCCAGCGTCGAGCGATACCAGAAAAGGTCGCGCGTGACGTACTGTCCAGTGCCGGGATCGGGAAGCCAGTAAACGCTCTCCACGTGCAGCGTCAAATGCAGACGGTCCGGATGCCCGTGCCCGCCCCCATGCGGCCCGCACTCGAGACTGACATACCGTCCCTTGTTGCGGAGCACAGCGAGCCCCTGGCTCTCGAGCAAGACGCTCTTCGGCTCCCATGGGGCGTCGCTGGCGGGCAGCTGAGGGAGCATCTCGAGCAGCGACCACCACGAAAGCGAGATACGGGATACGGGATGCGGGATGCGATCGATGGGAGCATCGTGCAGATACGATTCGGACAGTTCGCGCGGAGCGGACGGTGTTGCATACAAGGCATGAAGCCACGCGGCGACATCCCGCATCTCGTTTCCCGTATCTCGCATCCCGAGTCTCGCAAGGCCGATTTCCCACAGCTCAACGTACGCCGGCTGCGCCAACGACATCCCGAACCGCGAGTCCTTACGCGCGGGAAACGTGAAGTCGGGCAGTGCCGTGAGCGCCGATGCGCCCAACGCCAATCGCATGCGCGTTGCCAGGCGCTCGTCCGCGACGAAATCGACCCCCGCGAGGCGCGCCCATCCTGCTCCGGTCAGCAGTCCGCGCAGCGCGAACAGGTGATAGTTCTCGCCTTCGTACCACATCCCATCGCGCCCATAGCCACGCACCAGGTGCGCGATGAGACCCGTATCTCCCTCGATGACGCGTTGGGCGAGCTCCTCGTCTTCGAACCACACGGCGACGGCCGTGAGCGCGGCGTTGTTCCAGGTCTGCCGGTTCGAGAACGACTCATCGTAATCGCCGATCACGGTCGCGGCTTCTTCCGTCACCTGGTTCACGGCCCGCGCCGTGGCATCGTCGAGCTGACCGCTGGCCCGCAGCACTGTCGCCGCAGCGACGTAATTGCACACCCAAACCGATTCCAGGTAGGTCGAGAAGAAGAGGCGGCTCGGCCCCAGCACGTTGTCGCGGTTGGGATAGCGCCAGTAGCGTTCGGCATAGGCGTTGAGAATGTCACGCGCACGGGCGGCGGCTGAGCGGTCCTCGGGACCGCCGAGCGCCGCGAGCGTCGCGAGGTGCGCAGCGCGCTCCGCCAGCCAGAGGTGCTGATAGCGCGCCCACGACCAGTCGTGGCGTTCGCCTCGCCAGACCTTGCGGCACTCCGGACATCGATGGTCGGTGGGATTCCACGGATCGAACGTGAGCGCCGTGCCATCCTCGGGGCAGAACCCGCCGTCGGTCGTGAGCAGCGCCTTCTGGTCCGGGATGATCGGCATTCGCTGCACGATCGGAGCCGCGCTCGCCCGCAAGTGCGCCAGCAGCGCCCACAGATCGGCGGAGCCGTTCACCACCTCCGCGCGTGCGGCCAGCTCTTCGGCCGTCACCACGAGCGGACTCCTTCGCTCGCCCACGACAGCGGCAGGACCTTAGCCCCGTCACCTACAACCGCACTCGCGGCCTGTCGCCCGTCGCCGCGCATCACGAAAAACATGCAACCGCCGGCTCCCGCACCGGCCGCTTTTCCACCGAGCGCGCCGGCCTTGATGGCCGCGTCTTCGAGCTGCACCATCTCTGCGGTGCGCATGTCGGGATCGAGCGCCTGCTGCTGCTTCCAGTTCTCCGTCAGCAATGCACCGACGCGTGCCAGATCCGCGGCGCGCAATGCGTCGGCCATGGCGTTACCGGTCTCCTTCAGTCCGCGCAATGCGCCCGTCACTTTCGAATCACCTCTGTCATACGCTCCCATCACTCGTGAAATCGTGGCGCCGGACACGCGGCTCTTGTTCGTGTAGCAAATCAACGTCTGGCGCTCCAGCGCCGCGGCAAATGCCGGATCGAGCGTCAGCGGCTCGATCCCGACGTCCGGATCGCGAAACGTGAGCCGATGAAAGCCGCCGAGCGCCGCGGCGTACTGGTCCTGCTTGCCCCCGGGCAGCTGCGCCTCGATGGTCTCGACCTGCCATGCCTGGTCGGCGACCTCCGGCTGGCTCAGCGAGTCCTGGCGCGCGCGCGTCAACGCGCCGACCAGGGCGACGCCCAGCGCGCCGGAGCTGCCGAGCCCCGACCCGGGCGGCGCGTCGCAGCGCGTGGTCAGCGTGAAGCCTCCCAGCACCGGAAACATCCGCAACGCGGCGGTGAGCAACGGCAACTTCCCACCGGGGACGAGGCCGCCCGAATTGGCACACTCGAGCGTCTCGCCGAGCTCTGCGGACACGAGCCGCAGCAGCGCACCGCCCAGCTGCAGCTCCACGTGCGCCCACAACCCGATCGCGGCGTTGACCACGACGCCGCCTTCGCGCGCGGAGAACGGCGGCACGTCCGTCCACCCGCCGGCGAAGTCGAGTCGCATCGGCGCGCTCGCGTGGAACGACGTTGGCAGCTCGCGGCGTCTCATGGCAACACATGCCAGGCCGTGACCGTGGGCAGCTCCCCGCGCAGGTCCATGCGCACGCCCTGGACGCGCTGGTTCATGGCCTGGACGCCGCGGCCGTGATACAACCACACCACGGGCATTCGTTCGGCGAACAGTCGCTGAGCGGCGACCGGGTCCGCCGGCACCGGAATCCCCGTCAGATTACCGAGTGGTTGCAGGAACCCAAGCCCCGGATCGCCGGGGATGCCCATCACGGCCGCCGTGAAGTCGTGCCGCGGTCCATAGACTCGGGTCAAGAATGCAGACAGCTCGAGTTGCCGGATCGTCACGTCGAACCCCACGGCGGCGAGCTTCGCCTGCAGCATCTGCTCCAGCGGCGCTTCGCCACTGCCCACCGTGAGCAACTCGAAACGCGGCGGCGCGGGCAACTCGGCGACGAGGCGCCGCGCCGAGTCGGGAGCCGGCCGCAGGTGCGGCGGCGGGACGTAGCCCGGCAACCCCGGTGGCACCGGCCCATCGGCAACGGCGGCGAATCCGAACAGATAGCCGTCGACGATTTCCTGCCGGTCGATCGCCAGTGCCGCGGCGAGGCGCGCGCGCGGGTCAGCGAACGGGGGCCGGCGCGTGTTGAAGACGAGGCCGTATGGGAAGATCAGCGGATATTCGCGGATGCCGAGGCCGCGATGCCGCCGCACAAACGCGGCATGCTGCGGACTCACGCCCGCGAAATCGAGCTCGCCGGCGACCAGCGCTGCGAGCTTCACCATCGGCTCATCGACGACGACGACGATCAGCCGCTCGACCTGCGGGGGACCGCCCAGGTCCGCCGGAAAGTCGGCGTTCCTCGCAAACACCCAGCGGCGGTTCGCTTCGTGCGTGACGAACCGGAACGGGCCGTTGCCGACGGGATGCACGTTCCAGGAGGCGTCCCGCAAACGCTGCGGCGGAACGCTGTCCAGCAGGTGCGCCGGGAGAATCGCGAGGTCAGTGAGCACATCCGGGAAATTGGTTGACGCTGCCGCATGCTCGAACCGGAGTGCGACCGTCGAGTCGTCCGGCGCGGAGACCGACGTGAGATCGCTCAACTCGCTGAGTCGCGGATAACCGGTCCGAGGATCGCGCGCCGCTTGCAGCGTCCAGACGACGTCGCGCGCCGTGGTCGGCGCGCCGTCGTGCCAGTGCACGTCCGTCCGCAACCGGAACGTGAGCATCCGGCCGTCGGGCGACCGGCGCCAGCTGCGCGCGAGATAGGGACGCGGCACGAGCGACGAATCGTAGCGCGCTAACGTCGTCAGCAGGACGTAGCGCTGGACCTGACGCGCGAGCGGATGCACGGTGAGCAGGGGGTTGATGCTCTGCAGATCGGCGCCCGACGCGAACAGGATCGTCGCGCCGCGGCGCGGTGCGTCGTCTCCGCAGGCGCTCGCCAACAGCAGGGCCACGGTAAATAGAATCGGCACAGGCACGCGCGACACGCACGGATTCTAGCGGGGCGCGGAATGCGGCGCGAGATTCCCGCCGATGTTCGCCAGGCTGGGACATCGCCTGCTCGCCGGTCTCGCGGTCGTGCTCGGCGTGGTTATTCTCACGTTCCTCCTGTTGCACCTCGCACCAGGCGATCCTATCGACATAATGCTGGGTCCCACGGCGACGGCCGAGCAGGTCGCAGCGCAGCGCCGGGCATTGGGGTTGGATCGGCCGCTGCCGGCGCAGTTCGTCACGTGGTTAGGTCGTTTCGCGCGGGGCGATTGGGGCACCAGCATCGCGAAGGGACGGCCGGTTCGCGCCGTCCTCGGCGACGCGTGGCCCGCCACCGTCCGGTTGGTCGCCTTGTCCCTCCTGCTCAGCTATCTGATCGGGCTCGTGGTAGGCGCCGTGCAAGCGGCCCGCAGCGGCTCGCGAACCGACACAGTCTTGTCGATTGCGTCGGTTACGCTGTTCGCGGTACCTGGCTATTGGCTGGGACTCATGCTGGTCCTCATCTTCACTTATTGGGCGCGCATGCTGCCCGCCTTTGGCGCAGCCGGACTCGACTCGGATTATTTGCGCGGCGGCGCGTGGCTCATCGACCGGCTGCGCCATCTCGCGCTGCCGCTCGCGACGTTGACGCTGGTCGGGATCGGAGGCGCCGTCCGATTCGTGCGCGGCGCGATGCTCGAGACGCTGAGCGAGCCGTTCATCACGACGGCCCGCGCTAAAGGCCTGACCCCACGGCGCGTCGTCGGCCGTCACGCGCTGCGCAATGCGCTCACGCCCATCGTGACGCTGCTCGGTCTGTCGCTGCCGGCGCTTTTTTCGGGTGCGGTGTTTGTCGAGGCAGTGTTCGCCTGGCCCGGCGTGGGACGGGTACTGGTCGAGGCGGTGCAGGCGCGTGACTACCCCGTCGTCATGGCCGCGACCGCGGTCAGTGCGGTGCTGGTCGTCGCCGGGAACATGCTGGCCGACGTGTTGGCGGCGTGGCTCGATCCGCGGATTCGGACGCGCGCGACGTGACGCGACTGCTCCGGGATCGGCGCGGCGCGTTCGGCGCCCTCGTCCTGCTCATCGTGCTCGCGTGCGCCATCGCGGCCCCGTTCGTCACCACCGGCGACCCCGCCGCGCAACGGGACATCGTGGCGACCCGGTTTCTGCCGCCGCTGTCCACCGACGTGCACGGCGCGTTTCACCCGATCGGCACGGATCGGTTCGGCCGGGACGTGTGGACGCGGCTGGTGTACGGTGCGCGCATTTCGATGGGCGTCGGGGTGCTGGCGGTGCTGGTCTCGATCGCGCTCGGGGTGATCGTCGGCGCGGTGGCCGGCTATTGGCGCGGCCCGCTCGCCGTCGCACTCCTGGCACTGACCGACTTCGCCCTGGCGCTTCCCCGCGTCGTGCTGCTGTTGCTGCTCGCGGCGTTGTGGCGGCCGAGCACCGCGCTCGTCATCGCGGTGCTGGGGCTCACAGGGTGGATGGGAGTCGCCCGGCTGGTGCATGGCGAGGTCCGGGCGCTCGCGGCGCGGCCGTTTGTCGAAGGCGCCGTCGCGCTGGGCGCACGACGCCTGCGGGTGCTGGCCCGGCACATTCTCCCCAATGCGTTGACGCCGGTGATCGTTGCCGCGGCGCTCGGCGTGGGCAACGCGATCATGCTGGAGGCTGGGCTCTCGTACTTGGGCCTCGGCGTGCAGCCGCCGACGCCGTCGTGGGGAAACATGATCGCGTCGGGCCGCGACACGCTCGTCAACGCGCCGTGGGTCGCCACCGCTCCCGGAGTCGCGCTCGTGCTCGTCGTCGTCGCCTGCACGCTGTTGGGAGATGCGCTGCGCGACGTGCTGGATCCCGGCGTGCGGCGCTAGATCAGACTGCGCAGCGTCGCTTCATCGATTTCATGGCCGCCGTCGAATGAGATGAGCTCGTACGGCAGCTCATGCGTGCGGAATCGCGCCTCCGTCGCCGCGACGATCTTCGGCGTGAAGAACTCATCGCGCGTGCCGTAGACGAACGTGAGCCGGGCGGCGCGTAGCCGCGGCGCCGCACGTGCCAGGTCGAGATCCGGAGGCACTTCCCCGCCCCACACGATCAGACGGTCGATGCGCGCCGAGCCGAGCGCCGCCCAGCGGCACACCGTCGACGTCCCTTGAGAGAATCCCAGCGCCGTCACCGTCGCGCGCTGCGGTACGATCTTAGCATGCAGCGCATCGAGATAGCGCACGTAATCGTCGATCTCGTGGAGGCGGTCTTCGCGCGTCATCCAGCTCGCGCCCACGCGTCGTTCGGCCGGACTATCCGTCAGGTAGAACCGCGACAGCCCCTCAGGGGCGACGATGCAGCGCCGCTCCGCTGCGAGCGGGCGAAACCGCTCGAGGAACCGTGACGCGAGCTGCCCGTACCCGTGACAGACGAACCACACCGCGCCGGCATTGCCGGGCGAGCCCAACGTGAAGTACCGCGCCGATCGCGACGTCGCAAACGAATGTTCCTGCATCACGTCACCAAAATCGACACGAGCTCGTGCGGCTCGGCGACGAATCGCACGACATTGCCGCGCTGCTCGAGCACCAGCGCCACCGCCTCGCGCTCGTCGGCGCGCACGCGGTGCGCGGTTTTGACGCCGCTGCCAAAGCGCCACGCGCCCGCGGTCTTGCGGTCGGTGGCGTTGTAACACCGGAGCACCATCGGCGATCCGATTTGCGCGGGTTTGAGCGCTGAGAACACGAGTCCGCTGCCCTCCAACGCCACGTCCACCGGCGCCACCGTGAGCGTGGCGGCGTCCCGCAGCCACAAACAGTGAGGAGGCAGGAACGCATCCTCCCACAGCTGCGGCACGGCGTCGCCGCGGTCCAGGTCGGCCGCGCTCACCGGTGCGATGGCGAGATCGATGCGGGTCTTGCCGATGCATTGCGCGCCGGGTACCGGCGTGGGCCACGCCGCATGGCCCGGACGAGCCGGGAGGTCGCCGCGCGAAAGATCCCCCACCGCCCGCAGCAGCGTGATGAGCAGATCGCCCGTAGCGGTCCATTCGTATTCGAAAAAGCCCGGCGCCAGCACCGCCAATCCCCGGCCAGCGCGCGCCGCGGCCACGAACCGCTGCGCGGGGGCGGTACGCACCGGTGTCTCGCGCGGATAGGCGGCCGGATCGGCGGTGACCGCCGGTCGCGGAACGGCGCCGAACGCCGTGCCGGCCGTAGCCAGCGCCCCGGCGAGACCGGTCGCCAGACGCGCGCGCAAGCGATGATAGGCATTGCGGTTGTCGATCTCGAGACTCACACGAACGATGGGGCTGTCGGCGTACAACTGCACAAGCGATCGGGCGTCGATTCCGCGGGTCATTTCCCAGCGCGCTTCGAGAGCCGCGACCAGCGGCCCCGCTGCGAGCCGCCGGACCGTGATGGGACCGCGACTCTGCTTCACGCGGTGGCGCACCGGTGGACAGTAGGTGTACGCGTCGCCTGCATCACCGCCGTCCTCCAGGCGCAACAGCTCCCCGTAACGCTCGTTGCGCTTGCGATCAACGAGGCTAATCGCGCCGTTCGCCTCGACGGAAACCTCGACGAAGCGGTTTTCCAGTGAGCGACCGCGTACGCGCACGTCCTCGCCCCGAGCGAGTGGCGCAGCGGGCCCCCCCCCCGCCCCCCGGGTGGTCAACGCCACGAGTCCCAAGCCGGGCAGCGACGGCGCACGAAACGCGATCCGCACCTGATCGACCTCGTCCTGATCCGGATAATGCCGCGTCGCGTCAATGCGCTCATGAGCCACACGCTGCGCCAGAACCTGGACCGGGATCGCCCGCCGATCGGGGGGAGGGCCGTACAGCGCGAAAGGCCGGTACCCCGGCCCCTGGCGCGGCGAGCGTCCTTCCGAGGGCGGACCCACGAGCACATCGCGCCGGAACAGCGTGACGTCCGCTACGGTCACGCCGCCGCGCGGGCGCGCCGCGGGATTCCACAGCACCAACGCCGGCTGCGTGCCCTCGGCACGTTCACGGGCGACATCGGGATCGTGACCCGCGAGCTCCTGGAGCGCTCCCCGCGTCAACTCGGCGGCGTACGCCGCGACTTCCGTGAGCCGGTGCGCGGCTGCGTCGGCGACGGCATCAGCCGTACATCCCGCGATGGTATCGTGGAATTGCGTCCGCACCAACGTCCGCCACGCCGTCTCGAGGACGGGCCGCCGATCGCGATGTCCCGCATTGCGCGCCAACGCGACGAGCGGCTCCGCCAGGCGCTCCAACCAGAGCTCGACCTGCGCGTGCCTGCGTTTCAGTGGGGCGCGGGTGCCGTGCACCCCTTGCAGCGTCCAGGCATAACCGTACGACGAGCGCAGCTCACCGGCAATCGCGCGCGCGGGACTGGCTTCAGCGGCCTGAAAGAATTCGTCCAGCCGGGATATGCGGAACGCGCTCGCGGGTTCGAGGTCGGCGAGCAGATCGCGCAGTCGCGCGAGTGTGGGATGCGGGGCATGATGATCGGCGCCGATGAAGAGCGGGATGTGCTTGCCGGCGGCCCGCTCGACGAGCGAGGCGCGGACCTGTGTCCAGACGTCCGGCAGGCGCGCGCCCGAGCCGGGCAACCCGGCCCCGATCTCATACCCATCCGGTGGGAGATGCCAGACCAGGATGTCTTTGCCATCCGTCCCGCGCCACCGGAAGAAGTCACGCTCCTGTCCCGGTTCACGTCCCAGGCCGCGCCACAGCACGCCGACCTTCATTCCGAATTCGCGGCCCAGCGTCGGCAACGCGGCGGGATGGCCGAAGGCATCCGGCGAGTACACCACGTCCAATCGTCCGCCGAGGCGTTCCGCGTCCGCCGCGCCCAGCAGGAGATTCCGCACGAGCGATTCCCCTGAGGGGATCAGCTCGTCCGCCAGCACGTACCAGGGTCCGATCTGGAGACGTCCCGTCTTTACGAGTACCTTGACGTCGTTCTCCCGCTCCGGACGCGCACGCAGGTAGTCCTCGACGAGCACCGTCTGTCCGTCGAGCAGGAAGGTGCGGAACGCTGGATCGGCGTGCAGCCGTTCGAGCAGGTCGTCGAACATCGGGACCAGCCGCGCATGAAAGGCGGCGCGCGGGAGGAACCACTCCCGATCCCAATGCGTGTGCGGGATGAGATGAAAGATGAATGCGGTCACGGCATCAGCTGCGACAGCTCCGCAGTGCTCGAGAGATGCACGTGGGCCACGCGCCGGCCGCGTGCGAGCAGGGCGCGCACGTCACCCCGAGCCTGGGCGCGATGCAGCTCCCCGAACGTCCAGCCCATCTCCGGGATCGCGACGTCCTCGTCGACATCGGTCGTAACGACCAGAAAGAGCCCGGTGTTGGGGCCGCCTTTGTGTAGCTGGCCGGTCGAGTGGAGGTAGCGCGGGCCGATCCCGAGCGTGGTTACACATCCCAGGGCACGGCCCCAGGCGGCCCGCACCTTCTGGAGCTCTGTGTGCATTTCGGGTGTGGGTGGGACGTACGCGAGAATGGCAACGTAGTCGCCCGGGCGATAGGCGTGGCGCAGTTGCGACAATGTCAGGGTCGGTAGGGGCGCAGCATGCTGCGCCCCTACATCTGCATGCCCCGCGCCTACACGTCCATTCCCACCGTCCAATTCCGCGCGCGCGAGCCGCTTGGCCTCCTCGACGTCGGGCTGATCGTACGCGTTGACGCCGAGCCGCTCACACAACGCGGCCGTGGCGTACTCCCAGCGCAGAAACTCGCTGCCGAGGTCGAGCGGATCGGCGGAGAACAGGTCGGGCCCGGCGGTTTGCGAGTCGGGCAACGCGCCGCGGGCGGGATCCTGTACGATGGGCACCACGCCGCGCCCGTCCTTGCCGGAGCTCTCGGCGATGAGCTGCTCGATCCAATCCGCGATCGCGCTGATCCGGGGCGGTGGGCTCAGGCACAACTTGTCCCGGCCGGCCAGCGCCCGGTCCGCGACGCCCAAGCCCATCGCCTGTGCCGCTGCAACGTCAACGGCCCGCGTCCGCTCGAGCAGGGTGCGGCCGTCGACTCCGCTCAGCGCGGCGGGGACCATGCCGATCGCCGTCAGCGCAGCATAGCGGCCACCGATGCCGGGTGGATGTGGGATGATCGCGCGGAAGCCCCGCCAGCGCGCGATCCCGTCGAGCGGGCTCCCGGCCTCCGTGATGGCGATGAACTGCTCGGGACGCGCCCGCGCCGTGAAGTAGTGGCAGAACGCAAGCGTCTCGACCGTGCTGCCGGACTTGCTGGAGACGACGAAGAGGGTGCGCGCGAGGGCGGACTCGTCCCCGGCAGCGCGGACGGCGGCGGGGTTGGTACTATCCAGCACGTGCAGGCTGTGCGCCCCGAACGTCTCGGCGAGGACGTCGGCGACGAGGCTCGACCCGCCCATGCCGCACACCAGCGTGCGCGTGAGCCCCTCGGCGCGGACCGCGGCCGCCAATGCGGTGTGCGCGTCCCACTGCGCGAGCGATTCCTCGGCGGCGCGCATCCACGGGAGCTTATTCATTGGCGGGCAAACATAATGCGGATAGCCGAGTTGCACGGCTCGATCGGGTATTACCGTCCCGAAGTGACCACGAGACAGGGCCTTACGCGCGGGACGAAGCCCCGTTTGCGCCAACGGGGACCCTTAGGTTTGCTCAATCCTCGCCTACGAGCCCGGCGCGAGTAGCGTCGCGCCACGGCATGATTCATACGAACACGGGGTGCTGCCGGAGAAACTCCAGCGCGTCCTGGTTGGGGCCGCCGAGCGCGATCGGACGAGCCCGGTTGCCTTGTGTGAAGAACGTT
>DASPXJ010000119.1:0-7695 GCA_035637355.1 Gemmatimonadales bacterium
CTGCCGGTCGATGTCGAAACACCGGCGCCGCGCGAGCAAGAGCAGCGCTCGCCAAGTCGTGCCAGCCCGGGTGAGCGGGGCCGCCAGTTCCAGGACGAATCCCTGCTCCGGCTCCGGCAACTCAGATCGCCGATGGGTCCGGACCGTTCCCACATCGAAGCCCACCTTGCGCAGCTCGCGGACCACCAGGATCTGGAAGTACTCGGGCGACACCGCTGGGAGCTCGTTCATAAGGACTAATCCTACACCCTTGACTCGCCATCACCACGTGGTGATGGTGAAAGCGGATAGCGTCGGCTTGCCGGTCCACAGGCTCACCGGGGAGCGCCCACGGCCGATGGCCGGCGTCGAGATTCGGCACCTGAGCAAGCGATTCGGGCAGCTCCACGCGGTCGACGACGTGGACCTCTCGATTCGCGAGGGCGAGTTCCTGGTGTTGCTCGGCCCGTCCGGATGCGGCAAGACCACGTTGCTCCGTATGATCGCGGGGCTGGAGCGGCCCACTGCGGGGGAGATCCATATCGGCGGGGAGCGCATGGACGACGCGCCACCCCGCGCCCGCGGGATCGCGATGGTCTTCCAGAGCTACGCCCTGTACCCCCACCGCACCGTCGCGCGCAACATCTCCTTCCCCCTCGAGGCTGCTGGCCAACCCCGTGCCACGATCGCGCAGAAGGTCCGCTGGGCGGCCGATATGTTCGGCATCACGCGCTATCTGGATCGCTACCCGCGGCAGCTGTCCGGCGGCGAGCGGCAACGCGTCGCGCTGTGCCGCGCCCTGGTGCGCGACCCCAAGGTCTTCCTGCTCGACGAGCCCCTCGCCAACCTCGACGCCAAGCTGCGCAACACCGCCCGCGACGAGCTGAAGCGGTTCCAGCGACAGGTGAAGCGCACGGTCGTCTACGTCACTCACGATCAGGTGGAGGCGATGGGGCTGGGCGACCGGATCGTCGTGATGGATCGGGGAAAGGTTCGTCAGGTGGGGACGCCCCACGAGGTGTATGAAGACCCGGTGGACACGTTTGTCGCGACCTTCCTCGGTCAGCCGCCGATGAACCTCGTCGAGCTGCAAGGCGCGCTGCTCGGCTTTCGCCCCGAGCATTTTCTCCCGGTCGCCCACTTCGGCGCGAACGAAGCGCTCCGGACATTCCCGCTGTCGGTGCGCCGCGTCGAGTACCTGGGCTCGGACCGCTACGTGTACGGCAGCGTCGGGGGCGCGGGGGCGACGGTGATCGCGAAGCTGCCGGCGACCGTCGCCACGGAGATCGCGGAGGGGAGCGACATGGAGTTCGCGGTGCCGGAGCGGGCGCTGTGCTACTTCGACGCCGCCACGGGGGCACGGCAACGACGGTGAAACGCAGCCTCGCCGACCGTGAGAAGGTCTTGGGCGCTGCCTTGTTGGCGCCGGCACTCGCCTATGTGCTCCTGCTCGTCGGCGTCCCGTTCGTGCTGGCGATCGTCCTCAGCTTCAGCACCGCCACCGCCGGCAGTCTCAGCTTCGGGTGGGCCGGGTTCGCCAATTACCGTGCGATTCTCGCCGACCCCATCTTCCTCCGGTCCCTTCGCAACACGGCGATCGTCACGGTGGGCTCCCAAATCCTCGTCGTCGTCCTCGCGACCGCGGCGGCGCAAGTGTTCCGCGCGGCGTTCCACGGCAAGCGCACCGCTCGTTTTGTCCTTCTCCTGCCATGGGCGGTGCCCGTCTCGCTCGCCGCGATCGCCTGGACGTGGATCTTCGACTCCACGTTCAGCGTGATCAACTGGACGCTGAAAGTCGGTGGCCTGCTGCACGGGTGGCTCTACTGGCTGGGGGATCCCACGCTCGCGCTGGTCGCGATCATCATCGTGCAGGCGTGGCGCATCTTCCCCTTCGCGACGGTCATCGTCCTTGCCGGGTTGTCGTCGATTCCCCAGGAGGTTGTCGAGGCGGCGATCGTGGATGGCGCCGGGTTCTGGCGGCGGCTGTTCCACGTCGAGCTGCCGCTCCTGCTCCCGGTCGTCGCGGTCGCCGTTCTCTTCGGCGTCGTCTACACGGCGACCGACTTGGGTGTCGTCTACATCCTGACGGGCGGCGGGCCCGCCAACACCACGCACGTCCTCCCCACGCTCGCCTTCCAGCGCGGTATCCAGGGCGCCGACCTCGGCCAGGGCGCCGCCATCGCCGTGTTTCTGCTTCCGTTCCTGATCGTGGTCGCGATCGCGATGTTGCGGCTGGCTCGCCACACGGAGGTCGGCACTACGTGAAACGCGTCGCCCTGTACGCCGCCGCCCTCGGCTTCTTGGCCTTCACCGGCTTCCCGTTCTACTGGATGCTGATCACCACGTTCAAGCAGAACCGCGACCTCTACGTCGGCGCGTTCGACACGCGGCACGTGCCGTGGATCTTCAACGAGCCGCCGACGCTGGAACACGTGCGGCTGCTCTTCGGGCAGACGGACTTCCTGCGCTGGACCCTAAACACCCTGATCGTGGTCGTAGCCGTCGTCGTCATCACGGTTGCCGTGGCGGTGCCGGCGGGCTACAGCCTGGCCCGGCTCACGGGCCGGTGGGGCGAGCGGCTCGGCATCGGGATCTTTTTCACCTATCTGATCCCGCCGACGCTGCTCTTCATCCCCTTCGCGCGGCTCGTGGCGCTGCTCGGCCTCCAGAACTCGCTCGGGGCCCTGATCCTGATCTATCCGACCATCACGATCCCCTTCTGCACGTGGCTGGTGATGGGGTTCCTCCGCTCGGTGCCCTGGGATATCGAGGAGCAGGCCATGATCGACGGCTACAGCCGGCTCGCCGTGATCATAAAAGTCGCGCCCCGGCTCATCCTTCCGGGCATCTTGACGGTGGTCGTGTTCAGCTTCACGCTGGTGCTGCAGGAATTCGTCTACGCCCTGACATTCATCAGCTCGGTCGACAAGATGACGGTGAGCCTGGGCGTGCCGATCGCGTTGGTGCGGGGCGATGTGTATCACTGGGGGGCTCTCATGGCCGCGGCGCTGTTCACGAGTATTCCGCTGGCCATAATTTACAACCTCTTCATCGATCGCTTCATCCAGGGATTCACGCTGGGAGCGGTCAAGGGATAGTCCCATGGCCAAGCGAAAGGGGATGGATCGGCGGCAGTTCGTCAGGACGACGGGGGCCGCGGCCGCAGCGACGGTTCTCGGGCCGACGATGTGGGTCACGCGGCAACAGAAGACGCTCAAGATCATCCAGTGGAGCCACTTCGTTCCCGCCTACGACGCGTGGTTCGACAAGTATGCCAAAGACTGGGGAACAGCCAAGGGCGTCGAGGTCACGGTGGATCACATTGCCCTCGCCGATCTGACGACCCGGGCGAACGCAGAGGTCGCGGCCCAACAAGGGCACGACCTCTTTCAATTCCTGTCGCCGCCGGGGGCATTCGAGCCGCAGGTGCTCGACATGGCGGACGTCGTGAAGGAGGCCGAGCGGCAGCACGGGCCGCTGGTCGACCTGTGCAAGCGCAGCACCTACAACCCAGTGACCCGGAAGTGGTTCGGCTTCAGCGACAACTACGTCCCCGATCCCGGCGACTACTTGAAGAGCGTCTGGACGGAAATCGGGATGCCCGACGGACCCGCCACCTGGGAAGACCTCGTGACGGCGGGACCGCAGATCAAGACGAAGCATCCGGAGATTCAAATCCCGATCGGCATCGGAATGTCGCAGGAGCTCGACACCAACATGGCGACACGCGCGATGCTGTGGTCGCACGACGGCTCGATCCAGGATGCCAACGAGAACGTAGTCTTGAAGTCCGACCACGCGCTCGAAGCCCTGAACTTCGCGAAGCGGCTATTCGAGGCCGGGATGAACCCGGCGGTGCTGAGCTGGAACGCCGCCTCGAACAACCAGGCACTGAACGCGCGCGCGACTTCGTACATCCTCAACTCCATCTCGGCGTACCGGACGGCGCAGGACAACCACCTCCCCGTGGCGGACGACATCTTCTTCGTCCCGGCGCTGAAGGGGCCGCGGGGCACGCGCTGGGCCAGCGAGCACGTGATGGGCATCTACGCGATCTGGAAATTCGCCCAGAGCCCGGATACCGCAAAGCAGTTCCTGCTCGACCTCATCGCGCATTACCGGGACGCGGTGATGGGGAGCAAGCTGTACAACTTCCCCGCCTACCCCGGTTCCCTGGCCGATCCGGGCACGCCACTGGGGCAGAAGCCCGCCGTCGGCAACCGGTGGCTCGAGCAGGCGACGGCCAACGACCCGTTCGGGTCGAACCCGCCGACGAAGCTCCGGCCGATCGCCACGGCGCTTCAGTGGGCGACAAACATCGGTCATCCGGGGCCGGCCAACCCGGCGGAATCCGAGGTGTTTGACACCTTCGTGTTGCCGACGATGTTCGCGAACGCCGCCACCGGGCGGATGACCCCGGCGCAGGCGCTCGACGATGCGCACCAGCAGGTAAAGCGAATTTTCGAGAAGTGGCGCGCCAAAGGACTCGTCGCCGGCGGCGCCGGCGACCGTGCATGACAAGGCGCTATTTCGACCGGAGTCTGAAACCTCCACCCGCCGACCCGAGGGAGTTATGACTGCGCCCCAGCTCGCCATGAAGGACCTTCGCAGGGTCGTCATCGCCGCAGCAGTCGGGAACGTGATCGAATGGTACGACTTCTACATTTTCGGGAGCCTGGCCGCCCTCCTGTCGGTGAAGTTTTTCGCGGCAGGCGCTGGCGGAAGCGCGCTCATCAAGACCGTCGGAACCTTCACGGCCGGGTTCCTGATCCGCCCGTTCGGAGCCTTCGTCTTCGGCCGCATCGGCGACATCGTGGGCCGCAAGTACACGTTCCTGATTACGCTGAGCGGCATGGGTCTGGCGACGGCCCTCATCGGTGTCGTGCCGAGCTATGCCAGCATCGGCGCGGCGGCGGGAGTCATCCTCTTGTTCCTGCGCCTGATCCAGGGGCTGTGCCTGGGCGGCGAGTACGGCGGCGCGATCACCTATGTCGCCGAGCACGCGCCGGATGAGAAGCGGGGCTACTACACCGGTTGGCTGCAGACCTCGCCGACGCTCGGAATCGTCGTGTCCCTGATCGTCATCATCGCCACGCGTGAGGCGTTGGGGACCGAAGCGTTCACCGCGTGGGGATGGCGCATCCCGTTCCTGCTCTCGCTGCTGATGGTCGCGATCGCCATCTACATCCGGCTGCAGCTCCAGGAGACGCCGATCTTCCAGGCCATCAAGGCGAAGGGGCAGACGGCGGCCAATCCGTGGCGCGAGGCCTTCTGGAGTCAGAACGTCAGATACGTGCTGATCGCCAGCATCGTCGTGATCGGCGAGGGGGTCGTCTGGTACAGCGGCCAGTTCTGGGCGCTCTATTTCATCCAACAGGTGCAGAAGCCGGATGTTTTACACCCGGCCATCATCACGGGCCTCGCGCTGCTCATCGCCACCCCGTCGCTGATCTTTTTCGGGTGGCTCTCTGACCGGATCGGTCGCAAGCCGATCATTCTGGCCGGGTTCTTCCTCGCGGCGGTCACGTACTATCCGCTCTACACTGCCCTCGGCAACGCCGCGAACCCAGCCAACATCAACTACCCGGTGGCGATCCTGATCGTCGCCATCATGGTCTCCTACGTCGGGATGGTGTACGGCCCGATCGGCGCGTTCCTCGCCGAATACTTCCCGGCGCGCATTCGCTACTCGTCAGTGTCGGTGCCATATCACATCGGCAACGGCTGGGGCGGGGGGCTGGTGCCCGTTATCACGACCGCGGCGTACGTGACCGCGCAGACGGCGGGGCTCAGCATGTCCCAGAGCCTGGGCCATGCACTGGTCTATCCCATCGCGGTGCCGGCCGTGGCGTTCCTGCTGAGCCTGTTCCTGATGCCCGAGACCCGGAAGATCAGCATCTGGCAACCGTCTAACGTGCGCGCGCCCGCCAGGGGCTGAAAACAGCAGGCGCGCAGACAACAGTAGGGGCGCAGCATGCTGCGCCCCTACGTCTTATCGACATCCTCGCATCACTTTACGATGGTCAGGCCGTGCGGCACCCCGCCTGGGAACACGTACGCGTACAGCAACACGATGATCCCGACGATCGCGCCCAGCGCGATCGAATGCCAGAACACGTAGCGGAAGATGGTCCCCTCGTTGCCCACCTGGTTCGTGGCCGAGGTCGCGACGGTGATGGACTGCGCGTCCACCATCTTCCCCATCACGCCCCCCGCGGAATTGGCGGCACACATCAGGATCGGATCGAGCCCGAGCTGCTGCGACGTGATTCGTTGCAGGCTGCCGAACAGCGCGTTCGAGGACGTATCGCTGCCTGTCAGCGCGACGCCAAGCCAGCCCAGAAACGCGCCGAAGAAGGGGAACCACCACCCGGTCCGCGTGAACGCCAGCCCGAGCACGGCGTCGAGGCCCGAATAGCGCGTCGTGAACCCCAGGCCGAGCATGAAGGAAATCGCGATGACGGCGAGCTTCATGCGCTTCAGCGTGTGCCAGAAGATCTTCGCGAGCTGAGCCGGCCCGACGCCGAGGACCAGGCCGGCGAGGATCGCGGCGATGAAACAGCCGGTCCCCGTGGCCGACAGCCAGTTGAAATCGTAGCGCGCGGCCTCGGGCGTCAGTTTGGCCACGACCGGCGCGGCGCGCGACACGGCGTTGTGCAGCAGTGGGACGGTCCAGACCGGCGTCGTGGCCCGATTGATGGCGCCCTTGATCGCCGGCAGGCCCCACGCGAACACAGTGAGCGACAGGATCGCAAACGGCATCCACGCCTTGAGAATCTGGCCGGCGGTGTACTTGCGCGCGGGCGTCGCTCCCGCCGGCGCCGCGGCGGCCTCCCCCTCGAATCTCCAAACGCGCTTCGGTCGCCAGAACCGGAGGAAGACCACGGTCGCGAGCAGCGAGACGACGCCCCCGGCGATGTCGACCAGGTTCGAGTCGACATGGTTGGACCAGAGATACTGCGTGACGCTGAACGACACGCCGACGACGAGGATGGCGGGGAGGACTTCGAACGTTTCGGCCCAGCCCACCATCGCGCGCACCAGCCAGAAGGGGACGATGATGCCCGTGATCGGTAGGATGCGGCCGATCATGGCGCTCAGGTCGGACTCCGGGAGGCCCGAAACCGCCGCCAGCGTGTGTACGGGCGTTCCGATGGCCCCCCAGGCGACGGGCGACGTGTTGGCGATCAGGTTGAGCGCCGCCGCCTGGAACGGCCGGAAGCCGAGGCCGATCATGAAGGCGCCCGCGATCGCCACCGGAGCGCCGAACCCGGCCGCGCCCTCGATGAAGGCGCCGAAGCAGAACGCCACGAGCAGCAGCTGCAGGCGCCGGTCGGCCGTGATGCCCGCCACCGACTCCTTCATGATCTCGAATTGGCCGGTGAAGACGGAAATGTCGTAGAGGTAGACCGCCGCCAGAACGATCCAGGCGATTTTCAGCACGCCGAAGCCGACGCCGTACAGAAAACTCATCCCCGCGAGCGGGAGCGGCATCCCAAAGACGCCGACCGCGACCAGGACCGCTGTCCCGGCCCCGGCAATCGCGCACCAGTGCGGCTTCACCCGTAGTCCGGCCAGCAGGCCGAACAGGACCAGGATCGGGAGGGCGGCGACGAGCGTTGAAAGGATCCAGCTGTGCAACGGGTCGTAAACCTGGGTCCACGTCATGGCTCAGTCCCCACTTGCTCGTTGGGCCTCCAAAACGACGCCCTCCGA
>DASPXJ010000120.1:0-3877 GCA_035637355.1 Gemmatimonadales bacterium
TCCTCACTCGTTGTGTGTCTGGCGACGTTGCTGTCTTCTCCTCTTGCAGCGCAACACGAACACTTGGGCCGTGTCGTCTTTCCGATCTCCTGCAATCCGGAAGCGCAGCAGCGCTTCACGCGCGCGATGGCGTTGCTGCACTCGTTCTGGTGGGAGCAGGGGCAGGGGGCGTTCCAGGCCGTCGCGAACGCCGACTCGACGTGCGCGATGGCGTACTGGGGCATGGCGCTGAATGCGTGGGGCAATCCGTTCGCGGGAGGTCCGGGCGGCAACGCGGGGAAGGGGGATCCGTTGCGCCGCGGCGCGGCCGCCGCCGAGCACGCCGCTGCGCTCGGTGCCGCGACGGCACGCGAGCGCGGATTCCTCGCCGCGAGCGCGGCGCTGTATCGCGGATACGATTCGATTCCCAACGCGCGGCGCCTGCAGGCCTACTCCGACACGCTGGCGCGCGTCTATCGTGATTTTCCGAACGACACGGAAGTCGCGATCTACTACGCGCTGTCGCTGGTCGAGACGGCGCCCAAGACCGACACGACGTTCGCCCGCCAGCAGCAGGCCGCCGCGATCCTGAATCCGCTGTACCGGCGATTCCCGCAGCACCCCGGCCTGGCGCATTACATCATTCACGCCGACGACTCGCCCCGTCTCGCGACGCTCGGCCTCGATGCGGCGCGCCGCTACGTGGAGATCGCGCCGTCGGCGCCGCACGCGCAGCACATGCCCTCGCACATTTTCGTGCGCCTCGGCCTGTGGGACGAGACGATCGCCGCCAACAACCGTGCCTTCGAAGCCGGCCTCGCGGACGCCCGCGCCCATAATCAGCCCGTCGCGCCCGAGCGGCTGCACGCACTCGACTACCTGGTCTATGCCTATCTCCAGGAGGGCCGCGACCGCGAGGCGCGCAGCACGATCGATACCGCGCAGCAGCTGACCACCGTCGCCACCGCTACTGACGCGCTGATCGCGAACTACAATCGCGTTGCCCTGGAGGCGCGCCTGCCGCTCGAGCGGGGCGAATGGGGCGAGGCGGCGCGCCTCCCGCTGCGCGCCGCCGAGCTGACGATCGGTGCGGCGCTGGACCATTTCGCGCGGGGCATCGGGGCGGCTCGCCAGGGCGATACGGCCCAAGCCAGGCTCGAAATCGCGGCGCTCGCGGCCACCGAAGCCGACATGACGCGGCGCGGCGACAGCGAGTGGGCGCGCGTCGTCGCGATCAAACGGCAGGCTGTGACGGCGTGGTCGGAGCTCGCGGCCGGTGATACGGTTGCGGCGCTGCGCGACGCGAAAGCGGCGGCAGATCTCGAGGACGTGACGGAGAAGCAGCCGGTGACGCCGGCCGAGCTGCTGCCGGCGCGTGAGCTGGAAGCCGACATGTTACTCGCGGCAGGTCGTTTCGCTGCCGCGCGCAGCGCGTATGAGCAGACCCTGCGGCGAGAGCCGAAGCGCGCCCGCAGTCTCTACGGATCGGCGCGCGCCGCCGAGCTCAGTGGCGAGCGGGCGGCCGCGCGGCAACGGTACGGCGATTATCTGGCCCAGATGAAGGCGGGCGATGGCGACCGCGTCGAGATCGCGCGGGCGCGTGAGGCGATCCGCTGAGTCTCAGCTCGGCGCCCCGCGCCTCGGCGCCAAGCCGATCACAGCAAGAATCACCGCCAGGGCAAGTGCGGCACACGCCTGGATCAGGTAGCCGCGCCCCGCCGCCTGGAGGATGGCCGGCCCTGCGACGGGATCGGCGAGGTCACCGAGCCGTGACCAGGCGAGGAAGGCGATGAGCGCGAGCACGGGGATGACCAGCCACCGCCGCCACCGCGCGGCCGCGTAGCCGACCAATCCCAGGACGACCGCCGCACCCCAGAGGGCGAGGAGCGTGGGCTGTTTGTCCATGACCTCATCTCCTTACTCTTGAGCCGGCGACCTCCGGCTCGAGATACTCCTCGCGGTACATCCGAATCAGCTCGAAGAAATAGCTGAGCGCGAGCGGCCCGATCAGCAGGCCGAGCAGCCCGAAGTAGCTCACGCCACCGATCGCGCCGATCAGCGTGATGAGCGGATGAATGGCGGAGAAACGGCGATAGATGAGCGGCCGGATGAAGTTGTCCACGCTGCCGACCACCACCACGCCCCAGATGATCAACAGCACACCGGCCGCCGGCCGTCCCTGCATGATCAGCACGACCGCCGCCGGCCCCCATACCATGCCGCTGCCCACCACCGGCAGAATCGCGAGCGCCATGGTGACGACGCTCCAAAACAGGCCGTTGGGCAGCCCGGCGATCCAGAACGCGATCCCCAGGAGTGCGCCCTGCAGCGCGGCAACGACGCCGGTGCCGATCACCGTCGACACCGTCACGTCCTTGAACCGCTTCCCCAGCTTCTCCGTGTTGGTGTCGGAGAACGGGATGTAGGGACGAGAGTCGAGCCACACGTCGCCGGGATGCTTCAGCGTGTAATACAAACCAAAGAACGAAATCGTGAGGTTCAGCGTCATCCGCGTCGCGGTGCCGACCAGCCCGAATGCACTCGCGCCGATCGCCGCCACAATCCGGCCGCCCGCCTCGGCAAGCCGGGGCCCGACGGGGATACCACGGAACTGCAAACTGCGGAAGCGCTCGATGATGGGACTCTGGAGTACCGTCTGCGTGATTTCCTGCGCTTGATTGATGAGCAACCCCGCAATCAGCAATCCCGGCACGATGATCAGCACCGCGCCCAGCAGTGTGACAAGGAGCGCCGCCAACGACGACGGCACCCCACGCCGCGCCAGCCAGTTGTGCACCGGTGCGAACAGGACGGCGAGGACCGGAATACCAATGATCCCTGTGGCGTAGGGCCCCAGGGACCAAAGGATTCCCGCGCCGAGCGCAAGCACGACGAACGCGGCGCGTTGATGCTTGGTGTCTAAAAATGCCATCAGTTATCGGTCATCGGTCATCAGCTATCGTCCCCGTTCCACACGAAGAACTCGGCTCAACGTTTTCCCGTCGATCGTGATCGTCACGAGATAGTCACCCGTCGAGACGGTATTAGCGGTGCCTCCGAACCCTCCAAAGCCTCCACCGCCTCCCGTCGGCCGGCCGAACGTCTGCGCGACGAATCCTAGCGCTCCAAAGCCGCCGCCACCACCGCCGCCCCCCCCTTGCCCCGGTTTACGCAGCAGGTTGCCGAGTGTCGCCAGGAAGCTGGCGTCAGGAGCGGCATCGGTCGATTCGCCGCCGCTCTCGCCACCCGCGGCCGGCAACGACGGTGTCGCGGATGCAGCACGAGGCGTCGTTTCCCCGGGACGTTCGTTGAACCGCCCGCCGCTGAACGGCGATCCACCCCCGCCCCCGCCACCGCCACCGCCTCCACCACCGCCACCGCCTCCAAACCCAAAGCGCTGCGCGATGCCTTGGACGTCGCCGGCGAGCAGCGCGGCCTTGATCGGATCGAGCTGCTGCGCGTTGCCGCCGGCCTTCGTCAGCGAGTCGAATACGACGTTGATGCGCGACACGAGCCACGTGCTGTCGCGCTTCTGTGAGGGCGAGAGTGCGACAGGCGGCGGATTCTTGCCCTGGAAATTCCAGAACACGCGATGCAGGCCGGCACCCGCGGGCCCCTGGACCGTGCGCACCGTGTCGCCCCGCACGTCACGAATCACGATCGTTGTCCGCGCCCGCCGGTCACTGCTCCCGGTGGCGAGCCGGTACACGATCTCGGCGCCGTACTGCGGGCTCGGCGCGCGGAAGGCCTTCTGCCCCGGGCTGCCGCCGCCCAACGGGGACTGGCCGTACTGATAGGCCGTCGTCGGCTGGAACAGATACGCGGCCGCGGCAATCGCGCTGTCGTTGAGCTGCTCCAGTGGCGCGATGTTCACGATCCACAGCGCGCGGCCGTGCGT
>DASPXJ010000121.1:0-10421 GCA_035637355.1 Gemmatimonadales bacterium
CCTCCAGGGCATCCGCAAAATCGTACGACAACCGCACCGGCATGGGCAAGCGAGCCGCCAAATCGCGCGCCTCCATATCGTCCATGAACAGCAGGTCGTCGTTGACGGCCTCGGCGGGCAGCAGCGCGAAATCGAGGTCACTGCGGTTTTGCAGCGCCGCGAGCACCACCTTCCCGGGAAGCAGGCCGGCGGTCGTCACCGATGGCCCGAACAGGGTGTTCTCGAGCGCTAGAATCTCGTAGTGCGCGCCGGTAATCCGCGTAAGATCAGCCACGATCTGCGGGATCAGTGGCCCCATCGCGGTACCTGTCACGATGCCGATGCGTTTATCGCGCCAGCGCTCGGCCTCCAGAACGGGACGGGCAGCCTGAATCCTGGTCTGGAGATACCGCACGGCGCCGACGCCGTTCTCGCGCTGCTCGAAGTCGCCATACCATTCCGCCGGGGGCAGCGGCATGTCGGCCTGGAGATAGAGGTCGTCGGCCCCGTAGCACCAGGGCACGCCGCGATCCGCCACGGCCCGCGCCGCGAAGTCGTCCACCGTGGCGAGCGCGGCTCGGCATTCGTCACGCGTCGGCTGGCGCACCAGTGCGTGCTTGCTGAACTCGGTCAGGGCCACGGGGACGACGGAGACCGAAAGGACGCAGGGGCCCAGGCCGTAGAGATCGCTCAGCGTGCGCGTCAGCTCCGGCCCGTCGTTGATGCCCGGCACCAACACGACCTGGGTGTGGAACGAGATCCCCCGCTCCCCGAACCAGCGGAGCTGAGAAACCACTTCAGGTGCCTCGGGATTGCGGAGCAGCCAGCGACGGACGACGGGGTCCGTGGCGTGCACCGAGACGTACAGCGGCGACAACCGGTACTCCACGATGCGGTCCAGATCCCACGACTTGAGGTTGGTCAGGGTGGCGAAGTTGCCATAGCGGAACGAGAGGCGGTAATCATCATCGCGGATGTACAGCGCCTGCCGCATCCCCTGCGGATTACCGTCCACGAAGCAGAAGTCGCAGTGGTTGGCGCAGCGCCGGATCCGTGGCGGCTCGAGCATGACACCCATGGGCAAGCCCTCGGGGCGCTCGACGTCGTACTCGATCTCCTCGCCGGACGGCAGGCGCGCCCGCAGCACGAACTGCTCGTCCGCGGTCAGAAACTCCCAGTCGAGAAAGTCCTCAAGGCCCTTGCCATTGACCGTGAGCAACTCCGTTCCCGGGATGAGCTGCAGGGCGGCTCCCAACGAATCGGGGGCCACCGTTTGTACGCGAATCACTGCTACCGCCTAGAGGTTCAAGGAGTTTCTGAAGCTAACGGCGCAACTTCAACAGCTAATATCGCTTAGGAGGGACGGTAACGCCAGGCGACGAGCGTCGTTCCGGGAACGTGCAGCTCGATCTCGTGTGAACCTTGGGGAGGTAATGGTGGGACTTCAACCGACTGCGTGACTTGGACATTCCCCAATGCGTCGAGGAACTCGAACCTCAGCCGCTGAACCGGGGATGTGGTGTTGGCGGAATTACTGGCGACCCCCGTCAGGGTGTAGCCATTCGAGTCCGCATCGAACGTGCTGATCGAGATCTCCACCTGGAGCCCGCCATCGGCAAGATCCTTGTATTTCTGGGCCGAATCCCGCCGGCCACGCAGGTCCCAGCCGGCCGCCACGATTCGCAGTGTCGTGCGGTTCAGCGGATCGATGGCCGCGAGCCGCTGGGCGACCGGAAGCAGTCGCGCCGAATCCCGTAGCGCCAGGTAGCTATTGCCGAGGTCTGCGAGGGCATCGCGGTCGTATGGCAGCTGCGCCAGGCCACGCTCGATCAGTTTCGCCCCCAAAGCGAAAGCATTCGCCCGCAGAGCGCCGCGTCCCGCCTCGAGCAGCGTCCGAGGGTCCGTCCGGCGGCTGGCGGGATAGATGGCCTCGAAGGCCGTGTCCGCCTGGGACAGGCGGCCGCTCTGGTAATACAGGCTTGCCAGGCCGGGGACGGCGTCCGTCGCCTCAGGATAGGCCTTGAGGTACGACTGATACGTGCGAATCACGGGCTCGTACGACGGCTGGGCGGCTGCGCTGTCGCTGGCCACGGCGCTGGCCCGGGCCGTGAGGGTTGCGCGACGGTCGGCCACCGCACGCGCCCGTGCGCTCGAATCCCGGCTGAACGACTGCTGATCGGCCGGCGCAAGCCGCGCGCCGCGTGCCCGGCGCGAGGCAGACGAAGCTTCGACCCGCGCGAGAACGATCGAATCGGCGGTGAGCGCGCGCTGGGTGGAGTCGCGCGTGAAGCGTGTCCGTTGCCAGCGCTGTACGACGGTGTCGGACTGGAGGCGCTGGATATTGAGCCGCACGGCCGTTCCCAGCGCGTCCTTCTTTTGCTGGGCGAACGCGGTGTCGTCCCCCGCGGCGGTCGCCGCCTGCGCCAGCCACGTGGATGCAGAATCGATCTTGTTCTCGGACACATAGATTTGTCCCAGCGCCAACGCCGCGCGGGGGTGCGTAGGACGGAGTGCCGCGGCCTGGCGCAGCAACGTCTTCGCCGAATCGAGCTTGTTTTCCTGCCAGGTGCGCAGACCGGCCTGCAGCACGTCGCCCCACAGCTGCTCGCGGTACGAGTCGATGTCCGGCTGGCATTGGGGGGCCAGGGCGAGTGCCCGCCGGAAGGCGCTGTCGGCGCCGCCCGCGTCTTTCATCTCCACGTAGTAGCGGCCGAGGTAGTACCACGCGGCGGGATTCTTGTCCTGCTGATCTCCGGTGATCGAGCGCGTGAGGACGTCCTGCGCCGCTTGCAGCATGCGATCGCGCGTGTTGGGCTTGGTCGCCGCGCTCTGCAGGTCTACGATGGCAGAATTGATGCGGAAATGGCCGGCCTTGATGTCGCAAGGGGGCTGTGGCGGGACCCACGACCGCGTCTGCGCGGCGACGGCAGCCGGCACTACAACGAGCACCCCCACCCCGACCCACGCGGCTAGAAGACGGCGCGACGGCATGAGTCAGTTCTAGGGGCGGGCGGCTCCGTTGTCAACTTCGAACGTGGTCTCGTCAACCTGACCCGACGCCGTGACAGCACGCACGACGTGGCTTCCCGGAATCAGGCTCCAGCGCGAGGTCGTGAGGGGCCGGCCGTCCATGAACCACCGCACCGCACCGTCTCCCCGCAGCGTAGCGGCGCGCAGCGCGATCGTCGCGTAGCGCGAGTCGATTCCGGGCGGGATCTCGTAGCGGTCGCCGCGACGCGGCGATACGATTTGGAATTGCCCCCCGGCCGCCCCCTTCGCCGCCGCAGTATTCGCCGCCGTCTCAGTCGCAGCCCCTTCGTCGCCCTGCCCGTTCTGCGCCGCCCATTCCACATATTCCGCCGGCCACACGACTACTCCATCGCGATGCCAGTCGCAGGACTGCTGCGGCGCGGTACCTGCGAGAAACCACTCGTCGAGATCGGGACATCCATCCACCGCGCGCAACCCCGACAACGCACAGACTCGCAACCGCGTTGCCCCGAAAAACCCAGGACCGGGGAGCGCGCCCGGCGCGTAGCGGCGCGCCGTGACGAGCATTGCGCGATGCAGCAGCGGCCCCGCTCCCGTTACGCCGCTCACGCCGCGCATTGGCTGGCCATCGAAATTGCCGACCCACACGGCAACCGTGAATTCGCCTGTGACACCGACCGCCCAGTTATCGGTGAAGTGGTGACTCGTCCCGGTCTTCACCGCGGCGGGGAACGGGAAGTCGAACGGCGTCTCGACGCCGAAGCCGGGAATGCGCGCCGTCGGATCGGCGAGAATGTCCATCACGAGAGCCGCTGATCCCGCAGACATGAAGCGACGATCCAACGCTGATCCTTCCGCGGGACTCACCGTGCGCCATTCGACTGGTGTCCACACTCCGCCCGCGGCGAGGGCGCGATAGGCGTTTGCGAGCTCGAGCAGCGTGACGTCGCCGTTGCCGAGTGCCAGGCCGAGACCGTAGTAATCGGCCGAGTGCGCCAGCGATCGGAAGCCGGCGTCGTGCAGCACGCGCAGCAGGCTCGCGGCGCCAAGCCGATTGGCCAGTTCGACCGCGGGCACGTTGTACGAACTCGCGAGCGCCTCGCGGGCGCGCACGGGCCCGTGGAACCGGCGATCGTAATTGCGGGGCTGATAGGGCCCTGTGGACGTTGGGTACGCGCGTGGGATGTCCGGCAGCACCGACGCCGGCGTGTAGCCGCGGTCGAACGCCAGGCCATATAGAAAGGGCTTGAGCGCCGAGCCGGGCTGGCGCGCCGAGACGACCATATCCACTTGCCCCGTCGAGTCGGCCCAGAAGTCCGGCGAGCCGACCCACGCGAGCAGCTCACCAGTCGAATTCCGCAGGACGACGAGCGCGGCCTCCCGCACCCCCCGTTCGGACAGCGTCCGAACCGTGTGACGGACCTCCGACTCGAGCGCCGTCTGCAGCGGCAGATCGAGCGACGTGCGCCACACGCCGGCCGCCGTATCGGCGGGGGCCGACTGGAGCACTCGACTCGTGAAATGGGGCGCGAGGAACGGCGGCGTCGCTCGGGTTGCGACGAGCGGCTCACGCCGGGCGCGCTCGACCGCGTCCGCGCCGGCATAGGGCGAGCGGCTGACGCGGTCCAGCACGAGCGAGCGCCGGCTGCGCGCGCGCTCGGCCGCGACGAACGGATTGTCGGTCGACGGCGCGCTGGCGAGCCCCGCCAGCAACGCCGCCTGTCCGAGCGACAGCCGAGCGGCCGTGGCGTTGAAGTACAGCGCGGCAGCCGCGTCGACACCCGTGGTGCCCTGCCCCAGCGGCACGCGATTCAGGTACTGCTCGAGAATCTGCTGCTTCGAGAGATGCGCCTCGAGCCGCAACGCCCAGAGCGCCTGGACGAGCTTACCCCGTAACGTGCGACGCGACGGCCGGAGGATGCGCGCGAGCTGCATTGTGATCGTGGACGCACCGGACCGCACGCGCCGCGCGCGCAGGTTCTGCCCCACCGCCCGCGCGACGGCCCGGACGTCGACGCCGCGATGCTCGTAGAAGCGATGGTCCTCGCTCGCAACGAATGCCTCGAGCACGTCGGGATCGATCTCGCCCAGCGACAGCCAGCGCTGTAACGAGCCATCGCCTGCTCGCGTGCTGCGCAGCACGAGCCCGTTGCGGTCTTCGAGCGTGAGACTCGACACGACCGGTGGCGCCGTAAGACCTTGCGGCAGTGGCAATGCGATCCAGATCAAAGGCGTCGCCAAGAACGCGGCGGCAAGAACGAATTTCATGGCGCTTTCGGCGTCACGGTGAACACGCCACCATCGCTCCGTCCCTGCACCGCCGGGTTGTACATCTCCTCGGCGTGCGCCGGCGGCCGGATGAACGTGCCCGGCGTCGTCGCGCGCGCGATATAGGTCGCCGAGTACTTTCCGGTCCAAAGGACCGTTGCGGCATAGACGACGCGATCGTCACGCAGCTCTTTGTGATCGAACGGCGACCACCACCCGGAGTCCCAGCTGCCGTAGTACCAGCCGTACAGATAGTCCGACTGGCCCTCGACGCGTTCCCCTTCCCCTCCGCCTTCCTCGTCAACACTGACGCGACTCTCGGACACAGTCGCCGCCGGGCCCGGCACCTGTCCTGATGTGCGCAAACTCAGATCGACGGCTTCGAGTCCCGCCGGCAACGGATCGGTGAGCGCGACGAACTGCCGGTCCGCGGGCACCGTGATGCGCAAGCGTACGCGCACCAGCGATCCTTCGGGCGCGCGGACGATCGGCTTCCCGGTGTCGTAGTCCTCATACCAGCGCTCCACCTGAATGCCTTGCTGATCGGGTGTGACCGGTCGCTGGCGCGGGACTTCGTGAACCGTCGCATAGAAGAACAACGGCACGCCATTGGGCGCGGCGTCGCTCGCGCGCAGCGTGAGCGTGACGCGTTGACCGCCGGCGGGATCGTTGGAGACCATCCCGGTCAATGCGCGCGTGACCTCGCGCAAATCCTCACCACGGGAGCGGACGACGACCTGATTCCCGGCCCGCAGCTCGTACCCGCGCTGTGCCGCGCGCGTCTGGCGCGCCGTGAAGTCGGCCAACGCCGCCCCGGCGGCACCATAATCCTGTGTGTTCCAATAACCCCACCGGCTCGTGCGATTGGTCTGCTCGACGAGCGTCTCAACCAGCGGTCCGATGAGCGCGTGCGTCGAGTCCACGGCCAGCGTCGCCGACAAGAGGCGCGCGACCGGCCGTTGTCCCGACGGGAAGTAGAACCAGAACACCCGGCGGGCGGAGTCGGGCAGGACGGCGCGCCGTCCTGCGACGCGCACCGACGCCCAGATCGGCGCGATCAATTGCCGTGCGGCGCCGGCCGCACCGCGCCGCGCCATCATTTGCGCAAGCCGCAGCCGGTCTTCCCACGCCAGCTGCGCCGCGAGGCGGTACAGCTCGTTCTCCGTGGGCAAGTCGGCTCGGCCCGCGCGACTCAGGAAGTCGGCGGCGGCCACCTGCTCCGCGAGCAGCACTCGATGATCTGCGTACCACGCGTAGATCGGCGCCTGGATCGTGCGCCGCTCGTGCACACTGCGATACAGGTAGTTGCCGAGTCGCGTGAGGACCGAGTCACGTACCGCGATGCCGGCGGCCCGGGCCGCCAGCAACGCCTCGCCGGCGTAGGCGCTCAGCCACGGCGTCGTCCAATCCTCGGCCGACCACAGGCCGATGCCGCCGTCCGGCCGCTGGCGCGCGCTCAGCACTGCCACGCCTTCTTGGATCTCGCTGCGCGCGCGCTCGCGCGTGAGTCCCGGCAACTGGGCGGTTGGCCCCGCGCGATAAATCGCGATCAGCGGCATCATCTCGTCCGAGATTTGCTCCGAACAGTCGAACGGATAGACCGAGAGCCAGCGGTAGCTGCCCGCCAGCACCGCGAGCGGTGTGGTGCCGATGCCGAACTCGAGGCGTGAGCGATCCGGATCGACCGCTTCGGGCAGCGAGATCACGACCGTCGCTGTGTCCACGACGCTGCCCGTGACCGTATACGCTCGCGGCGTGAACACGGGACGGCCCGGGAGGCGCACGAGCACGGCATCGGAATCCCCCTGCCCCGCGACATCGAACCGAAACGCGGTGGAGTCGGCGGTCGTGTCGCGGAAGGCAAAGCGCACCTCGCTGCCGCGGCCCGCCGCGATCGTCACCGTGCGCGTCGCATCGCCGCTGCGGACGACGCCTTGCGCCTGCGCGCGTACGGTGACCATCGGCGTACCGCCTGCGCGCTGATTGACCACGACCCCGGCCGAGAACGCATCGCCGGAACGCAGGAAGCGTGGCAGCGCGGGACGAGCCAGCAACGGCCGCGTGACGAGTAGCGGAGATTCGCCATGTCCGTAGCGGTCGCCCGCCGTGACGGCGATGGCCATGACGCGGAACGTGGTGAGATTGTCGGGCAGCTTCGCAGTCGCCGTGGCGACGCCGCTCGAATCGGTCTCGACGGCGCCGAGGAAGAACGCCGTGGCTTTGAAGCGCGAGCGCAGAATGTCTCCGCCCGCGAGCCCGCCGCCGCCGCCGGGCTCCTGCTCGCCCTTGATCGACGTGCCTTCCTGGTCGAGCACCTGCGGCGCGATCGCGACAAGGTTGCTCGCGAGCCGGAGGCTGACGCCGCGCGGTTGGTACAGCAGGTCGAGCGGATCGGGCGTCTTGTAGCCCGTCAACGACAGCACGCCCTCGTCCACCGCCCAGAGCGTCACTTCACTGCGCCGGCCGCGGCCCGCGGCGTCCTGCACGCGGATCTGCACGCGCGCGCTTTCCCCCGGCCGGTATTCCGCCGCCTGCGGTTTCACATCGACCGTCAGCCGCTTCACCTCCGGCGTCACACGCAGCTCGACGTACCCCACGCGCAGCGTGGGTCGGCCCGGATCGGCGATGCCGCCGGGCGGCGCGCTGCGGCCGCGCACCAGAACCATCGAGACGAAGGCGTTGGGCGCGTAAGCCTCGGTGATCCGGAACTTGAGCGACGTCGCGCCACTCGCGACCCGCATCCGCCGCTGCTCGATCAGCCCTTCGCGCTCCACCGTGACCCACGCCTCGGCATCGGTGAACGGCGAGGCGACAAGGATCGTGGCAGTATCTCCGACCGCGTAGCGAGTCTTGTCGGGAATCAGATCCATCTTGAACTGGCTCTCGTCGTTCCAGGGAATCCAGTCCTTCCCCGTCGCCCACCGATAGAAGCTGGTCGAGGCGGCGCGGCCCTTCTCGTCTGTCGCCTGGAACGAAACGATGTAGGTCCCGCCGGCCGACGGCGTGAACCGGCAGCTCACCGGTGCCTCGGCACTCAGGAGATCGCAGCGTGCGACAGTGTCCGCCACCCATTCGCCGATCTGTTCTTCAACACCATCGCGGGCACGCTGCACGCGATGCCATTCGCGGCGTACGACGGTGCCTTTGATGCGCACGCCCGTGACATGACGCCCATCGGGACGGGCGGCGAGTACGGCGATTTCCTGCAGCGTCCCGGCCGTCCAGAAATAGGTGGCGCCGAGCGGCCGCGCGGCGATGTAGAACGACGCGGGATGCACCAGGACGGTCGCGGCATCGGAGACCGTCTGACGGTTCACGTCGGTGACGGTCGCTTGCACGCGCGCGTTGGCCGGTCGTCCTTCGACCGCGGAAAGCGGGACACGGAGCGTCAAATGCCCAGCCGCGTCGAGGGTATCGACGCCTGAGGTGACGCTGCGTGTTTGCGAGCGCGTGGGGTCCCAATCTTCCCACCACCAGCCGTTCTCGCCGAGGTAGTAGCGATCGAGGCCGGGGATCTCGAGGCCCCACACGGACCCGGGCGTCACGTTCAACGTCCAGTTGACGACCGCGCGCGCCATCGGCGCGCCGAACAGGTACCGCGCTTCGACGGTAGCGCGCAGCGAGTCGCCGCTGAACCGCGGGCCACTGTCCGTCGTCACGTTCACGAGAAACTCCGGCGGCCGGTATTCGGCCACGCGGTAGCTCGTGGTGGCGACGTCCTGCCAGTCGCCGCGCTTCAGCTGGAGCGACACGCTGTAGGTGCCGAGGGGCGCGTCATTGCCGATCGTCAGCGCCTGCGCGGCGGTGCCGAACGTGGACAGCCGGACGATCGAGTCGCGCAGGACGCCGCCCTCGCGATCGCGGAACAGCCACCGCAGCGAGTCGCTCGCTGCCGGCACGCGGAGCGCGCCGAGGTTGCCGGTGCGCACGATCGCCTTGACGTAGACCGGCTCCCCGGGACGGTAGATGCCCCGCTCCGTGAAGACCGTGGCGGCCACAGGCAGCCGCGCGGTCCCGTAGGCCGATCCAACGTTGAAGCGCCAGGGCGCCAGGTCGCCGGACCAGGTGTTGACCGGCACGACGCCGCGATCGAGGCCGGCGCGCGCGGAGACGTAGCCGGCAAAGCCCCGTTGCTGGACTTCAACGCTCGTATCGGGAGAGAAGCCGGCGAGTCTGACGAGTCCCTGTGGGTTCGTGGTACCGCGCGCCTGCACGCGGCCGAATGGGTCGTGCAGCTCGACGGCGACACCGGATTTCGGGACGCCATCCTGCACGCCGGTGACCCACACCAGCGCTTCGTTCTCGCCGACTCGCGCGGTGATGCCGAGATCGGTCGTCTGCAACAGGGCGACAGGAGCCGGGCGCCGGGATTTAGGACTGCTGTCCGGATAGGTGATCCGCACCGCGCTGAGCGTTGGGCCACCGGGACGTGCGGCGTACACCGGGGCGCGCACCACACTCAGCAGCGGCACGTCGCGCCGTGATTCGACCGCGAGGGCGCGCTGCGTCGCGGTGGGTGCGAGTTTCGTCCAGACATCGCCGAGGCCCCAGGGCGGCGCGCGCAGCACGAGCGCCTCGAGGCTCTCGGGAACCGCGGCCGTGGTCACGAGCAGCGTGTCGACGTTCACGTGATGGACCGGGAAGGTCCGATAGCCGTTTCGTTCTACCAGGAACATGCCGTAGTCGTAGTTGACGGCGGCCGGGTAGCCGGTGGTGGCGAATGCTTTGACGGGATTCCCGGTGAGCTTCTGGCCAAAGACGTCGCGCAGCACCAGGGTGTCGACGACGATCGCGTAGCCGGTGCGCGGCTTCAGCGAAGCTTCGAGGGTCCACGACGCGGACTCGTCGCTGGTATCGTCGACGGCGAATGGGATCCGGGGCAGGAAGTGCACGCCTCGCAGCAGATCGGCGCCGCGCACCGGCGTCGAGAACTGTACGCGGGCATTCCCGGTCGGGCAGAAATTGCCCCAGCCGCATTCCACCTTCACCAGCCGGAATGGCCCGTAAGTGGCGACCTGCCAGCGCAGGTACGTGCTGGTGCCCTCGGGGTCCAGCTCCGATGGCACGACGAGGTGGCCGCGGCACGCGCGCGGGAGCGGCTCGACCGGCGTCAGCCGCACGACGCGCCGGAGTGCGTCCCCGCTGCGTTGCCGCTGCCACCCACCCGCCTCGCGATAGCGCCA
>DASPXJ010000122.1:0-26858 GCA_035637355.1 Gemmatimonadales bacterium
CTTCCCTTTATCCTTCGCCGGCTCGGGTTCGACCCCGCCAGCGCGTCGGCGCCGTTCGTCGCGACGCTCGTCGACGTCACCGGTTTGGTCATTTACTTCTCCGTGGCGAGCGTGATCTTGCGCGGAACCCTCCTGTGACGCGCACGCCACCGTTATCCTTAGACATGCGACTCGATGCGGTGCTCGAAGGGCTGGCGCGCGGTGACACCGCCGCCCTCGCCCGTGCCATTAGCCTGGTCGAGAACCAGCGCGAGGGCTTCGAGCGCGTGTTGTCGGAGCTCCATGCGAAGATCGGGAAGGGAAACACCCAACGCATCGGAATCACCGGGCCGCCCGGAGCGGGAAAGAGCACCCTCACCGAGCAGCTGGTCCGCGCGTATCGCGAGCCTGGCCTCAAAGTCGCAGTCATCGCGGTGGACCCCACCAGCCCGTTCACCGGTGGCGCGCTGCTCGGCGACCGGATCCGGATGGAGTCGGTGAGTCTCGATCCGGGCGTCTTCATCCGGTCGATGGCGACGCGCGGCGCCCAGGGCGGTCTCGCCACCACGACCGAAGAGGTCGCGGACGTGCTCGAGGCCTTCGGGTTCGATCGCATTCTCATCGAAACGGTCGGAGTGGGCCAGACCGAATTGGACGTCGCCGCCACCGCCGAGACGACGGTGCTGGTGCTCGTTCCCGAGTCGGGCGACGGCATCCAGACGCTCAAGGCCGGCGTCATGGAGATCGCCGAGCTGTATGTGATCAACAAGAGCGATCGCCCGGGGGCGGATAAGTTGAAGCAGGAAGTGGAAGTGATGCTGGGGATCCGACGGGGCAATGCGTTTGCGCACGTGCGGCCTCACCACGGAAAGTTGGAAGGTGAGAAGGTTGGACGGAAACACCTTCCAACCGTCCAACTTTCCAACGATTGGGACGCCCCTGTACTCACCACCGTCGCCTCCACGGGTGAGGGGATCGCCGGGCTCATCGCTGCGCTGGACCAGCACCACGAGTTCCTCGAGCGCACGGGAAAGCTGGTCGAGCGTCGGAAACGCCGGTTAGCTGCCCGCACCCGGGCAGTCGTGAACCGCGCCATCCGCCAATGGGTATGGGACGCGACACAGGCGGAAGACCTGTTGGCACGGCGGCTCGAGGATGTCGCCGCCGGGACACGCAGTCCCTACGACGTCGCGGCGGAGGTCCTGGAGCAAGTGAGGAACGGCAAATGACCATCCAGAAAAAGCCCGTCTACACGCCGGCCGATCTCAACGGATACGACGTGGAGCGGCAGCTGGGGCGGCCTGGTGAGTATCCGTTCACGCGCGGCATTCATCCGACCATGTACCACGGCAAGCTGTGGACGATGCGTCAGTTTGCCGGCTTCGGCAGCGCGACCGACACGAACCGCCGCTACAAATTCCTGCTCGAGCATGGCCAGACCGGCCTTTCCGTCGCGTTCGACTTTCCCACCTTGATGGGCTACGACTCCGATCATCCCCGCTCCGAGGGGGAAGTGGGCAAGTGTGGCGTGGCGATCTCGTCGCTGGCCGACATGGAGACGCTGTTCGCCGGGATCCCGCTCGATCAGGTCTCGACGTCCATGACGATCAATGGCCCGGCCGCCATTCTGTTCTGTTTCTACGTCGCAGCGGCCGAAAAGCAGGGCGTCCCGATCGCGAAGCTCCGCGGAACGGTGCAGAACGACATTCTCAAGGAGTACATGGCCCAGCACGCGTGGGTGTATCCGGTCGAGCCGGCGCTCAAGGTCATCGTCGACATGTTCGAGTGGGGCGCAAAGCATACGCCGCTGTGGAATACGATCTCGATCTCGGGCTATCACATCCGCGAAGCGGGCGCCACGGCGGCCCAGGAGCTGGCGTTCACCCTCGCCAACGGCTTCACATACGTGGAGCGGGGCGTCGCCCGGGGGCTCGACATCGATTCGTTCGCCGCGCGCCTTTCCTTCTTCTGGGACATTCACAACGACTTCTTCGAAGAGATCGCGAAGCTGCGGGCGGCGCGGCGCATCTGGGCGCGTCACATGCGCGAGCGCTACAAGGCCAGGCAGGCGCGGTCCTGGATGATGCGGTTCCACAGCCAGACGGCGGGCGTCACGCTGACGGCCCAGCAACCACTCAACAACATCGTCCGCGTCGCCTATCAGGCTCTCGCCGCCGTGCTCGGCGGTACCCAGTCGCTGCACACGAATTCCCTGGACGAGACACTCGCGCTGCCGACCGAGCAATCGGTGCAGGTCGCGCTCCGCACGCAGCAGATCCTGGCGCACGAAACCGGCATCGCCGAGGTCATCGATCCGCTGGGGGGCGCGTACTTCATCGAGGCGCTCACCGATCAGCTGGAGCGGGAGGCGGAGGCGCTGTTCGCCGAGATTGCCTCGATCGGCGGGGTCGTGCGGGGGATCGAGACGGGCTGGTTTCAGCGCCAGATTGCCCAGTCGGCCGCCGCCTTCCAGCGTGAGGTGGAGCTGGGGGAAAAGGTCATCGTGGGGGTAAACGAATTCCTGTCCGATGACGATCACCCGGTCGAAATTCTGAAGGTGTCGAACGATGCCGAGGAGCAGCAGCGGCAGCGCCTGGCGCGCCTGCGCGCCGAGCGAGACAACGAATTGGTGGAGCGCCGCCTCGAGGCGTTGCGACAGGCGGCGGAGTCGGATCACAACGTCATCGGTCCCATGTTGGATTGTGCCCGCGCCTACGCCACGCTCTACGAGATCCGTCACGCGCTGGAGCGTGTGTGGGGAGCCTACCGCGAACCGGTGTTCTTCTAGCCATGAACGTACTGCCAGCCGCACTCAGCGAGCACGACGCCCACGCCGCCATTGCACGGCTCGTGGCGATACAACCCGGCAGCCACTGGGTGGTGACGTGCTACCTCAAGCTCGAGCCGCGCGACCGCAGCCGCGGCAAGTACCTGATCAAGATGAAAAACCGCGTGCGCGAAAGCGAAGCGGCGCTCGCGCGCCAGGCACTCACGCATCAGGATCGCGAGGTCATCTCCGCCGCGCTCCGTGAGGTCCTCGATTATCTGGAGGAGCCCAGCCACCTGCCGAGCGCCCGCGCGATCGCGATCTTCGCGTCGCGGCAGCTCGGCTTATTCGTGGCGATCCCGCTGCCGCACGTGCATCGCTCGCGGCTGGCCGTCCGGCACGAGCCGCTCGTGCGCGAGCTCCTGGTGCTCGAAGAGGAATTCGGCACCATCCTCGCTGTCGTCTACGATCGGACGGCCGCGCGCTTTTTCGAGGTGGCGGCGTACGATTGCGTGGAGCTGGCGGGGCTCGCGGGGATCGAGTCGTCGCGCGCGAGCAAATTCCACGGCGGCACGCAACGCCAGGTCATGGCACGCGGCGGAACGCCGTCCGGGAGCGCCGGCGAACACAACTACCACATGCGCATCCGCACCGAGAAGCAGCGGTTCTACGCGCAGATCGCGGACCGTGTCTTTCAGATCAACCGCAGCAAGCCGCTCGCCGGCATCGTCCTGGGCAGCGTGGGTGTGGACGCCGGCGCGGTGATTCCGCACCTTCACAGCTATGTCCACGACCTCGTGCTCGGCGTGGTGAAGCTGAACCCCAAGAACGCGACGCCCGCCGAGGTGCAGGAGGCGACATTGGTGCTCCGGGAAGAGCGCGAGCGCGCCTGGGAACGCGCCCACGCCGACGCGGTCAAGGACGGCGTGCCGCGGGGCTGGGCCGTCAACGGGCCCGACCTGACGCTGAAGGCGCTCACTCGGGGACAGGTGCGCACGCTGCTGGCCGACGGTCACGATGACGATCCTCGCATTGATGAGGCGATCGAAGAAGCGCTGAGTCAGCGCGCGCAGGTGGATGTCCTCTACGACGAAAAAGCCCGTCGTGTCGTGGACGGCCTCGCGGCGCTGCTGCGCTTCCGCTCTTGATGACTGCACGACGCCGGCCGATCCGCATTCTGGTGGCGAAGCCCGGCCTCGACGGCCATGACCGCGGCGCGAAAGTCGTCGCGGCGGCGCTGCGCGATGCCGGGATGGAAGTGATCTACACCGGGCTGCATCAGACCCCGGAGATGATCGCCCAGGCGGCGATCCAGGAAGACGTGGACGTCGTGGGCCTGTCGATCCTGTCGGGGGCTCACCTGACGTTGTTCCCACGCGTCCGCAAGCTGCTCGACGCCGCCGGTCGCCAGGACGTGCTCCTGACCGGCGGCGGCATCATCCCCCCGGAAGACATGAGCGCGCTCGAGTCGCAAGGGACGGGCAGGCTGTTCGGCCCGGGTACGCCGACCTCGGACCTCATCAAATACATCCAGGAGTGGGCGGCGGAGCACGTCGCCGCGTGAGCCCCCCCGCCCCCCGCCTCAGGACGCTCAGCGATGAATACCAGCAGCTGCGCGCGCGCCTGGAACAGGGCGGCGGCGCGGAGCGCATCAAGCGCCAGCACGATCAAGGCAAGCTGACCGCGCGCGAGCGCGTGGCCGCGCTGCTCGACCGGGACGGTCCGTGGGTCGAAATCGGCCTGCTCGTCGCCTGGGACCAGTACGACGGCCAGGCGCCGGCCGCCGGCGTCGTGACGGGCCTGGGCCGCGCGGGCGGCCGGCCGCTCGTCGTGGTGGCCAATGATGCGACGGTCAAAGCCGGGTCGTGGTGGCCCGAGACGATCAAGAAGATCCTGCGCGCGCAGGAGATCGCCATGCGGCAGCGCATTCCGATCGTCTACCTGGTCGATTCCGCCGGTGTGAATCTGCCCTATCAGGGCGGCGTCTTTCCGGGGCAGTACGGCGCCGCCCGGATTTTCTATTACAACTCGATCATGCGCCGCTATCTCAAAGTTCCGCAGATCGCCGCGGTCATGGGCCCCTGCATCGCGGGTGGCGCGTATCTGCCGGCATTGTCCGACGTGATCTTCATGGTCGACGGCACCTCGTTCATGGGACTGGGCGGGCCGAATCTCGTCAAAGGCGCCACGGGACAAGTCGTGGATGCGGAAACGCTGGGCGGTGCGGCGACGCACACCTCCGTCAGCGCCGTCGCGCATTACCGCGCCAAGGACGACCAGGAATGCATCGGACGCATCCGCGAGTACGTCGGCCGCCTGCCGCATGCACCGGCGTCGCCGCGCACCTACCCGGCACCAAAGCGGGACGTGAAAGCGCTGTACGAGCTGATTCCCGTCGATCACCGCATGAGCTACGACGTCCGGGCGATGTTCGAATGCCTGCTCGATGCCGGCCGGCTCGATGAGTTCCAACCGGATGTTGCGCCTGAGATGATCTGCGGGCATGGCGCGATCGAGGGTCGGCCGGTCGCGGTGATCGCGAACTCGCGCGGCGTGATCAAGGGCAAGAAAAAGGCCGAGGCGCCGAGGATCGGCGGCATCATTTACACGGAGAGCGCCGAGAAGGTGGCGTACTTCATCGAAAACGCCGACCGCGAGCGGCTGCCGTTGCTGTTCCTTCAGGACGTTTCCGGATTCATGGTCGGGACCGAGGCCGAGCATACGGGTATCATTCGAGCGGGTGCGCGCTTCGTCGAAGCGATGGCGACGGCCACCGTCCCGAAGCTGGTGCTCACGGTCAATCACGCGTCCGGCGCCGGTTACTACGCGATGGCGGGGCAGGGGTTCGACCCCGACTTCATCGTGTCCTGGCCCACCGGCCGCATGGGCGTGATGGAGGGAGAATCGGCGATCCAGGCCGTGTACGGCGCCGACGCTTCCAAACCGGACAACGCAGCCGCGGTGGATGCGATGCGCGCCGATTACGAGCACCAGCTCGACGCGAAGTTCGCCGGCGCCCGCGGCTTTGTCGATGCGATTCTTACGCCCGAGGAAACGCGCGACACGCTCGCGTTTCTGCTCGAGGTGTGCACTGAGTTCACCGGCCCCCACCTCGGGGCCTTTGCGCTGCCGAGTCTCACGTGATGATGAAGACGCTTATGATTGCCGGCCTCGTATTGGGGACGGCCTGCGCCTCGACGAAGGCCGTCGGTCCGAAGGTCACCCCCGCGACGAAGTCGGCAGCACCCCCGCTCCCGACGACGGTGGCCGCGGATGGAAGCCGGACGCCGGTCGTCGATCCCGCCGTCGCCTACATGCTCGGCCTGATGCCGGTGAAGAACACCGGCGTGGATGTCTTTCAAGCCATGCATCCGACCTACGACGGCCGCGGTGTGCTCATCGCCATCCTCGACAGCGGCATCGATCCGAACGTGCCCGGCCTCATTGCGACGAGCACGGGCGCGCCCAAGATCATCGAGCTGCGGGACTTCTCCGGTGAAGGGCGCGTCGCGCTCGCTGCGTTTCCAGCGCCAACAGATAATGAAATGAAGGGTGCCGCCCGGATCGGCCGGCTGACAACCGCCACGACGTGGTACCGCGGCGTGTTCCGTGAGCTGCCGCTGGGCCGGCCGCCCGCGGGCGACGTGAACGGCAACGGCCGCAATACGGACGAGTTTCCAGTCGTGGTCGTGAAGGCGTCGGATGGCTGGGTGGCGTTCCTCGACACCAATCTCGACGGCTCGTTCGAGGACGAGATGCCGTTGCATGACTATCGGCAGGGGCGTGAGACGATCGCGTTGGGGACGAAGCCGCTGACCATCGTCGCGAACTTCAGCGAAGCGGACAGCGCACCGGTGCTCAACCTCTTCTTCGATACGTCGGGGCACGGAACACACGTCGCCGGCATCGCGGCGGGGCACAATCTTTACGATGTAACGGGATTCAACGGCGTGGCCCCCGGGGCGCAGCTCATCGGCCTCAAGATCGCCAACAACGCGCGCGGCGGCGTAACGGTACACGGCAGCATGATGCGCGCGATCGATTACGCGGCACGCTACGCCGCGCAGCGCAATCTGCCGCTGGTGCTGAACATGAGCTTTGGCGTCGGCAACGAGCACGAGGGTCGAGCGGTCATCGACTCGATCGTGGACGCGTTTCTGCTGGCGCATCCCGACGTGGTGTTCGCGATTGCCGCCGGCAACGACGGACCGGGACTCTCGACGCTGGGGTTCCCCGGATCGGCCGATCTCGCGCTCACGGTCGGTGCAACGTACCCCGGCGTCTACGCCCGGCCGCCGCAGCCCGGCGTCTCACCAGCCCGCGATGCGCTCGGTTACTTCAGCTCGCGCGGCGGCGAGTTGGCAAAACCGGACATCGTGGCGCCGGGAATAGCATTCTCGACCGTGCCGCGCTGGGACACCGGCAACGAGGTCAAGGTGGGCACCAGCATGGCGACGCCGTACGCCGCGGGACTGGCTGGCTGTCTCGCATCGGCGCTGGTGCAGGAAGGCCGTCGAGCGAGCGCCGCCGACGTCGTCCAGGCACTCCGTGCGTCGGCGCGCCCATTTAATGGCGCGCGCCTGATCGATGAGGGAGCGGGTATGCCGGTCCTCGAAGCCGCCTACCAGTGGCTCGAGGGCGGACACCAGGGCTCGAGCTATGAAGTGCGCGCCACGACCGGGGTGTCGGCCGCCTTTCGCCGCAACGGCTTCGCGAGCGACCAGGACAGCGTCGAGACGTTCACCGTCCGTCATCGCGCGGGCCTGCGCGCCGCGCAGTTCGCGTTGCACGCCGATGTGCCGTGGCTCAGCGTGGACGACACCGTCGATGCGGCCCCGCGCGCTACCCCGATCCCCGTCACCTACCATCGCAGCACGTTGACGGCACCCGGCGTCTACGTCGGTACCGTGACGGCGGTGAATCCCCGCGACGCGATCGCCGGTCCTTTGTTCACCCTGGTGAACACGGTCATCATCCCGACGGACCTCGCGGCGAAAGTCCTGTTCGATGAGCGCCGCATGATCGGGCCCGCCGGAGTGCAACGCTATTTCCTGCGCGTGCCACAGCCTGACGCGACGCTGCGGATGACGGTGACGTTGCCCGATTCGCAGGGCCAGCAAGCGACGGTGCGGCTGTACGAGCCTGATGGCGCACCCGCACGCTCTGCCGCGCAGGATGTCGATATCGGGAAAGAGAACCCCGGTAGCGCGTCGATCACGGTCCGCGCCGAAGACATGGTCCCGGGGGTGTACGAGCTGGACGTTGTCGCGCCGCCCCTGTCAGCAGCAACCGTAACGGTGCGTGCCGATCTCGGCCCCGTGGCGCTCGCTCCCGCGCAGAATGGCGGCCTGGAGTTCTCCAGTGTGCAAGGAGCCACGGTGACCGGTGAGGTCCAGTACCACCTCGTCGGCGCCGAGCGGACGTATGCGATCGCGGGCCGCGGCCAACCGCCAGAGTCGCTGCAGGTGCGCGCGCCGCGTTGGGCGAAACGGATGGAGGTGGACCTCGACCTGCCCCCCGATCTGTGGGACGAGATGACGGACCTCTCCGTGACGGTGTACGACTCGAGCGGTCAACAGCTGCGCGGCGGCAATCAGCCGGTGAATTACGCGTTCGGCCGCATGGGAGTCGCGTTGTCCGATTCGGTCACCAGCATTCCGTTGACGGTGGAGCTGTATCCGGCATTCGCGAAGCTCCCGGGCCACGTCTGGAAGGGCACGGTCCGCATCCGGTTTCTGGGGCCTGACGAACCCGTGGGTGAGCGTGGTGCCTTGTCGGTCGTCGCCGGCGGGCGCCGCATCGTGCGGTTGCCGACTCCGCCCCCGCTGGATCTGCCGGAGGGTTTCAGTGCGCTGATCGAAACCCGCGTGACGACGTCGACCGGCACGATAGCGGCGCGGCGGACGACGGTGGGAACGGGGTTGGGCGCGCGCGGAGCCAGCGGACCGCGGTGAGCGATCGTCCGGCGACGGTGCGGGTCGCGGGAGGACAGGGATTCTGGGGTGACTGGCTGGAAGCGCCGTACCGCCAGGTCACCGGCGGTCCCGTCGACTATCTGATGATGGACTATCTCGCCGAAGTCACGATGTCCATCCTGCAAAAACAAAAGTCGCGCGACGCGACGCGGGGCTACGCCACCGACTTCGTCGACCAGATGGAGCGGATTCTTCCCACGGTGGTGGAGCGGGGCATCAAAGTCACCGCCAATGCCGGCGGGGTGAATCCGCGCGCCTGCGCCATGGCGGTCGCCGCTGTCGCCCGGCGGCTCGGCCTGGCGGGAAAGCTCACGATCGGGGTGGTGAGCGGGGACGATCTGCTGGGCCGGCTCGACGGGTTGATCGCCCGTGGCCACGATCTCCAGAACCTCGACACGGGGCGGCCGCTGCACGACGTGCGCGATCGCGTGCTCTCCGCCAACGCCTACCTGGGCGCCGCGCCGGTCGTAGAGGCGCTGCAACGCGGGGCGCAGGTCGTCATCACCGGGCGCGTCACCGACACCGGTCTGACGCTCGGCCCGTTGATGCACGCCTTCGGTTGGCCGCGCGATGCGTGGGATCGCATCGCCGCGGGCACCGTGGCGGGACACATCATCGAGTGCGGGGCCCAGGCGAGCGGCGGGAACTGCCTGAGCGACTGGAAGACGATCCCGAACCTCGCCGCTGTGGGCTACCCCATCGTCGAGGCACGCACCGACGGCACGTTCGATCTGATCAAGCATCCCGGGACGGGCGGGCGCATCGACGTCGCCGGGGTCACCGAGCAGCTGGTCTACGAAATGGGCGATCCGAGGGACTACATCACGCCGGACGGTGTGGCCGACTTTACGACGATCCAATTGCGTCAGGTGGGCAAGGACAGGGTTCGGGTGTCGGGCGTCAGGGGAAAGCCCGCCACAGACAAGCTCAAGGTATCGATCGCCTATTTTTACGGGTACAAGGCGATCGGGACGCTCGTGTATGCGTGGCCGGACGCGTTGGACAAGGCCAGGGCAGCCGACCGCATTCTGCGCCAGCGGCTCGACGCCCTGGGTCTCAAGTTCGAGGCGATCCTCAGCGAATTCGTGGGTGCGAACGCTACGCACGGCCCGCTGGCGCTGCAGGACATCGACGCAGCGGCAATTCCCGAAGTACAGCTTCGGGTCGGCGTGCGCTCGCCCGACAAGGCGGCCGTCGATCGCTTCACACGCGAGATCGCGCCGCTCATTCTCAATGGCCCACCCAGCGTCACCGGCTTCGCCGGGGGGCGGCCCAAGCCGGAGGAGGTCGTGGCGTACTGGCCGGCGTTGATCGACAAGAGGATGGTGGAACCCTCGGTGGAGCTGATCCAGACATGAAACAGCGGTCGAAGTCGCGGAAGGTGCACCTTCTGGACCTGGCCCATGCACGGTCTGGCGATAAAGGCGATACCGCCAACATCGGGTTGATCGCGTTGCAGCCGGAGTACTATCCGCTGCTCGTGAAGCAGGTGACGGCAGCGCGCGTGGCGCGGCATTTTAGAGGCATGATCACAGGTCCGGTGGAACGCTTCGAGCTGCCTAACCTGCACGCCCTCAATTTCCTGTTGCACGGCGCGCTCGATGGCGGTGGCACGATCTCCCTGAAGACGGACGCCCAGGGGAAAGTGTTCTCCACCGCGCTGCTGCGCATGGAGATCGAGGTGAAGCGGTGAGCGATCGGGTGCTGGTCCAGGTCGCGGGCGGGATCCTCACGGCGACGCTCAACCGCTCCGACAAGCGCAACGCGATCGACACGGCGATGATCGATGGGCTGATCGCGGCGGTCGAGCGCGCCGATCTCGACGCCTCGGTACGGGTCGTCGCGCTGCGCGGCGCCGGCCGCGACTTCTGCGCAGGGATGGATCTCAACGAGCTGCTCGCGTCCGCGGGCCACACGCTCGATCAGAACCGCGGTGCGGCCCTGCATTTTGCCGAGGTCTTCACGCGCATGCGCCGCCTGCCCAAGCCGGTCGTGGCGCTGGTGCAGGGACGCGCCCTCGCCGGCGGCTGCGGGCTGGCAACGGCCAGTGACGTGATTCTCGCCGCCCGGTCGGCGCAGTTCGGCTATCCGGAAGTGCAACGCGGCTTCGTGCCGGCGATCGTGATGACCATGCTGCGTCGCGCGGTGGGGGAAAAGATCGCGTTCGATCTGGCGGCCACGGGCCGGTTGCTGAACGGCACGGACGCCGCGGCGGCCGGGCTCGTATCCCGCGTCTACGAAGACGCGGACTTCGACGAGCAGGCCGGCGCAGTGCTGCGCGCGCTCGCCGAGGCGAGCCCGTCGGCGCTGGCGTTCACGAAGCAGCAGTTCTACCAGCTGGACGGGCTCAGCTTCGACGATGGGCTGCGGTTGGGTGCCGATGTGAACGCCGTCAGTCGCAGTACGCCCGATTTTCGCGCCGCAATCAGCGCGTTTCTCAAGACATAGCAGCGAGGGTGACATGCGGAATCTCAACGTGCCGATGTACGATCCGGAGATGGTCCGCCCGATGCGGGAGGAGCTGACCCGCCTGGGCTTCGAGGAGCTACGAACCCCGGCCGACGTAGACGCCGTGCTCTCGAGCGAGCGCGCGCCGACGCTGGTCGTCGTCAATTCGGTGTGCGGCTGTGCCGCCCGCAACGCCAGACCGGCAGCGGCGCTCGCGATCCAACATGACCGCCGGCCGCCACGTCTCGTGACGGTGTTCGCGGGACAGGACGCGGAAGCGACGGCCCGCGCGCGCAGCTACTTCACGGGCTACGCGCCGTCGTCGCCGCAGATCGCGCTGTTCAAGGACGGACAGCTCGTGTTCATGCTGGAGCGCCGAAATATCGAAGGCCGCAATGCCCGGGACATTGCGGCCGATCTCACCGCGGCCTTCGACAGGTTCTGTTAGAGAATCTTCCCCCGCCGCACGCGGAAGTCGACGATTTGCTGCGTCCAGCTCCAGAGCGAGTCCTGGTTTTCCATCGCCACACCCTGCACCTCGTGGCGGTGCCAGCCGTCCATGACCTGTGAGTCCTGCGTCCAGATCTTCACGCGGTTGCGGGGCACGAGCTTTTCCCAGTTCTGCGCGATCGGCGGATCGGCGTACAGCAGCCGCACCGTGACGTTGCGCGACAGATACTCGATCGGACTGAGATCGACTTTCGCGTACAGCTCTTTCGGCTGCATGCGTCGCGCGCCCGGCATGTCGGGAAGACCGTCCGAGAACATCACGATGTTGAGCGGCGCGAGGACGAGGTTCTGCCGCTTGATGTGGACCGCCACCCGCTGGAAGAATGCGTTGAAATCGGTGAGCGCGTCGACATCGGGGAACCAGGAGCGCAGGTCGCGTTCGATCTCGGCGGGGGTCTTGCCGCTGAGGTCCTGAATCGGATGGAACGTCTTCGGTTGGCCGGGGACATCGCCGCCCAGCGACCCGACGAAGACGTCGGTGGCCTGTTTCAGACCACCGAGTCCGTTCACATGGCCATAGATGTACAAGGCGGCGTACCGTAACGCGTCGTCGAAACGGGGGTTATTCCGAAACGAGCCGGACACGTCGAGTCCCACGACCAACGTGGACCTGGGAGGCGGCGCGTTCGCCGGCGGTTTGCAGCCAACGAGAGTAAGGGCTACCAGCCCGACTACGGCGCGCTTCACCGGGCCACCTCGCCGCTGACCCGCGCCGGGAAATGCGTCGCGGCCAGGACGTCATCGATCGACTTGAACGGCAGCGTGAAGTGACCGCGGCCCGTGAAAACCACGAACAGGAAATTGAGCCCGGCCGCGACCACCTGCAGCACCGGCAGCGACACGAGCTCGAACAGCTCGCGCGCTTCTTTGCGGAACCACTCGCGCTCGCCCTTGAGGGCGGCGATAGGACCCTTCCAATAATCGGCCATCACCGGGGCACTGCCGTGGGCCGCCATGCCCTCGACGACGAGCGGCTGGCGACCGAGCAAAGCAATCAAGGCGGGTGCGCCGAAGCGGCCGAACAGGAACCAGGTCATGCCGCGCACACCCACCCAGCCGAAGAACGCGAGCCCGATCGTGCCGAAAACTCCCAGCTGGATCCCTTGCTGGGCCAGCCACGGGGTCATCGCGTCGACCAGCTCACGATAGAGGAACAGCACTTCGAACATGGCGACGGCGATCTCGACCAGGATCATGAAGACGATATTGCCGGTCTGCCTCTCCTTGATGGCCTCATTCAGCACCTGAATGCAGGCAAAGCTGCCGGCGATGATGATCGCGAGGAAAATCCACAGAATCAGAATCAGCGCGAAGCCGTTGACCTCGTATCCCGTGAGGTCGGCCAGCAGCTCGCTCATCGTGGGGCGCAGGGTAAACGTGAAGATCGTCGCCTCGACCGCCGACCACACGATCAACAGGACGAAGGCCGGCCACGGGATGCCGGGGCGACGCGACGTCGCGTCGAGCATCGCGAGCGGCGAAGTGATCGCGCCCTTCAGGGTGCCCCAGACCAATTGAACGCTCAACTTGAGCAGTCCCCACACCCAGCCGACGAGCACGATGAGAAACTTCACGAGGCCCGCCCAATAGAACCACACCATCCGCAACGCGTCCCACCACGCTAATGCGACCGACTGCATGAGCGTCACCGAGCGTCCGAGGCGGAAGGGGATCGTGTAGAGGGATACCATGGTGCCCCAGATCCCCGCGATGAACGCCGCGGCAGGCAGCAGCAGCAGGAGGGACGTCCCGGCAAGATTCCAGAAGGTTTCGCCCCGGAGCACGAATCCAAAAATCTTCGCCTGGAAGGGGACGATCCACGCCACCCCAGCGACCACCCACTGCACGAGCTGCTGGAGCACGAAACTCCATTGCTGGGTCTGTGCGGCGTTGGCGACAGTCTCTTGCATCGGACGAGCCCTCCCACGGGATAGGACGGCATGCGCTGCGAGGCGGACATTGTTATAAACGGGACCTGACAAGTCAAGCAAAAGGTGCGTGACGGGCATCACGGGCGGCTTGCGACTTGCGCAAAATGCCCAGTCGGCGCTACTCATCTCGGTGTGCCGGATGACCCCAAACGCTTGATTGTCGTCGGCGACCGTGTCCTGATCGCTCCCGAGGAGGGAGAGGAGCGGACCAACGTCGGCCTGTATTTGCCCCCTTCGGCCATCGAAGGGCGGCAGGTGCAGGGCGGGCGTATCGTCGCCACGGGCCCGGGCACTCCCATGGCGGAGCCTGCCAGCATGGACGAGGAGCCTTGGAAGATCCACGGGGGCGGGGCCGAGGTGAAGTACCTCCCCATGCAGGCCGAGATGGGGGACTACGCGCTGTTCTTCCGGAAAGCCGCGGTGGAAATCACATTCGAAGAGAAGACCTATCTCGTCGTGCCACAAGCTGCGATACTGGTACTCGTGCGAGGAAAGCATGGCTGACATGGGGTGGGCCCGCAGTCGTGGAGATCGTGCCGAAGGGCAGGGACTGCGGCGCGGGGCCTGGTATCGCGTCGTCGAAAACCCGCAAAAGGATTACGTCGTCGTCGACGTGCACCACGTCGAGATTCGGGTCCCCAAAGGGGACCTCGAAATCCGGGGACAGCGCCCCAGTACTTGGAGCGTCGTCCGCCAGCCACACCTCGTTTGTCCTGGTTGTGGCTCCCGCGCGGTCATTCCCGAAGGAATGAAAGACGCCAAATGCAATGAGTGCGGCCGCGTCTACCCGATTGAATGGAAGGACTCCGCCTAATAAGACAACGGTAAAGGACGGCTCCTACCGTCAGAGTTCAGGGGGCACGTATGGAGTCGGAGGGGGAACGGTAACTGCGGGGTCCGCACCTTTCGCACACAGATGCTCCAGCAATTCGATTTGCCGCTTCTGAATGTGCCACAGCTCGTGCCACTGCTTGAACCGCAACGAATCCAGCTTGTCGTGTAGGTCCCGAATCTCAATTTCCGCCATCAGGTTGATCTCGTAGTCCTGATTCGCCTGCATGCGGTCTTTGTGCGCCTGGCGGTTCTGACTCATCATGATCACGGGCGCCTGCAGGGCGGCGAGCGTCGAGAGCACCAAGTTCAAGAGAATAAAGGGATACGGATCGAAGGGGTGGCGCGCGAGCACCCACGCATTGACGATCATCCAGGCGACGAGAATCCCGCCGAACAAACCGATGAACCGCCAGCTGCCACCAAACTGCGCCACCCTGTCGGCGATGTGCTCGCCGAACGTCATCTGTGTTTCCATGTCCTGGTGCACCAGCTTACTCACCCGTCCGCGGCGCGTGATCTTCGAGACCACCGAGTGCTCGAGCTCCGACAGCTTCTGATACTCCGCCTCGAGATAGGTCACGAACTTCTTGGCCCGATACTGCTCGAGGCAGTTCGAGCAGATGCCGCGCTTCGCCTCCCACTCCGGCCGGTCCTGCTTGATGAGATCGAGGATCCGGTTCTCCAGCTTCTGGGGGGATGCCAGCGTACGGCCTTCCACTTCGCTGTTGCACAACGAACAGTTCACCTTCGGCATGCGGTCGTCTCCTAAGGCTGCGGTGCGGGCAGTTGCACGTGCAGTACGTGAACGAGGAACGCCCAGCGATCGGTCTGCTCCTCGATGATCTTGGCGGTGGGCTTGCCGGCGCCATGGCCCGCCTTGGTCTCGATGCGGATCAGCACGGGATCCGGGCCGCCCTGCGCCGCCTGCAGCGCCGCGGCATACTTGAAGGAGTGGGCCGGCACGACGCGATCGTCGTGATCGGCGGTGGTGATGAGCGTCGCCGGGTAATGCGCCCCCGGCTTCATGTTGTGGATCGGCGAGTACCGATAGAGGAACGGGAACTGGCCCACACTGTCAGCGGAGCCGTACTCCGTGACCCAGGCCCAGCCGATCGTGAATTTGTGGAAGCGCAGCATGTCCATCACGCCGACCGCGGGCAAGGCAGCCCCAAACAGGTCGGGCCGCTGGTTCAAGACCGCGCCGATCAGCAGCCCGCCGTTCGAGCCGCCGCCGATTGCCAGCTTGGGGGGTGAGGTGTAACGCTCGGCGATCAGGTATTCGGCTGCCGCGATGAAGTCATCGAAGACATTCTGCTTGCGATCGAGCATCCCCGCCTGATGCCAGTCCTCCCCGTATTCCGAGCCGCCGCGCAGCACCGCTTGCGCGTACACGCCACCCATCTCGAGCCACGCCAGCACCCCGATCGAGAAGCCCGGCGTCATGTTGACGTTGAAGCCACCGTAGGCGTACAGATAGGTCGGGTTCGATCCGTCCTTCTTCAATCCCTTCTTGTACGTCAGAAACATCGGGGCGCGGGTACCGTCCTTGCTGCGATAAAAGACCTGGATCGTCTCGTAGGCGGACGGATCGACGGTGATCTCCGGGGCCTTGAAAACGCTCGATGTCCCGGTCAGGAAGTCGTGTCGGAAGATCGTCGTCGGATACAGGAACGATGTGAACGCGTAGAACATCTCCGTGTCCCGCGGCTCGCCGGTCACCTGCACGATCGACCCGAGCGTCGGCAGCGCGACCTCTCCGAGCGGCGTGCCGTCCAGCGCGAACAGACGCAGCTGCGAGGAGGCGTCGTGGAGATAGCGGATCACGAATGTGTTGTGAACGATCTGGGAGCCTTCGATGACGTCGAGCGCCTGCGGGACGAGCTCACGCCACGCGGCGGGCTCGGGATGGCGGGTATCGACGGCGATGATCCGTCCGCGCGGCGCGGTGTTGTCGGTCTGGAAAAAGAAGCGCGGGCCGTCGTTGCCGACGAAGTTGTAGGCCGCGTCGAAGTCGTCGAGCAGACGGACAACGGGAGCATCGAGCCGCGGATGCTTCGGACGCCCTAGGTCCTGGTAGTAAATGCGATTGCGCCGATCGGTCCCCAACCACACCGCGTAGACGGCGTACCGTCCGTCCGCGCTGACCTCGACCCCGAATCCCCAGTCGGGGTGGTCGGGGCGCTCGTAAATCAGGCGGTCGGCGGACTGGTCCGTCCCCAGCTTGTGATAGTAGACCTTCTGGTTGCGATTCAGCTCGAGCAGCGGATCGGCGCCGGCAGCGGGCTCGGGGTAGCGGCTGTAGAAAAACCCCGCGCCATCGTGCGTCCAGGCGGCGCTGGAGAACTTGATCCACCTCAAATGATCGCTGTGGTCCTGACGGGTCGCGACATCCCGGACGCGAAACTCCTGCCAGTCCGATCCGCTGCCGGACGTGCCGTACACCATCGTCCGCCCGTCTTCGGCAAAGGTGAGGATCGAGAGCGCGACGGTGCCGTCGGCCGACAGGGTGTTGGGGTCGAGCAGCACCTCGGGTGCCGCCGTCAGCGAGACCTGCGTGTAGAGCACTGCCTGATTCTGGAGTCCCGAATTCTTGAAGAAGAAATAGCGGCCGCCCTTCTTGAACGGCGCGCCGTATTTCGGATAGTCCCACAGCTCGGTCAGGCGGTGGCGGATGCGCTCGCGTTCCGGAATTCGCTCCAGATACCCGAACGTCACACGATTCTCCGCGTCCACCCAGCTGCGCGTTTCGGGTGAATCGACGTCCTCGAGCCAGCGGTATGGATCGGCGACCTTGGTACCGTGGTAATCGTCCACGGCGTCGTCTTTGCGGGTCTGCGGATAGGTGACGGTTTGTACCAGCATGAGCGTCGTTAAGAGTAAGGGAGCCATGACGCGTAAACGTGCCCCGTGCCGCGGTTTTGGGATAGGGGGGCGCCGCGCCGCGACGCTATTTCGTGTGACGTGCCGACGTTTACCGTGGGACTCGCAGCCGCTCGCACGATCCTCAAGGAACGATTCGGTCACCCGTCCTTCCGCGTGCATCAACTCAAGGTGCTCGGCCCGCTGCTGGCGGGTCGGGACGTGCTCGCCGTGCTGCCCACGGGCGCGGGCAAGTCGCTTTGCTACCAGGTTCCCGCGCTGCTCGGCACCGGGCTCACGCTCGTCGTCTCACCGCTCATTTCACTGATGCAGGACCAGGTCGCGGCGCTGCGGCGCCGCGGCATCGCCGCCGCGTACGTGAACAGCCAACTCGATGCCGATCAGCGGCGCGTCGTGCTCGATGCGGCGACCGGCGGCCGGCTCGCGCTGCTGTACTGCGCCCCTGAGCGCCTGGCGTCACTCACGCGCCGGCTGTGTGCCGCCGGCACGGCGGTGGCGTTGCTGGCGGTCGACGAGGCGCACTGCATCACCGAATGGGGCAACGAATTCCGCCCGGTTTACCGGCGGCTGGGCGTGTTCCGCTCACAGCTGGGCCGCCCCGCGACGATCGCGCTCACCGGCAGTGCGACGCCCGCCGCCCGAGCCGACATCCTCAAAGTTCTGAGAATCCCCGATGCCGCAGTCGTGGTGACATCGTTCGATCGTCCCAACCTCGCCTTCGGCGTGCGGCGGGTGCGCGACGACCGGGAACGGTTCGCCGTGATCCGTGAGCGCGTGCGACAGGCTGCCGGTGCCTCGCTCGTGTATACGCCCACCCGGCGGCTGACGGAGCTCGTGACTCGCGCACTGCTCAGGACCAGTGTCCGCGCGGCACCCTATCACGCCGGCCTCAGTGCCGGTATCCGGCGTCGGGTGCTGCGCGCATTCCTCTGCAACCAGGTGCGCGTGATCGTGGCGACGAGCGCGTTCGGGATGGGGATCGATAAGTCTGACGTGCGCCAGGTGATCCATTGGGGCCCGTCACCGACACTCGAGGCGTATTACCAGGAGGCGGGGCGGGCGGGGCGGGATGACAGGCCGTCCGCGTGTTTAATGCTGTGGCGAGACGAAGACCTGACCTGGGCGAATGTTGCGCCGGCGATGCGCGCGTATGTCCAGAACGCGCGGTGCCGGCGCCGCACGCTGCTCGACTACTTCGGTGAACGGCTCACGAGCTGCTCCGGCTGCGACGTGTGCCGGAGTCACCGACTATGAGGATGTGGTTCCCACGCAACACCGTGTTCTCCCGACCTTGATCGAGCCGCATCTCGGTCCGCTGCTGCGCTTCGCGCGCCGGCGCACCGCCGGCGTGAGCGAAGCGGAGGACGCAGTGCCTGCGTGCGTGGATGTCGTTCGCGACGCTGCGCGACGAGTCGAGTATTCCCCCGGGGGCACTTTACCGAGTCACGCGCTGAAATTGCGGCCGCCTTCGCCGCCGCCGGATTAGCGCACCGACTGCGGCTGCACGTGCCGGGAGAAGTGATCGAGTTGCGTGACTAAAGGTTCGCGCCGTTTCAGCGGTCCACCATCGCCATCTGCTTGTCGTTGTAGCGCAGCCCTGCCACTTTCTCCGGCGGGAGTGCCGCGTCGAGCGCGGTCATCTCGGCAGCGCTCAGCGACACGGCTGCCGCACCGAGGTTCTCCTCGAGGTAGCGCCGCCGCTTGGTACCGGGGATCGGCACGAGGTCGGGACCCTTGTGCAACAGCCAGGCGAGGGCGATCTGCGCGGGCGTGACGCCTTTGCTCGCGGCCAGCGCGCGCACGGCCGACGCGGCTCGCATGTTCGCATCGAAGTTCGCCGCCTGATAGCGCGGGTCCGTGTGACGGTGGTCGCTCGCCGGGTACTCCTCGGCCCGCTTCACCGCGCCCGTCAGAAAGCCGCGACCGAGCGGTGCGAACGGCACGAGGCCGATGCCCAGCTCGCGCAGGAGCGGAATGATGCGTGGCTCGAGGTTCCGCTCCCACAGCGAATACTCACTCTGCAGCGCGGCGATCGGATGGTCGGCGTGCGCGCGACGGATCGTCTGTTCGCCGGCCTCGGAGAGGCCGAGGAATCGCACCTTGCCCTGCCGGACGAGATCGGCCATCGCGCCCACTGTTTCTTCGATGGGCACGGCGGGGTCGACGCGGTGCTGGTAGAGGAGATCGATATGATCGGTGGCGAGCCGGCGGAGCGAGCCCTCGACGGCCTCGCGCACGTGCTCCGGCCGGCTGTCCACGCCCGTGACGCCGCCCCCTCCGCTGCTCCCCCCGCCCCCCGGCCGAAACGTGAACCCAAACTTCGTCGCGATGATGACGCCGTCGCGCCTCCCACGGAGTGCGCGACCGAGCAGCTCCTCGTTGGTGTACGGCCCATACACTTCGGCTGTGTCGAAGAACGTCACGCCAAGGTCGATGGCGCGGTGGATCGTGGCGATGGACTCGCGGTCGTCGCGTTCTTCGGCCGTGCCGTACGACTGGCTCATCCCCATGCAGCCGAGGCCAAGGGCGGAGACGGTGAGACCCTGCGATCCGAGTCTGCGGCTCGTCAGCATTGTTTCGGGAACGTAAGCAAGCTCGGCGGCCATGGGCAAGGAACTTGTCACTGATTCGAGTACAAGTCCCCCGCCAGGTACTTGAACCCGCTGTCCACCGCCACGGTCACCACGGTCTGGCCGGCGCCGATCTCTTTCGCGATCCGGAGTGCCCCGGCCACGTTGAGTCCGCTGCTCGTCCCCGCGAAGATGCCTTCGCGGCGCGCCAACTCCCACGCCATTTGGCGCCCTTCGGCCTCGCTGACCCCGCGCGCCTCGGTCACCAACGCGCGATCGAACTGCGGCGGCACGAACCCGGGTGCGACACCCTCGACGCCGTGCGGACCGGCCTTGCCGCCCGTCAGCACTGACGACGTCGCCGGCTCGAATGCGACGATTCGCGGCCTCGGTTCCTTGCGGCGCAGCACCCGCGACGTCCCCATCAGCATCCCCGACGTGCCGACCGCGGCGCAGAAGGTGTGGATCGGTCCGTCCACCTGCCGAAGGATCTCCTCGCCCAGCGACTCGTAGCCGGCGATCATGTCTGGGTTCCGCATCTGATCGGTTGCGTAACTCGACGCCTCGGAGGCAATCTCCCGCGCGCGTTCCATCATCCGCGGCACGAGATCCGCCGTCAGCTTTCCGCCCTGGCTCTTGAGCACTTCGAGATCCGCTCCGAAGATCTCCATGCTGCGCCGTTTCTCCAGCGCCACCGCGTCGTTCGTTACAATCCGGCACCGGTAGCCCTTCACCGCGCACACGAAGGCAAGCGAAATCCCGGTGCTGCCGCCGGTATACTCGACCACGGTCATCCCCGGCTTGAGGGTACCGCGCTGCTCGGCCCGCTCGATCATCGACAGCGCCATGCGGTCCTTGTACGATCCGGTCGGATTGTAGTATTCGAGTTTCACGAGTACTGCTGCGGCGCCGGCCGGTACGATTTTCCTGAGCCTGACCAACGGCGTGTTCCCGATCGCCTCGAGCATTCCCACACTCCCCACGTGGCCTCCTGCGAAGGTGTCGAACCTCAGTATCGCCAATGCCTGGAACACTGCTCCGAGTTCCCGTGCCGTCAGGAATCTCGCTCCGGGAATACTCCCCGGTCTCGTAGTCTTGCTCGCGCTGGGCGCGGCCTCGGGCTGCGGAGACTACGGTTCCGGCGGGGGCGGTCCCGTCGGAGGTACGGGGACGTTCTCATCCGATCACGCCTGATTCCACCGGCCATGGCTCGGCCATCACCGGTGGAGTCCCGGATGTCTTCCTGTCGTCCGTGTACGACCTCGAGTACCACGCGGCGCTCAACCCGCCGGGCAGCCCGATCGCCTGCGCCGACATTCCGTAGTCGGATTCACGCGTGATCCTCGATGACCGAACTATATTGCAGGCATGCACGACGCGTTGTACTTCAGCGATCACCATCTCCAGGTCCGCGAGATGGTGCGCGATTTCGCCCGCACGGTCATCAAGCCCTCGGCCCGGACCTTCGATCTCGAAAGCAAGTTCCCGTGGGACAACGTCAAGCAGATGACGGAGCTCGGCCTCTTCGGGATTCCGTGGCCGGAGGAGCTGGGTGGGTCGGGGATGGATTATCTGTCGTACATCACGGTCATTCACGAACTCGCCAAAGTCGACGCGAGTCACGCGATCACCGTGAGCGCCCATACCACGCTCGGCACCTCGCCGATCATGGATTTCGGCACCGACGAGCAGAAGAAGCGATTCGTGCCGTTCCTCGCGACGGGGAAGGTGCTCGGCGGCTTTGGCCTGACCGAGCCGGGGGCCGGGTCTGATGCCGGCGGCACGAAGACGACCGCCGTTGACCGCGGCGACCACTACGTCCTCAACGGCTCGAAGATTTTCATCACCCACGCCGGCGTCGGCGAAATCTTCTGCATCACGGCACGGACCGATCCCCATGCCAAGCGGACCCACGGGATCACGGCCTTTGTCGTCACGAAGGACAGCTGCGATCTCGACGAGGCGAGGCGCGTCGGGATAGGACACGCGCCCGACCTCCCGAAGAACCGTGGCGTCCTCTCAGGCAAGAAAGAAGACAAGCTGGGCTGGCGCGCGTCCGACACGCGTGAGTTGATCTTCCAGGATGCGGTCGTCCCGAAGGAGAACGTGCTCGGCCCCGTGAACAACGGCTTCCGCCAGTTTCTGCACACACTCGATGGAGGTCGGATCGGCATCGCCGCGCTGGCGTTGGGACTGGCCGAGGGCGCGCTCGAGGAGTCTCTGGCGTATACGTCGACCCGCAAACAGTTCGGCAGGCCCATCGCGAGCTTCCAGGGCGTGCATTTCGCCCTGGCCGACATGGCGACCGAGATCGAGGCCGCCAAACAACTCGTCTACCACGCCGCCTGGCTCAAGCAGCACGGCCACCCGTTCAAGAAGGAGGCGGCGATGGCCAAACTGTATGCCTCCGAGCTCTGCATGCGCGCCACCACCAAGGCTGTTCAGCTGCATGGTGGCTACGGCTACACGACCGAGTACCCCGTCGAGCGCATGATGCGGGACGCCAAGATCTGCGAGATCGGGGAGGGAACCAGCGAAATTCAGCGCGTCGTGATCGCGCGACAGTTACTGGGCGGTCTGATAGATTGACCTAAATTCCCGCTCGTCTTAGGTTTACCCCATGCATTGGTCTCTGGCGACTCTCAGCCGCCTCTCCAATCGAATCATCTCCCTGCCCGTGCCGCGCGCACCAGACGCGCCGGGCGAGTTGGACTATTGCTGGGAAAACCACAGGCTTCCGGGGGGCGGCTGTTTCCCGCCGGGGCGCGAGGGTGACTGCTTTGAAGCGCGAGATCCTGATCTCTGGAAGCCCGCGGGAGACCCGCGTGGCCATTCTCGAGGACGACCGCCTTGTTGAGCTCCTGGTCGATCGTCCCGACTCCCGCCGTTCGGTTGGCGACATCTATGTCGGCAAGGTCGACGCCGTCCTGCCCGGCATCCAGGCCGCCTTCGTCGACATCGGTGCCGAAAAGAGCGCCTTTCTCCACGCCTCCGATCTAATCGAAGCGGAAGAGGACGAGGACCCCGAGGACCGCGAGCCCGACGACGCCGACGAGGACGCGGGGAACGGTGATGAGAATGGGGGGGGCGGTCCGCGGGCCGTTGCGAATCGGCGTGGCCCCCACCCCCCCGCGTCCGCTCAGCGCGGGTCGCGCCGGCGCCAGGCCCCCAACATCGCCGACGAGCTGAAGCGCGGTCAGACCAAGCTCGTCCAGGTCATCAAGGAAGCCATCGGTACCAAGGGACCACGGGTCACCGCCCAGGTCTCGCTCGCCGGCCGGTTCCTCGTCTACATGCCGTTCGCCTCCAAAGTCGGCGTCTCCCGGAAGATCGAAGCGCGCGAGCTGCGGGGCCGGCTGCGTGACATGGTCACCAAGCTCGTGCCCCCCGACTCGGGCGGTTGGATCATTCGCACCGTGGCCGACGACCTGACCGAGGCGAGCTGCAAGCGGGAGATCGATCACCTCCTGGGCCTTTGGAAGAAGATCCAGCGCAAGGCCGCATCGGGACGTGCCCCTGCGCTGGTGCAGCGCGAGACCAGCCTGACGCGCGGCATTGTCCGCGACCTGCTGTCGGACAACGTCGACCTGCTCCTCGTCGACTCCAAGCTCCTGTACAACGAAGTCGAGCAGTACTTGAAGCAGATCGACCCCGAGCTGTTGCCCCGGGTCAAGCTGTACACCGCCGAGACGCCGCTCTTCGACGAATACGACGTCGAGGCGGAAATCCGCAACCTCTTCAAGCAGCGGGTGGACCTGCCGACCGGCGGCTATCTCATCATTCAGCCGACGGAAGCCCTGATCTCCATCGACGTGAACACGGGCCGCTATACGGGCAAGCGGGACCCGGAAAGCACGATCCTGCGCACCAACCTCGAGGCGGCGCGCGAAGTGGCGCGCCAGCTTCGGCTGCGCGACATCGGCGGGATCATCGTGGTCGACTTCATCGACATGGAAACCCGGTCGAATCGCGATAAGGTGCTCCAGGAGCTCCGCACCCACCTCGGCCATGACCGGGCGCGCACCCGCGCCTTCGCCGTCTCGGAGCTCGGCCTGATCGAAATGACCCGGCAGCGCGTGCGGCCGTCGCTGTGGCAGTCGATGACGACGGAATGCCCGACGTGCACCGGGACCGGCCGCGTCTTCCGACCCGAGGTCGTCGTCCGCCGCATGGAGCGTTCGCTCAAGCGCGCCGGCGCGGACCACAAGGAGCGCCAACTGTCGGTGCGGTTGCATCCCGAGGTGGCGCTCTATTTGGTGGAGCAGGAGCCTAACTTCCTGCGTCAGTTGGAGAAGCAGACTGGACTCGAGCTCGAAGTGCGCGACGATCCGATGATGAGGCTGGATGAATTCCGGATGATGGCAAGACCGGCGGGGCGGGATGTGACCGAGCAGTATGCGGTAGCCTAGCGACGCACCCGGTATCCCACCTCACCCCCTCAGCCTATTGACCACTGCGCCCGTGCGCGCCATGTTCGCAACGGACTGTTGCACCTTCGCAACACCAGAGATCGGAACCGTATGCGCCCACGTTTTGCGACCCTCGCTGCCGCTGTCCTCGTTGCAAGCTGCGTTGACGGTCCCACGGGGCCGCAATCGCCGGCGCCGCTCTCGTTTAGCATCGTCAGCGGCAACAACCAGACCGGGCGCGTCGGGACCGAGCTCCCGAGCCCCCTCGTCGTCCAGGTCCTCTCCGGGGGCCGCGTGGTGAAGGATCTCGTGCTGAGCTACCGCGTCACGAGCGGCGGCGGGAGCGTTTTCGCGGACGCCACGAGCACGGACGGCAACGGCAGAGCGCAGAACTGGTGGACGCTCGGCACGAACGCGGCCGCAGCCGAGAGCGTCGAGGTGCGTGCGGTTTTGGCGGACGGGACGAAGGTCATGGCGGGCACCTTCACGGCGACTGCCTTCCCGGGGCCCGCCGCGCGGATCGTGGCCCAGAGTGGTGACGGGCAGACGGCTCCCCCGGGCGCCAGTGTACCGATCGCACCGGCGGTGCGCGTCACGGATCAGTATGGAAACCCTGTGTCGGGGGTCACGGTGACGTTCGTGGCGGGGAACGGCGGGAGCGTCACGGGTGGGTCCCAGATCACCGGCGCGAACGGGATTGCCACCGTCGGCGCGTGGACGCTGGGCGCGGCGGGTCCCAACAGCCTTACCGCGACGGCCGCCGGGACCGGCATCGCCGGGAACCCCGTGACGTTCACGGCAACGGCAGGAGCGGGGCCGCCAGCGAACATCGTAGCCTACGCCGGTAATGGGCAGACGGCCGCGCCGGGCGCCACCGTGCCGATTGCGCCGGCCGTGCGTGTCACGGATCAATACGGAACCCCGGTGCCCGGGGTCACCGTCACGTTCGCGGCGGCGAACGGTGGGAGCGTCACGGGCGGAATCCAGACCACCGGTGCGAACGGGATCGCCACGGTGGGCGCGTGGACGCTGGGCACGGCCGGTCCGAACACGCTCACGGCGACGGCGACGGGGAACGGGATCGCCGGCAACCCCGTGACCTTCACGGCGACCGCGGTGGCCCCTACAGACTTCTGGACCACAAAGCCGCCGATGCCGACGGCACTAGCGTACGTGGTCGGGGGCGTCGCGTACGGCAGACTCTACACCGTGGGCCTCAGTAGCTACGGCACCACTTCTCCGACACTCGAGTACGATCCGGTGCAAAACACCTGGAGCACGAACGCGCCAATGCCGACAACGCGGGCGGGGCTCGCCGCCGGCGTCATTAACAACATTCTCTACGCCGTGGGTGGCTACAGCTACACCACCAACACCATTTCTCCGACACTCGACGCGTACGATCCGGTGCAGAACACCTGGAGCACGAAGGCGCCAATGCCGACAGCGCGCACCCAGCTTGCTGGGGGAGTCATCAACGGCGTGCTGTACGCCGTCGGCGGACTGGATCCCGCCGGCAGTTATCTCGGGACGCTCGAGGCGTATGACCCGACGACGAACACCTGGAGCACGAAGGCGCCGATGCCGACGCCGCGGGAGGGTCTCGCCGTCGGTGTCGTGAACGGCATTCTCTACGCCGTGGGTGGCTATAACGGTTTAGGGGAACAAGGCACGGTCGAGGCGTACGATCCGACCACGAACACCTGGAGCACAAAGCCGTCGATGCCGACCGCGCGCCAGGGCCTTGGTGCGGGCGTCGTGAACGGAGTGCTCTACGCCGTCGGCGGGTTCGCCGGGTCCTCAACCATTTATTCGACTGTCGAGGCCTATGACCCGGCCACGAACACCTGGACCACGAAGGCGCCGATGCCGACGCCGCGCATGAACCTCGGTGTGGGCGTCGTGAACAACCTGCTTTACGCCCTTGGTGGGTTCGACGGCAACGTCACGGTCGCAACGGTCGAGGCATACCAGCCGTGAGGGAGTGACGGGCCTTGAATTGGCCCCCGAGCCCGACCTTCTCGACCGCCCTTCATGAAGGCCTCGTCGGGCTCGAGCGGCCCGACGTCTCCCTCCCGCCCGTACCGCCCGCTTATCTCCGCACGCGGTAGCCGACCTCAAGCGCGATGCGCTCAAATACCTCGAGGCGACTGGCGGGTTGGGCGGGGAAGTCGAATCGCTCGAAGCGATACGCCAAGCGGATGACGACCGGCAGGCGGTGGGGGATGGCGCTCACTCCGACTTCGGCCGCCAAGGCGAGGTTGGGGGACGGCTGTCCGCTCACGCCCACCGCGGGCAGGTAGGAGCCCCGCGCGTAGACCTGCAGCGCGGGATCTCCCAGCGCCGTGGAGACCCAGGCGCCGAGGCCCAGCATGTCCCACCGCTGGTAACCGACGGCCGAACTGAATGCGCGTGCCGCGTACATGGCCTCGACCCCGACCCCGGCCCGCGGCTCGAACCGCACCAGGATCCCCTCTTCGCCGCCATCGCGCCCCACGGCGTTTGCTGCCGGGTCGAGGGTGCCGCGGAGGCCAAAGCCGGAAACACGGAAGCGG
>DASPXJ010000123.1:0-5537 GCA_035637355.1 Gemmatimonadales bacterium
TACATCGGAATGCGCGGAAAGCGCGCCGGCAGTGCCAGTCCCTCACCATCGCAATGGCGCACGTCCAGCACGACGGCGTCGACGAGCCGTTGCTCGAGAAGCCGCTGCACCGCCTGGATGCTGCGACACAGGCGGACGCTCCCGGCGCCGCGCGGATAGCTGCGCTTCACCGCCCGGCGCGCGTCGCGGCGGGGATGGAACACCGGGACCACGGGATAGGCGGCGGCGCCACTCATGTCTGCACCAGCGCCTGTTGCATCTCCGCCGCCTGGTGCAGCACATCGCGGGCGTTGTCGTAGCTCACCGTCTGCCGCGCGTCGTCGAACGGATGCCAGACGCAGGCGGTGATGCCTTCGCCTTCCTCCGGCACCGGATCGCCGCGCCGCGACTCGAACAGAAAAAAGTGACAATACTTGTGGACGGTCTTGCCACGGAACCGGAAATACCAGTCGATCACCTTGATCGGGCCGTGCAGCACCAGATCCTGCAGGCCGGTCTCCTCGGTGACTTCCCGCCGGGCGGCTTCGGCCGGCGGCTCCCCCGGCTCGAGGTGCCCCTTGGGGAATCCCCAGTTTTTGTACGAGTCGCGAATCAAGAGAAAACGCACCTGCCCGTCGGGGGGAGGGCTGCGCCGGAAGACGACGCCCCCGGCGCTCGTTTCGCGCTGCGCGCGGGGCTGGGATTTGCGGGGCTTCGAGCGGCGGCGCGCCATTCCCAGGCTAAAGCCTGGGCCCGGCAGTCACTGTCCTTAAGGACAGTGTTGGCCGAGCCCACCCTTCAGGGTGGGAAAAAACGAAACGCGAATCGATCATCCGAGTGTCAACTCTCAGAACACGCTGAATGTGAAATACTTCCGTGGATTCGCCTGAATGTCCGAGAGCAGCTGGCGCAGCTGGATCATCGTGAGCGTCGTCTCGCGATAGAGCGCCGAATCGGCGACGAGCAGGCCGAGCGTGCCGCTACGGTTCGAGATACGCGAGAAGATGGTGTCGGCGTTCTGCAGCACGCGCACGAGGCTCTCCTGATTCCGGTTCGCCGCCGCCATGAGCTGGCGGAAGTCCTGTGACGCGCTGCGCAAATCGGTACTCGTGGCAGCCGTGTTATTGAGGATCGTCGCGAGCTGTCCCTGATTGGTCGCCGTATCCACCCGGCCCAGCGTCGTCCTCAGGTCCGTGGCGGCGCGAGCCAACGCGTCCGAGCCGTGTTGCAGGTTGGAGCCGACATCGCCGATGACGTCCGCCTGCTCATTCGTCACGCGCACCAGCCGATCGGCCACCTGACCGAAGTCATGGATCGAGCGGCGCAGGTCCATCACCGCCTGCGTATCGAACGCGCTCTGCACTCGCGCCGCGACCGTCCCGATGTCGGTCGCGATGCGGCTGGCCTGCGCGGTGAGCTGGCCGATGTCGGGGAGTGTGGCGCCCGGCCACTTGCCGCCGCCCACCGCCTCGGCTTCTGCGAGCGCCTGCCGAATGTTGGGATCGACCGGCGGTGGGTCGCTCGAAATCAATGTCGCCGCCCACTCACCGAACAACGACGCCGAGGCGGCAATGACCGCGGGTTTCGCGGGCGGCGTGACGCCCGCGTAAATCTTGAGATCGGCCTCCACCCAGTTTCCCGGAGCCAGTCGAATCGATTCGATGCGCCCGACACGGACGCCGCGCAGCACGACCGGGCTTCCCGCGCCGAGGCCACCGACGGTCCGGAAGCGGGCGACATACACCGCCTCCGTCTTCCCGAGGTGCGCGCCGGAGAGCCACAGCGCGCCGCCCACGACCAGCGCGAGCGCGGCGATGACGACGAGGCCGACGGCAAACTCGTTCGCGCGCTTCACTCGGCCCGCCCCTCGATGAACTGGCGCACGACGGGATCCTCCGTCCCCTGGATTTCCTCGACGCTGCCCACCTGCCGGATACGCCCTTCGTACAGCATCGCGATCCGGTCACCGACGGTGTAGGCGCTGCGCATGTCGTGCGTCACGACGACTCCCGTCACGCCGAGGTGCTCACGCGTTCGCACCATGAGCCGGTCGATGACCGCGGACGTCACCGGATCGAGTCCCGTGGTCGGCTCGTCGTAGAGGATGTAGCGCGGCCGGAGTGCGATCGCCCGCGCGATGCCGACGCGTTTGCGCATGCCTCCCGACAGCTCGGCCGGCATCTGCTCGCCGGTCCCCGAAAGATCCACCAGCGCCAGCGCTTCGCTCACCCGTCCCTCGATCTCCTCGTCCCCTAGACCCCGGCGCCGCAGACCCAGGGCGAGGTTGTCGGCCACGCTCAGCGAGTCGAACAGCGCCGCGAACTGGAAGACATAGCCGATGCCCTGACGCAGCGCGGTAAGCCCGTCGCGATCGAGCGTGCTGACGGCCCGGCCGTCAACGATGACGTCGCCCGCATCGGGGTGCAACAGGCCGACGATGTGCTTCAGTGCCACGCTCTTGCCGGTCCCTGAATAGCCGATGATGACGACCGTCTCGGCATCCCGAATCTCGAGTGACAATCCTTGGAGGACCTGCTTGCCGTCGAACGCCTTGTGGAGGTCCTGGAATTCGATCACAGCAGGACGACCGCCCAGAAGGCATCGAGCACGAGGATCAGGATGGCCGAGTACACCACCGTCCGGGTGGTGCTGCGGCCGACGCCTTCCGCCCCGCCCCGCGTCGACAGCCCGACGACGCAGCCGACGAGCGTGATCGTGAATCCGAAGCTGGCGCTCTTCAGCAGCCCGAACCAGATGTCCTTGAACAGATAAAACAGCTTGAGTCCCTTGATGAAATCGGGCGTGGACAGGTCGAGCAGCACGAGGCTCGTGAGCCACCCGGTGATGATGCCGGTGGCGATCGCAAAGGCCACGATCACCGGAAACATGAGCGTACCCGCGAGCACGCGCGGCAGCACGAGATAGCTCTGCGGGTCGTAGGCGAGCGTCTCGAGCGCATCGACCTGCTCGGTGACCGTCATGGTGCCCAGCTCTGCGGCCATGCTCGCCCCCACCCGGCCGGCGAGGGCGAGGCCGGCCAGCACCGGGCCGAGCTCCAGCATCATCGTCTTGCCCACCAGTGTCCCCACGAAGTAGAGCGGGACCGCGCCTGTGAACGTATACGAGGCCTGCAGGGCGAGCACGACGCCGGTGAAGGCGGCGATGAAGAGCGCGACCGGCAGCGAATCCACGCCGATGCGCCGCATCTGGACGATCAGCGGCCGCAGCCATGTCCCGATGTCGGGCAGGGCACGCACCATGTCCGTCACGAAGTAGCCCACCCGGCCGACCGACTCGACGGCGGAGATGGAGCGGCGGCCTATGGATTGAATCACGGGGGAAAAACTAGACCAAAAACAGAAGGGGCGCAGCATGCTGCGCCCCTCCCATCTCACAACCGCCGCCGGTTACGCCGCGAAGCTTGCGAGCGCCTTGCCGACATCGCCATCGCGCAGCCGCTTCAAGGCACGGTCACGCAGCTGGCGCACCCGCTCGCGAGTCACCCCCAGCATCCCGCCGATCTCTTCCAGCGTGTGCTCCCGGCCGCCGTCCAAACCGAAGTACAGACGGAGCACCTTCGCGTCACGCCGCTGCAGGGTGTTGAGCGCCTGCTCGATCTCGTCCGACAGGAAGCGGTCCATCGCCTGATCTTCCGTGTCGGGCAGATCCTCGGCGATGAAGCGCTCGATCAGTGAGCGATCGCCGTCGGGGTCGAGCGGCGCGTCGAGCCGCACGTCGCCCGTGTTGAGCGCGGCGAGCGACTGCACGACCTCGAGCGACAGTTTCGTCGCGTCGGCGATCTCTTCCGGCGTCGGCTCGCGCCGCAGCGTCTGCCGCAGGTACTCCGCGGTGCGCACGATGCGCGACAGGTCCGCGGTGCGGTTCAGCGGGACGCGGACCGTGCGACCCTGGCGCGCGAGCGCGGCGAGAATCGCCTGGCGGATCCACCACACAGCGTACGAGATGAACTTCACACCCTGATCGGGATCGAACTTCCGCGCGGCGGTGAGCAGCCCGACATTCCCCTCACCGATCAGGTCGGTGAGCGGCAGCCCGCGGTTCTGATACTTCTTGGCGACCGAGATCACGAAGCGCAGGTTGCGCTTCACGAGCTCCTGCATCGCTTCCTGGTCGCCGGCGCGGACCTTGCGGGCGAGGGCGATCTCCTCCTTCTGCGTGAGCAGCGGAGTCTTCGAGACCTCGTGCAGGTACTGATCGAGGATGTCGCGCTCATGCTCGTGATTGCCCAGACCCGTGAGCAGACCCCGGCGCCGGCCGCGGCGCTTCCCGACCCGTCGCTCAGTCGTCGCGACGGGCGCGGCCTTCGGCTTCGCCTTGGCCTTCGCCACAGGTGCGGGTTTCATCTTCTTACGAGTACGAGGCATGTGGTTCGCCCTATTTGGGTGCTCTGTAGTACGCAGACGCAGCAGAAATGTTCATGAAACAGGCGTGAAATCGCTTGACACCGCTTGAACGCGCCGATAAGATGCCGTGTTCCCGCCGAGTGGCTAGGCTTTGCGGGGCGGCAATATAGCGGGGGCGTAGCTCAGTTGGGAGAGCGCGTGAATGGCATTCACGAGGTCAGGGGTTCGATCCCCCTCGCCTCCATCGGACGGGTGGACGGTCGGACGGCTTGACGGCCGGTAAGACAATGAATAGGTGGTAGATACCGTCCCACTGAGCGATTAGATTTGGCGGCGCGCGGGAATAGCTCAGTTGGTAGAGCACAACCTTGCCAAGGTTGGGGTCGCGGGTTCGAGTCCCGTTTCCCGCTCTCCCAGTCGAATGGTCGGACAAAGCGACGCGGGGTGGAGCAGTCTGGTAGCTCGCCGGGCTCATAACCCGGAGGTCGTGGGTTCAAATCCCACCCCCGCTACTTCCATTGCGGATTGTGGATTGCGGATTGCGGATTGAAGGTGTTCGGCGCCCCTCAATCCGCGATCGCCAATCCGCAATCCGCAATTGGTTTCGGGCGGTTAGCTCAGCTGGTTAGAGCGCCACGTTGACATCGTGGAGGTCACTAGTTCGAGTCTAGTACCGCCCACTCGCGCCCATAGCTCAACTGGATAGAGCGCTTGACTACGGATCAAGAGGCTGGGGGTTCGAGTCCTCCTGGGCGCATAACGGCTAGACGGCTAGACGTCGAGACGGCTAGACGCCCAGGCGGTTGCATTGAGCAGTTCCTAGACGTCTAGACGTCTGCACGTCTAGCCGCCTAGCTCCTCGGGGCGTAGCGCAGCCCGGTTAGCGCGCCTGGTTCGGGACCAGGAGGTCGGTGGTTCAAATCCACTCGCCCCGACTCCTAGACGTCTAGACGGCTAGACGGCTAGCGGTCTAGTAGGCGCCAGTAGCTCAGCTGGATAGAGCGTCGGCCTCCGGAGCCGAAGGTCCCGCGTTCGAATCGCGGCTGGCGCATTGAATCCCCCCGGGTACATTAGGCCCCTTCCTGCCTAAGGGCGCCCCCATGATCCTCGGCATGAGCATCGCGACGTTCACACTGGTCCACACGGTGTTGAGTCTGGTCGGGATCGTCGCGGGCCTCGTCGTGGCGGGAAGCC
>DASPXJ010000124.1:0-36998 GCA_035637355.1 Gemmatimonadales bacterium
GGAGTGGTGCGCCAAGCAGGACACGATCGCCAAGGTGCATTACCCCGGCCTGGCCTCCCATCCGGATCACGAGCTGGCGAAGCGCGTGCTGGGCGGCTTCGGCGGCATGCTGGGCATCGAGCTGAAGGGCGGCGTGCGCGCTGCCGAGCGGTTTCTCAAGGGGCTGACGATCGCGGCTCACGCGCCGAGCCTCGGCGGCGTGGAGACGCTCGTCTCCGAGCCGCGGCTCACCTCGCACGCGAGCCTGACGGCGGAGCAGCGCGCGCAGGCTGGCATTCCGGACGGATTCCTGAGATTTTCCCTGGGACTGGAGGATCCCGATGATCTCATCGCGGACTTCGCCCAGGCCCTGGCGCGGCACTAAGTGATCAAGTTCACCAACGTCTTCAAGGCCTTCCCCAAGGGCGGCCTCGCGCTCAAGGACGTCTCCTTTCACGTCGCCAAGGGCGAGTTTGCCTTTCTCACCGGCCATTCCGGCGCCGGCAAGTCGACGGTCATGAAGCTGATCTACGCCGAGGAACGCCCCACCTCGGGGGACGTCCGCGTCTCCGGGTATAACGTCAACGAGATGCGGCCGCGCGAAGTCCCCCTGCTCCGCCGCAAGCTCGGCATCGTCTTCCAGGATTTCCGGCTGCTCGAGGACCGCACCGCTGAGGAAAACGTCGCGTTCGCGCTCGAGGTGACCGGGGCGCGCTCCTCCACGATTCCGGCGCGGGTGATGCGCGTGCTCACGCAGGTGGGCCTCGCGGCCAAGGCGCAGGCGTATCCGCGCGAGCTGTCGGGTGGCGAGCAGCAGCGCGTCGCGATCGCGCGTGCCCTGGTGAACGAGCCGACGGTGCTACTGGCGGATGAGCCGACCGGCAATCTCGACGAGCGGGCCACCCGTGGCGTCTTCCAGCTATTGCGCGACATCAACGCCAGCGGCACCGCCGTCGTGATGGCGACACACGATCTCGACCTGGTGCGGCAGGCGCCGTATCGCGTGATCGAGTTGCAGGAAGGGGCGCTGGTGTACGACTCGGCGGTCGACGAGACCCGGGACCATGCGACCGGGGGGGCACCGTGAATCTGACGTTCCGCGAAGCGATGCTGACGTTCAAGCGCGCGCCGCTGCTCTCGGTGCTGTCGGTGACGACGATCGCCTTCTCGCTGTTCGTGCTGGGATTGTTCGGCCTGGTGGTCGTGAACCTGCAGGACGCGCTGCGCGGCGTGGAAGAGCGGGTCGAGGTGGTGGCGTATCTGCTGCCCGGCGCGCCGATCGAGGGGACCGCCCAGGCGCTCCAGGACGTCGAGGCCTTCCCGGAAGTGCAGTCCGCGACGTACGTCTCCGAAGACGACGCGCTGGCCCGCGCGCGCGCGGAGCTGATCGAGCTGCGCGACGTGATGCAGGAGCTGGAACGGAACCCGTTGCCCGCGTCGATCGAGGTGAAGCTCAAGCCGGGATTCCGCGATACCGAGCACGTGAGCGCCGTCGCGGAGCGGCTGCGGGGCTTCGGCTTCGTGGACGACGTCCGCTTCGGCCGCGACTGGGTCGAGAAGCTCGACCGGCTGCGCGGGCTCGCAGCCGCGGTGGGGATCGTGGTCGGCGCCGCGTTCGCCGTCGTCGCGATCATCATCATCGGGACGACGATCCGCATGGCCGTGCTGCAGCGCAGCCGCGAGATCGCGATCATGCGGCTCGTCGGCGCGACGGACGGCTTCATCCGGCTGCCGTTCCTGCTGCAGGGCGCGATGAAAGGCTTGCTGGGCGGCGCGGTCGCGATCGGATTGTCGTTTGGCGCGTACGTGTTGATCAACCGCTATCTGCTGCAATCCTCCTTCTTCACTCGCGAGCAGGCTGCCGCCATCGTCATCTTCGGTGCGCTGATCGGACTGCTCGGCAGCGCGACGAGCGTGGGGCGGCATCTGAAGAGAGTATGAACAAACGGGGAAGGGGGACGGGGGACGGGGGACGGGTGCTGCGAGCGGCAGCATTCGTGGTTTGCCTTACCCTTCCCCCTTCCCTCGTCCCCCGTCCCCTGGTCGGTCAGGCCCGCCCGACCTACCAGCAGCAGATGCAGGACAATCAGCATCGCCTGGAGGGGATCAAACGCGAGCGCTCCGAGGTCGAGCAGGAGCTTGCCCGCCTGCGCACCCAGGCGCACTCGCTGGCCGACGAAATCGCCAACATCGAGCAGCAAAAACAAAGCACGAATCGGATCGTCAATGAGCTGGACCGCCAGATCACCGGGCTCGGCGGGCAAATCGACCAAATCACGGTCGACTTGCTGATCGCGCAGGACGCGCTGCTCGAGAAACGCGCGGTGCTCGAGCGGCGGCTCGTGGACATCTACAAGCGGGGCGCGCTGTACAGCTGGCAGGTGCTGTTCGCCGCGGAGAGCTTCGGGGATCTGCTGTCACGCTACAAGTACCTCTACCTCGTGAGCCGCCAGGACCGGCTGCTCACCAACGACATGCACAAACTGCGCGACCGCGTGGCGCGGCAACGCCAGCTGCTGGTGGATGCGCGCGAGACGCTGGGCCGGCGCCGCCGCGAGCGCACCGACGAGCTGGGCCGCTACCTGGCGCTCGAGCATGAACGGGAAACCAACCTCCGCGAAACGCGCCGCAGCACCAAGGAGGCGGAGCAACGGCTCTCACGGCTGGAGCGCGATGAGCGCTCACTGAACGACCGCATCGAAGCGTTGGAGCGCGCCCGGCGTGAAGCGGAGTCCCGCGGTGCCGCGACCGCCGCCGGCGCCATCACGACCGCGGATCTCGGCAGCCTGGATTGGCCGGTCGACGGCGGTGGGTCGATCATCTATCCCTTCGGCACGACGACCGGCCCCAACAACACGCGCATCCCCCGGCACGGCATCGGGATCAGAGCGCCCGTGGGGACGGCGGTGCGCGCGGTCGCCGCGGGCACGGTGAGCCTCGCCGGACCGCTCGGCCTGTATCTCACGTCGGTGCTGATCGATCATGGCGGCGGGTACTACACCTTCTACGCTTACCTCAACGATGCGACCGTGCGCCAGGGTGACCGCGTGATCCGTGGCCAGCTGATCGGCCACGTCGGCGGCGAGTCGAGCGACGAAGGCCCACACCTCCACTTCGAGATTCGCGGCCAGGGCGGCATCGCGCTGGATCCCGGCAATTGGCTGCGCGCGCCCCGGCCCCGTCGTTAGCGCTCGCCGCCACCCTGCTGGCGGCGGTGGTGGCGGCGGCGGCGTGCGGCGGTTCCAGCAACACGCTCACCGTGTCGGGCACCGTGGAGATCCGCGAGGCACGGCTCGCGCCCCTGGCCGCCGGTCGCCTGCAACGTCTGCTGAAGGATGAAGGCGATTCGGTGCGCGCGGGGGATACCATCGCCGTCCTCGAGCAGCCGGGCCTGGCGGCGCTGATCGCGCAGCGCCGCGCGCTCGCCTCGGCCGCCGCGACGCGCACGGCCGAGATCCGCGCGGCGGAGGCCGACAGCCAGCGGGCCGCCAACGATCTGGCCCGGGCGCGGATCCTGCGCCAGCAGGGCATCGCTTCGCCGCAGGAGCTGGAACGGCTGCAATCCGCCGCGGCGGCGGCCGCGGCACGCCTGCAGGCGGTGCGGGCCAGCGTGCGCGAATCGGAGGCGGCGCGCGCCGCCGCCGCGGTGACCGAATCGATTCGTGACCAGCTGGTCGTCCTGTCACCCGCCGATGGGATCGTGCTGACGCGGTTCGCCGAGCGCGGGGAAGCGATCAATGCCGGCGTGCCGGTCGTCTCCGTCGGCCTGGTACACAGTCCCTGGATTCGCGCCTACGTCGGCGAGCGGTTCATCGCCCGCCTCAAGACCGGACAGGACGTTCGCATTCGCGTGGACGGCTACCCTGACACGTCATTCGCGGGGCACATCAGCGAGATCGCCCCGCGTGCGGAATTCACGCCGCGGGCGGCGCTCACCGAGCGGGAGCGCGCCGATCTCGTGTTCGGCATCAAGGTCACAACCGACGGAGCCGGCGGCAGGCTCAAGGCGGGAATGCCGGTGCGGGTGGAAATTCCGCTGCTGCCGTGAACGACGTGGCCGTCGAGATTCGTCACCTCACACGCCGCTTCGGCCCCATCGTTGCCGTGCGCGACTTGAATCTCACCATCGCACAAGGTGAAGTCTTCGGACTGCTGGGCCCCAACGGCTCGGGCAAGACGACCACGATCCGCATGTTGTGCGGCCTGCTCGCGCCGTCGGAGGGCACCGCGGTCGTCGCGGGCGTCGATGTGCGGGAATCGCCCGATCTGATCAAAGAGCGGATTGGTTACATGTCGCAGCGCTTCGGGCTCTACGAAGACCTCACCGTCGCCGAGAACATGGATTTCTACGGCGGCATCTACGGTCTCAAAGGCGCCGGCCGCCACGGGCGCGTCGCGGCGGTCGTCTCCTTTCTCGGGCTGGAGCGCCGTTTGAATCAGCTCGCCGGGACGCTGTCGGGCGGCTGGAAGCAGCGGCTGGCCCTCGCGTGTGCGCTGATGCACAGCCCCGCCGTGCTGTTTCTCGACGAGCCGACGGCCGGGGTCGATCCCGCGGCGCGGCGCGGATTCTGGAGCACCATCAAGACGCTGGCCGCGCAGGGCACCACGGTGATCGTCACGACGCACTACATGGATGAGGCCGGACGCTGTGGCCGCATTGCGCTGCTCAGCCAGGGGCACCTCATCGCGCTGGGAACGCCGGACGAGGTTGCGAAGCAGGTGGGCGGCAAGGACCTGGAGGATGCGTTCATCATCCTGCAGGAGCGGGACGAGCGGGAGCAGGAGGCATGAAGCGCTTCGGCCCGATGTTCCGGAAGGAATTCATCCAGATGCGGCGGGATCGCCTGACGCTGGGCATCATGGTCGGGGTCCCGATCGTTCAGCTGCTGCTGTTCGGCTTCGCGATTCAGACCGATGTGCGCCACATCCCGACGGTGGTGCTGGACGAATCGCGGACGCCGACGAGCCGCGACGCCATCGCGGCGTTCCAGAACACGGGCAACTTCCGCATCGTCGCTCAGGTCGACGGGCGCGAGGCGCTCGACGCGTGGATCGCCCGCGGCGACGCGCAGGCCGGCATCGCGATCCCGCATGACTTTCCGCGCGATCTCGCGCGCGGCACGACGGCGACGATCCAGGTGATCGTGGATGCGTCGGACCCGCTGTCTTCGCAGGCGGCGCTGGCCGCGGCCGCGGGCGTCGCGCAGGTGCGCAACCTGGCGATTCTGTCGGCGGCCGCGCACACGAGCCGGCTCCCCCTCGAGACGCGCATTCGGCCCCGCTACAACCCGGGGCTGCGCAGCCCCAACTACATCGTCCCGGGGCTGGTCGGTGTCATCCTCACGATCACGTTGGTGCTGGTGACGGCGATGGCGATCGTGCGTGAACGCGAACGCGGGACGCTGGAACAGCTGATCGTCACGCCGATCACCAAGACCGAGTTGATGCTGGGCAAGATCGCCCCCTATGTCGGGGTCGGCCTCGTCCAGATGACGACGGTCCTGTTACTCGGCAGGTTCGTGTTCGATGTGCCGCTGACGGGCAATGTGCTGCTGCTCTACGCCATCGCCTTCGTCTTCATCGTGGCGAGCCTGGCGCTCGGCCTGTTCGTCTCGACGCTGGTCCGGACACAGCAGCAGGCGATGCAGGCGAGCTTCTTCTTTGTCCTGCCTAACATTCTGTTGTCGGGATTCATGTTCCCACGCCAAGCAATGCCGGCCGTCTTTCAGTGGATCGGCGCGTTCCTGCCGCTCACCCATTTCCTCAAGGTGCTGCGCGGCATTCTGCTGAAAGGCGTCGGCGTGACGGAGTTGTGGCAGGAGATGGCGATTCTCGCTCTCTTCGCGACGGTCCTGATCGGCCTCTCGGTCCGCCGCTTCCAGAAGACGCTCGACTAACCCTCTCCCACGACGGCGATGCGGTCGGGAGCGCCGCTTTTCGCGCTCTGCAGCGCGCCCTCGGCCAGTGTGAACAGGTCCTCAGGCCGCAGCGCTTCGCTGTGCGGGTACGCGATCACACCGGCGGAGATCCCCGGCATCTTGGCCGGGCCGAGGTCGGCAAACGTGTGGCGGGCGAACACCTGCCGCAGGCGCTCGACGAAATGACGGCCGCCGGTGCCGTCGGTCTCGGGCAGCACGCAGGCGAACTCGTCGCCGCCCACAGTGGGGTCGGGCGTATAGAGAAGCAGATCCGGGGGACTGGGGGCCGACGCTTCGGTGACCTGAAAGCCGCTGCGGACGAGGACCAACTCGAGACCTTCCGGGCGGCTCGTCGGATTTCCAAGGAGGAGTATGCGATGACGAACCGACTCCGGCAGGTTGTCTCCCGCGCTGAGGGCGGGGCCAAGCTATAGTTCCTCGCATGCCCAGGCAAGCACATCCCGCGCCAGAAACCCGTGGACCCCGCACCCGCATGGTGATGCGGCAGCTCGCCGGGCGCGGCGTGCGGGACCAGCGGGTGCTGGCGGCGATGCGCTGGGCTCCGCGCGAGTGGTTTCTGCCGCCGCATCTCGCCGGCGACGCGTACAGCGACGCACCGCTGCCCATCGGCAGCGGCCAAACGATCTCCCAGCCCTACGTCGTCGCACTCATGACCGAACGGCTCGCGCCCCGGCGCAACGCCCGGATTCTCGAAATCGGCACCGGCTCGGGCTATCAGGCCGCGATTCTCGCGTACCTGTGCGGCAGCGGGAAGGTGTTTACGATCGAGCGGCTGCCCGATCTGCTCGTCGAGGCCGAAGAGCGGTTCCGGCGCCTCGGCCTGACGAACATCGAAACGCGGCTGGGAGATGGGGCGGCGGGATGGCCGGAGCAGGCGCCCTTCGACGGCATCATCGTCGCCGCAGCGGCGCCGCGCATTCCGGAGCCGCTGACGGCACAGCTCGCGCCCGGGGCCCGGCTCGTCATCCCGGTCGGTGACCTTGCGTCGCAAGAGCTGGTCATCCTGGAACGACCTGCGAGTGGACAAGGGTTGGTGCAACGTCACGCCGGCGGTGTGCGCTTCGTGCCGTTGATCTCGCGGCTCGCATTTACCGAAGAGCGCTGATGCTGGGCGCACACGTCTCCAGCCAGGGCGGTGTTGCCGCCGCGCCGCAACGAGGCTCGGCGCTTCGCGCCACGGCGATCCAGCTCTTCACCAAGACGCCGAATCAGTGGCGCGAGCGCGAGATCGCAGCGGACACCGTTGCACGGTTCAAGAGTGAAGTCACGCGGCACGGGCTCGAGGCGGTGGTGGCGCATGACAGCTATCTCATCAACCTCGCGTCGCCCGATGCAGTGCTGCGCGCCCGCAGCATCGAGAGCTTTCGAAAAGAGCTGGAGCGCTCCCGGGCACTGGGTTTGCGCGCGGTTGTCTCGCATCCGGGCAACTACATGGACCACCGCGACGCCGGGCTGGAACGCAATGCGCGGGGCTACGCGGAATGCCTCACGGCGGTGGGTGACGTCGAGGTCTGGATCGAGGGCACGGCCGGTTCGGGAACGGCGCTGGGCGCGCGGTTTGACGAGCTACGCGATCTGCGCAATGCGCTGCCGCCCACGGTGCGGTCGCGAGTGGGGTTCTGTCTCGACACGGCGCATCTGCATGCGGTCGGCTACGACCTGACCCGGGTGGAATCGGTGTGGGAGGAGTTCGACCGCGTGGTGGGGTTCGATTTGCTTAAGTGCTTGCATCTCAACGACTCCCGCGCCGCGCGTGGGTCGCGCGTCGACCGCCACGAATGGATCGCCGAGGGTCGCATCGGACCCGCACCGTTTCGGCACATCATGCGCGATCCCGACCTGATGCGGGTCGTTAAGATTATCGAGACTCCGAAGCGGGATGACCCGCTCCGGCACGACCGGCGGATGCTGCGACGGCTGCGCGCCTATGCGCGCGGCAACACCAGGGTACCCGCCGGCGTATGAAGGAGACAATGCTGCGACGGATCTCAGTTAGCGTCCTGCTTGCTATTCAAGTGCTCGGCGGCGGCGCGGTCACGTTGGCGCATTCGCGCGACGCCGTCGTCGCGCCGCCGGGCGTCGAAGCGACGCACCAGCACTGCGCGATCCTGCATGACGAGCTGCGTTGCGCCTTGTGCCACTATGCGGGCGCGCGCGTCATCACACAGCAGACATTCACCATCGCCACCCCCGCGACGACCGTCCGTTTTACGCCCATCCAGCCGCTGGTTACGGTCGCGGCCACTGTTCGACGCACCGCCCCAGCCCGAGCGCCTCCCCCCGTCCTCTCCTGACGCTCGCACGCGCTCCGCACGTCGCGGAGCAGCCGGCATTTCGTACTCACAGGAGAGGACATCAACGATGATACGCACGTGGTGCGCGACGCTGCTCGCTGTCGCGTGTTTGACAACGCAGGTAGCCGCTCAGCAACCGACTCAGCGGCAAGTCGACTCGCTGGCGAGGATGATCCGCTCGCTGGAGGGACGCTTTGATAGTCTGGTGCGCGCTGGCGTAGCACCGGGAGGCTCGCCGTCGCAGACGGCCCAGGCCCAGCCCGGACGAACAGGTGGAGCGTACATGAACGTCGGCTTCAATGAGCTGGCGGACGCCGGGTGGTCAACCGAGCCGGACGTGAGTTCGCTCGAGCGAGGCGATCACGATCCCGCGGTGCGCGGGTTCACGATTCCTAACGTTGAGCTCTCGCTGGATGGTGCGGTGGATCCTTTCTTCCGCGGGTTCGCAAACATCGTCTATAAGCTCGGGTCGACTGCGGAGACCGGCGTCGAATTGGAAGAGGCCTACTTCCTCAGCACCTCGCTCCCGGGAAATCTCCAGCTCCGGGGCGGACAGTTTTTCACTGAGTTTGGCCGTCAGAATCCACAGCATCCGCATGCGTGGTCGTTTGTCGATCAGCCCCTCGTGCTCAACCGCATGTTCGGACCCGACGGACTGCGGAGCCAGGGCGCGAGGCTGTCCTGGCTGCTGCCGACCCACTGGTACACCGAGGCCATGTTGAGCGTACTCAACAGCGCCGGCGGAACGGCGTTCAGCTTTCGCTCGGATGAATCTGCCGATATCCACGGAGGAGAGCCCGTCGCGAGGCCGGTGCGCCAACTCCAGGATGTGCTGATCGTTCCCCGACTCACAACTTCGGTCGACCTGACCGCTACGCAAACGCTTCTGATTGGAGTCTCGGCGGCACTCGGTCCGAACAACTCCGGCCCCAACGCCAGAACGCAGATTTACGGCGCCGACATCTACTGGAAGTGGAAGTCCGCCACGGCGAGCGCTGGATTCCCGTTCCTCTCATGGCAGGCGGAGGCGCTCTTTCGCCGGTATGACGCGGCGGCACGCGCCTCGGCAACCGATTCGACGGTCCCGCTGCCCGCGGAGAGACTCACCGATCGAGGCATGTACGCGCAACTGCTGTGGGGTATCAAGCCCCGCGTGGTGGCAGGATTGCGCGGGGATTTCGTCGGCGGCAACGCGGCTGCGTTCGCGTCGGAGCTCCGAACCGATCAGTATCGCCTCTCACCCAACCTGACCTGGTATCCGAGCGAATTTTCTAAGGTGCGGCTGCAATACAACTACGATGACCGCAAGGGACTCGGCATCGACCATTCGCTATGGCTGCAGCTCGAGTTTATCCTCGGCGCACACGCAGCCCACAAATTCTAGAAAGGCAACCTACCATGCAGATCATGGTCATACTCAGGATCGCAGCCTCCGCGTTCATCGCCCTTTTGGGCAGCGGTCCGTCTGGTGCCAAGAAACTCACGGTCGTCACCACCACGCCGGATTTTGCGGCTCTCGCCCGTGCGATCGGGGGCGATGCTGTCCAGGTCACGGCACTGGCGAAAGCGACGGAGGACCCGCATTTCGTCGATCCGAAGCCCAGCTTCCTTGTCACGCTCAATCGCGCTGATGTGCTCATCGAGGGCGGCGCCGAGCTGGAGCTTGGTTGGCTACCGCCCTTGCTCGACAATGCGCGCAACCCGAGGATCGGCGCCGGATCGCCGGGGCGAGTGGTGGCATCGCAAGGCATCCGGATGCTGGAAGTCCCGACCACGTTCGATCGGTCCAAAGGCGATGTTCATGCGCTCGGCAATCCGCACTTCATGATCGATCCGCTCAATGCCAAGATTATCGCCGCGAACATTGCCGACCATTTCGCGCAGCTGGATCCTGAAGCAGCCTCGCTCTTCAAGGCGAACCTGGAGCGCTTTGATGCAACCGTCGATCAAAAACTGGCGGAATGGCAAAGGCAACTTGCGCCGTACCGCGACGCGACGCTGGTGACTTACCACAAGGACTTCGTCTATTTCGCAGAGCGTTTCAACCTGGAGATCGTCGAGACACTGGAGCCCAAGCCGGGCATCGCGCCATCGCCTGCGCATCTCGTGCAGGTCATCAGCGCTATGCGGGCGCACCAGGTGCGCGTGATTCTTGTGCAGCCCTACCAGAATCGCAAAACCGCAGAGACGGTGGCGCGCCAAACCAACGCCATTGTGCTAGACATGCCGCAGCAACCCGGCGCGATGAAGAATGTCACGACGTATTTCGAGCTGATGGATCACTTGGTGCAAACACTCGTAGCCGCTTTGGGACAAACGCCATGAATCCGGGCGATTTCCGGGTGGCGTGGGAAATCATGAAATGGCCTTTCGCGGCGTGCCTCATCCTGCCCCCACTCCTCGTCTATCTTGGATTGCACGTCGTAAGACGTGAAGTGATTTTTGTGGACCTGGCGCTCGCTCAAGTCGCAACGTTGGGCACCTGCGTGGCTTTGCTGCTCGGTTACCATTTCGAGGATCGGATCACATTCTGGATGTCGCTCGGCGTGACGTTCCTGGGCGCGGCGTTCTTCAGCTGGTCGCGGGCCAGTCGAAAGCAACACGTCCCGCAGGAGGCAATCATCGGCATCACCTTTGTCGTGGCAGCCGCGGGGGTCATCTTGTTGCTGAGCCGGGTGGCGGGAGGAAAGGAGGAGCTCGAGCACTTGTTGACGGGCGACATTCTCAACGTCACCAAGGGAGAAGTCGGCCAACGCACGGCACTCTTCGCCATACTGGCCGGATTCTATACACTCTTTCACCGGCGGTTCGCGCTGATATCAGTCGATCCGGAGCAGGCGGAGGCTCAAGGGCTGAAGGTGCGCTTATGGGACTTTGTGTTCTACGCGGCGTTTGCGCTGATTGTCGTGAGTTTTGTGCGGATGGCTGGGGTACTCCTGACCTTCGCCTATCTGATTGTTCCGGCCGTGTGCGGAGTGATGCTGGCCCAGGGATGGCTGGCGCGGTTGGCCGTCGGGGCGGGGATCGCCGCCACTGCCAGCTTGCTCGGACTTTGGGCCTCTTATCGCCTGGACCTACCGACCGGGGCCGCGATTGTAGTCGTGTGCGGATTGCTCCTCGTCATCGCGAGCATCGTTGCCTCGATACGACCGCCCGCTCCTGTTCAGCCCGAGAAGCAGTGAGCAAATGCTGCGCACGTTTGGTGTGGACGTGAAAGCGGTGACAATTTGAGACGGGCGGTTTGGCGGTTCGGCGGTTTGGCGGTTGGCATTATCGGTCTAACCGCCCAACCGCTCAACAGCCTCGCCGCCCAGGTCTCCGTCCGCTTCTCCCTCGGCGGCCGTTACAGCACCGCGCTCGTCCGCGACCAGCTCGTCGTGCCGATCGATACCGGGCCGGTCCGCGACTCGCTCGTCGTGCCAATCGATCTCCACCCGGCGCTCGCGCCAACCCTGCAGCTCAGCGTGCGCAACCAGTTCAAAGGCCCGTGGACGGGGGACGTCACGATCGACATGTCGTCGTCCAAGCTCAAGCGTCATGAGAGCGGCAATGACTTCGATGCCGGGTCGCTCACCGCGGTTGCCCTGACGGTCGGCCTGCATCACGACCTTGTCGCGAACATCGGCGTACGGGTCGGGATTGGCGGGCTGGTCTACTCGGGGAGTGACCTGGGCGTGTTTCAACGGGGGAGCGGCGGGATTCTGCCGCTCGTCTCACTCGCCACGACGTATGCACCTTCCTTCGGCGAACGGCACGGGATCGAATTTGCGCTTCAGTATGACGTCCACCGCTTCCTCACGCCGGCGCTGCGCAGCGTCGGATTCAACCGACCGCGACCGGTGCATCGCATCGCGATTTCGGTGAGTGGGAGACTGCTCGGCAAATGAAAGCGACGCTCGCGCTCGTGATTGCCCTGCTCCTGGTCGGCTGCGAGGACCTGGCAGCGCCGAACCGGACGCCGCGCTATCTCGCCGATCTCGGCGGCGAGACGTTCCACTGGCCCCCCGACCGTCTTCCGGTGCGCTATTACGCGGACCCGCGCGGGGCGATGCCGGCCCTGATCAGCCGGGGGCTGCGCGTCTGGGAGAGCCAATTCCTGTATGGCGAGTTCCAAGCCGTATTCGTCGCCGACTCAAACCACGCGGACGTCATCGTGCGCTGGCAGGACAGCGTCCCACCGGACGTTCCACCCGATTCCGCAGGTGCGCTGGGCGCGTGCGATGGCGTCACCACGTACCTCATCGACTCAACGCACGCGATCACCGATCCCCTCCGCGTGCAGCTGCGCGTGCGACTGGGATTCACGACGGCGCAGGTCGCGGCCTGCCTGCCCCGCGTGGCGACCCATGAGCTGGGCCACTCCCTGGGCATTCTCGGGCATAGCCCCGCCACGACCGACTTGATGTACGGCACGCCCGCCACCGATACCCCGACCATTCGCGACCGCAACACGGCGCAGGTGCTGTACCACACACCGGCGACGCTCACGCCGCCGCCGCCCCGCTAGCGCTACCGAATTCGGACGATGTTCAGTCGCGGGACGAGCGCGGCTGAGACGGCGGACCCTTCATGAAGCCTCCCCCTCTGGCTGCTTGACATCCCCGGATCGCGCGTCTAGCATAACCCCTTCTCAAGAAAGGACTTCTGCTTTTGTCCAGCCGCCGTCAGGAGGCCCTCGACTATCACGCACAGGGCCGTCCTGGGAAGATCCAGGTCACGCCAACCAAACCGTTCAAGGATCAGCGGGACCTCTCCCTGGCCTACACCCCGGGAGTGGCGGAGCCGTGCCTGGAGATCGCCAAGAACCCCGACGACGCCTACCGCTACACCACCAAAGGCAACCTCGTCGCGGTCGTCTCGAACGGGACCGCGGTGCTCGGCCTGGGCAACATCGGCGCGCTCGCCGGCAAGCCGGTCATGGAAGGCAAAGGCATCCTGTTCAAGGCGTTCGCGGACATCGACGTGTTCGACCTCGAGGTCGGCTCCGAGAGTCCCGAGGACGTGATCCGTTTTTGCCAGCTGCTCGAGCCGACCATCGGCGGCATCAACCTCGAAGACATCCGCTCGCCCGACTGCTTTTACATCGAACAAAAGCTGCGCGCCACGCTGGGCATTCCCGTCTTCCACGACGACCAGCACGGCACGGCCATCATTTCGGGAGCGGCGCTGCTCAATGCGCTGGTGGTGGTCAAGAAAGACATTGCCGAGATCAAGATCGTGTTTGCCGGCGCCGGCGCGGCGGCGATTGCGACGGCCGAGCATTACGTGCGGCTCGGCGTCGTCCGTGAAAACATCGTGATGTGCGATCACAAGGGTGTGATCTACAAGGGGCGCGAGGGGCTCGACGAGTTCAAGCAGCGCTTCGCGGTGGACACGAAGGCGCGTACACTCGCCGATGCATTCCAGGGCGCCGACGTGTTCGTCGGCCTGTCGGTCGCGGGCATCGTGACCGGAGACATGCTACAGGGGATGACCAAGAAGCCGGTGATCTTCGCGCTGGCCAATCCGACGCCCGAGATCATGCCGGACGAAGCGAAGAAAGCGCGGCCCGATGCCATCGTCGCAACGGGCCGGTCCGATTTCCCCAATCAGGTCAACAACGTGCTCGGTTTCCCGTTCATCTTTCGCGGCGCGCTCGATGTCCGCGCCAAGAAGATCAACGAGGAGATGGAGATGGCGGCGACCCGCGCGCTGGCGGCGTTGGCCAAAGAAGAGGTCCCGGAATCGGTCACGCGCGCCTACGGGGGCGACAAGCTGAAGTTCGGGCCTGACTATCTGATCCCCAAGCCGTTCGATCCTCGCGTGCTGCTCTGGGTGGCGCCGGCAGTCGCGTGGGCGGCAGTCGCCTCGGGCATCGCCGGCCGGATCATCGACGTCGAGGAGTATCGCGCCGAGCTGGAAGCGCGCCTCGGTCCCGAGCGCCAGGTGATGCGCGGCCTGATCACGCGCGCGCAGCAGGATCCTCCCAGCATCGTCTTCCCCGAAGGCGATGATCCCCGCATCCTGCGCGCCTCGCGGATTCTCGCCGACGAAGGAATCGCCCGGCCGATTCTGCTCGGCGACCTCGATGCGATCCGTCGCCAGGCCGATGAGGGCTCGCTCACGCTCGAAGACATCGAGCTCGTCAATCCGCAGACGGCGACCGACCGGGACCAGCTCGCCCAGGAGTTGTGGCAACGCCGCGAGCGGCGTGGCATGACGTTGCGGGAAGCCCGCGCCCTGGTGCTCGATCCGATGTACTACGGGCTGATGATGCTGCGCGCCGGCCGCACCGATGCACTCGTGGCCGGGGAGGAAATCGATTATCCCGACGCCGTGCGCCCCGCACTCGAGGTGATCGGCGCCGAACCGGGGCGCAAGCACGTCAGCGGCATCTACATGATGATCTTCCGCCAGCAGACGTTCTTCTTCGCCGACACGACGGTCAACATCGAGCCGGACGCGCAGACCCTCGCCGAGATCGCGACCGCCACCGCGAAGTTCGTGACGCGGCTGGGTGTCGAGCCTCGTATCGCGATGCTGTCGTTTTCGAATTTCGGCTCGGTCAAGCACCCGGCGGCCGCGAAAGTGCAGCAGGCCGTGGCCCTGCTGCACGAGCGTGAGCCCGAGCTGCAGGTGGACGGTGAGATGCAGGCCGATACGGCCGTGGTCGAGCGCATCTTGACGAAGGTGTACCCCTTCGCCAAGCTGCGCGGGCCGGCTAACGTATTGATATTCCCGGACTTGGACGCCGCGAACATCGCCTACAAGCTGCTCGCCCGGCTCGGCGACGCCCAGGCGATCGGGCCGATCCTTGTGGGGATGGACCGTCCGGTCCATGTCTTGCAAAGGTTATCCGAAGTCCCCGACATCGTGAATATGGCGGTGATTGCCGCCGTCGACGCCCTGGAGCATCGCCGCCACGCGAGGTCAACCACATAGCGCATGGGCATCTCGACCGCGCAGCGTGTCCACCGGAATCTGACGCCGTCTCAGCTGTACGAGCACGCCCTCCGCCGCCGCGAGGGAGTCGTGACGTCAGGGGGACCGTTTGCGGCGGTGACTGCACCCCACACCGGCCGCAGCCCCAACGACAAGTTTCTCGTGCAGGAGCCTGACTCCACCAAACAGATCTGGTGGGGCAAGGTGAACCAGCCGATCGCGCCCGACAAGTTCGAGCGCCTCAGGGCCGACGTGGCAGCGCACCTCGCCACGCAGGAGCTCTTCATCCGCGACGTGTACGCGGGGGCGGATCCGGCGTTCCGGCTGCCGATTCGCTTCACCACGCCCAACGCCTGGCACGCCCTCTTCGTCTACAACATGTTCCTGCGCCCCGCCGACGGCGAGCTGTCGCGGTTTGCGCCGGGGTTTGAGGTGCTTCATGCACCCGAGTTCCACGCCGATCCGGCGGTCCATGGAACCAAGTCGGGGACGTTCATCATCGTGAGCTTCGCGCAGCGCACGATTCTGATCGGCGGCACGCGCTACGCGGGCGAGCTCAAGAAATCGATCTTCAGCGTCCTCAACTACCTGCTGCCGCTGCAGGGCGTGCTCTCGATGCACTGCTCCGCCAACGTCGGGACGCAGGGTGACTGCGCGCTGTTCTTCGGGCTGTCCGGCACGGGCAAGACCACCCTGTCCGCGGATCCTGAACGCCGGTTGATCGGCGATGACGAACATGGGTGGTCGGATGAGGGCATCTTCAACTTCGAGGGTGGCTGCTACGCCAAGGTCATCCGGCTGTCGCGTGCCGGTGAGCCCGAGATCTACGCCACGACCGAGATGTTCGGGACCGTGCTGGAGAACGTCGACGTAAATCCCGAGACCGGCGCCGTGGACCTCGATTCCCAGCGCATCACCGAGAACACGCGGGCCTCGTATCCGATTCATTACATCCCGAACCATGTCCCCGAAGGCATGGCCGGACATCCCGGCCACGTCATCTTCCTCACGTGCGATGCGTTCGGGGTGATGCCGCCGATCGCGAAGCTGACGCCGGAGCAGACGATGTACCATTTCCTGTCCGGTTACACCGCCAAGGTGGCGGGCACGGAACGTGGAGTGACGGAACCGAAAGAGACGTTTTCGGCGTGCTTCGGCGCACCATTCCTGCCCTTGCGTCCCAGCGTGTACGCCAAGATGCTGGGCGAGCGCATCGCGCGGCATAAGGTGAAATGCTGGCTGGTGAACACCGGTTGGACGGGCGGCGCCTACGGCGCCGGCCATCGCATGGACCTCAAGCTCACACGCGCCATGATTCGGGCGGCGCTGGCGGGAGAGTTGGACAACGCAGCGACGCGGCGAGAGCCGGTGTTCGGGTTGGACGTGCCGCAACACGTGCCGGGCGTACCGGATCAGGTGCTCGATCCGCGCTCCACGTGGAAAGATCCCGCGGCCTACGACGCGCAGGCCCAGCGGCTCCTCGCTCTGTTCCAAAAGAATTTCGAGCAGTTCAACGACGTCGTTTGAGGTAGTTCGCGACCCGCTCTGGAACAACATCCGCCTCGAGCTGCAGGCGCTGGCGATCATCGATACCCCGGCGTTCCAGCGTCTGCGGTACGTCCGGCAGCTCGGCCACGCATTTCTCGTGTACCCCGGCGCCACGCACACCCGGTTTGAGCACGCGCTGGGTGCATACCACCTTGCCTGCCGGGTAACCAAAGAGCTGGACGTCCAGCTCGCCGCGCTGCTTCATGACATCGGCCATTACCCGTTTTCCCATGCGCTCGAAGAAGCGGGACTCCCCCCCCACGAGAGCCTCGCCGCGCGTCATCTCCGCAGCGCCGCGCTGGCTGCCGCCCTCGACCGCATTGGCGTACCGGCCGAACGCCTGTTGCCGCTGATTCAGGGGACGAGCACGTCCCGTTTCGCCGGTCTCGTCGCGGGTTCGCTCGACGTCGACAAGCTCGACTATCTGTCGCGCGACGCGACGATGTGCGGCGTGCCCTACGGCGTGATCGACGTCGATCGTCTGCTCACGTCACTGACGCTCGGTCCGAACGGCGTCGCGCTGCACGCCAAGGGCCTGGCGGCGCTCGAGTCACTGCTGTTCGCCAAGTATCAGATGTATCGCAACGTCTACTGGCATCACGCGGTGCGCAGCGCGACGTCGATGTTCAAGCGCCTGGTGCGGCGCGCGATTGCCAGCGGCCGCATGTCCCCGGACGACATCGCCGTCGCGACCGACGACGGGCTGAGTCACGAGCTGCAGCAACATGATCAGACCGGGCTGGCCCGCGCGCTGCGCGAGCGGCGGCTGGCCAAACGCGCACTCGACATTCCCGCAACGGAGCTGCCCGCCGAAACGGCGGACTGGCCGTCGCGTGACCCGGATTTGCTCGAACGGATCGAGGACCGGCTGACGCGCGAACTCGGCCTGCGCGCCGATCAGCTGTTCCTCGACTTCCCGTCCAAGCCCGACATGTTCGACGTGTCGATCCCGGGAGCGGAGAGTCTCGGCCTGCCGCGCGTCGCCGCCGAGCTGCAGCGCTCCGCCCAGCGCCTGCGTGTGTTTGTGCTGGAGCCGACGGAGATTCCGGCGCGCGCGATTGTCGAGTTGGTGACGTGGCCCGCCGCAGAGGTGAAGGCGCGCCTCGAGGGGGATAAGGGGCTGCTCAGCGCGGCCGGGCGGGGCTCTGCTGCGTCGTGACGTTTTCCTGCGTCGGCGCTTCGACGGAATCGATGCGCACGATGATCGCCGTGATGTTGTCGAGCCCACCGTGCCGGTTCGCTTCCGCGATCAGCGCATCCACTTCGTCCTGTGGCATGCGCTCGGGCGAAAGCAGCTCCGCCAACTGATAATCCTCCAGCATCCCCGTCAGACCGTCGGACGCCAGTAGGAACAAGTCCCCAGGCTTGACCGTCCCGACATAGATGTCCGGCATCACGTCACTATTAGCGCCGACGCAGCGCGTAATCACGTTGCTGTAGGGATGGGTCCGGGCCTGCTCCGGCGTGAGATAGCCGGCATCGACCTGCTCCTGCACGTACGAGTGGTCCTTCGTCAGCTGGCTGAGGCGCTTGTCGCGCAGCAGATAGCCGCGACTGTCGCCCACCTGGCCAATCAGAAAGCGGGTCTCGAACAGGGTCAGCGCGGTGACGGTAGTGCCCATGCCCCGCTTATCATGCTCGGTGAGCGTGCGCTGGAAGATCGCCCCATTGGCCGTGCGGATCGCGCCCCGCATGCGCTCGGCGACCTGCTCATCGGACAACCCGCGCAACGAGTCCAGCTCGCGGGCGACGAAGCGCACCGCCATCTCGCTCGCCACCTCTCCCGCCGCATGGCCACCCATCCCGTCGGCGACCACGAAAATCCCGCGATCGGGGACCATGAGATAACTGTCCTCATTCCCCGACCGGATGACGCCGACGTCGGTGCGGCCTGCGGAGGTGATGTGCACGTGATCCCTAGATAAACACCCAGTACACTAATCCGATGATCCCCAGGAGGAGTACCGCCGCGCTGCCGCCACACCCCTTTCCCTTCTTCTGGGCAACCGGCGCCTTCGTCCCCGCCTTGGGCTTTGTCGGTGCCGGCTTCGCCGCGGCGGGTTTCGCCGCCGGGGGGGCCGGGGCCGCCGGGGGGGCCGGGCGGGCCCGGGGGGCCGGGGGGGCTGCGGGGGCCGGCTTTGGCGGAGCGGGCGCCGGGGCCGCCACCGAGGGCTTCGGGGAGGGCGGGGGGGGGGCCGACATGGTCAGGACTTCGATCATGCGCGTCCCCCCACCCTTCGCGACCCCCGCTGCGTCATCCGTCGGCTCAAACACCATCGAGACGTCACCGAACCGGACGTTGGCGCCCGGCGCGAGCGGCGTCTCGCCCTTGACCTGATCCCCATCGACGAACGTGCCGTTCGTCGAATCGAGGTCCACCAACACCCAGACGCCCTCGCGGCGTTGCAGCTTCGCGTGCGTGGTCGAGACCGATTCATCCGGAATCACGAGGTCGTTGTAGTCGGCGCGTCCGATGTTGACCACGGGCGTTTTGACGCTGAGTCGTTGGCCCTTGAGCGAGCCACCACGGACCAAGAAACTGGCTAACGCACCTGAAGGCCTGGACGCAGCAGGTACGCCGTGAATCGTTTCCTTGAGGCTCGGGCCGCCCTTCGTTGGGGGTACGGCCGAGGGCGCGCTAGCGGCCGGCCCCGCGGGAGGGTTTGCGGTAGGCGGGGCAGCCGTATCGGCGTAGAACCGGAATTTCTCTTCGCCGATCGTAATCACGTCGGCGCGCGCGAGCAGCCGTTGGCCTTCGATCCGCGCATCGTTGACCGACGTCCCGTTGGTGCTCGAATCGACGATCAGATAGCCCTTGGGCGTCTGCACGATCTCGGCGTGACGCCGCGACACATCCTTGCCGGGGACGACGACGTCACACGAGGCGTCGCGGCCAAAGACCAGCGACGTGCCGGCGATGGCGTATTCGCGGCCGTCGGTCAACGACACCACCCGGCCGCCGGTATTGACCGTGACCTTGCCGCCCTTGGCTTCCGCTTTGGCCTGGGCCATCGCCTGCGGCACGCTCATCGCCTGCACGTACTGCGTGCTGCCGCTGCGCCGCTCGTCCACGAACGTGAGTTCCTGCCCGGCAACCTCGACCTTGTCGCCGTGCAGCAGGGGGGTCGGTTCGGCGCCCAGCCGCACGCCGTTGATCAGCACTTCGGCTTCGGGAACTGCCTTCGTGATGACGACTTGTCCGTCTGCGAGGCTCTTGAGTTTGGCATGGCGTGGGAGAACACCTGCAACGGCGAGTGGGATGGCGCAGCCCGGATCCGCGCCGAGCAGCACCTCTCCTTGCGGGAGTGCGAACCTCCGCCCTCCCATTTCAAGCAACGCCATGCGCGCGCGCTCCCGTATCTGTGACCAGGCCGTGAAGTTACGCCCGGCTGTGTAACCGGGCAAGGAAGCAGAAGTTAGGTGATCCCGACGGTTTCTTCGCGGCCGATGAGCCCGCGCCGCAGCCAGTACCAAAAGATCGACGAGCCAACAATCACCGTCGCATAGCTGTTGATGAATCGCCAGATCAATGTGTAGCTCGGCGTGATCTCACGCGGTACATAGAGCGACATCACGGCCGCCGACGTCAGCTCCGCGAGCCCGGAAGCACCCGGTGTCGGCGCGAAGTACAATAGAAAGGAAATCAGGGTTTGCAGCAGCAGAATATCGGTGAAGTCCGCCGGAATGCCGAGCACGCGCAACGTGACGTAGCCTGCCAGCAGCTTGTTCGCGTGTGACGGCGCCGAGATGATGATGGCCAGCAGCAGCGTGAGCAACCCCTTCGGACTCCCGAACGCCACCATGCAGTCGTGCGCGCGGTCCACCCCTCCCGACAACTTCTCCATGCGCTCCGCAGCGCGCGGGCTGCGGCGCGCAATCCGGGCCGCGAGGCGCTGGATCACGCGCTTCACCACGCCGGGAAAGATGACGGCCGTCAGCATCAGCAGCCCGAGGATCCCGAAGATCGTGAGGCTGGTCTTGAACAGGTCGTACAGCGTGATGCCGAGCACGAGCCCGTGTTGCGCCAGCGATTTCCCGGCGCCGAGCCAGACGGCCAACGGCCCGGCGATCGCGAAAAACCCCACGGTCGCGATGAACGTGACGAAAATCGAGCTCAGGGCAACGGGGACCGGGACGCCGGCGCGCTTCATGACCCACATCGACATCGGTGCCGAGCCGGACTGAAACGGGGTCAGGTAGGCGGCCCAGGCGCCGAACCCACCGGCCAGAATCATGTCTCGCAGCCGGACACCGGGATGGACGTAGCGGGTGCACACCCACAACCGCAGCCCACCGCCCACCCAGTCCATCGATGCCAGGACGAGGCCCACTGCGATCCAGCCCCAATGCAAGCGCGAGAACGGCTCGAGGAATACGGCGGCCCGATCCCCGAAGCGAATCAGGTAGTACCCGACGAGCAGAGCGACTCCACCGAGGGAGATAGCGGCAAACAGCTCGAGGCCACGACGGAGCAGCCGCGGTGTCAGGGCGAGGGCCATCTAAGCGCCAAAGCTGTTATTTTTGGGGGTTATGCGCCATCCCCCCGAGCGCGTCGTTCTCCGCAACGTACGCCAGCATAATCTGAAGGGCATCACCGTCGAGTTCCCGCGCCGGGCGCTCTCGGTCGTCACCGGCCCATCGGGCTCGGGGAAGAGCTCACTCGCGTTCGACACGCTCTACGCCGAAGGCCAGCGGCGCTACATCGAGTCGCTGTCGACCTACGCCAAGCAGTTCCTCGAACGCATGCCCAAACCGTTGGTCGATGCGATGGAGGGGCTGTCCCCCGCCGTCGCCATCGAGCAGAAAAACCCCACGACGTCGAGCCGCTCGACGGTCGGGACCGCGACGGAAATCGCCGATTTCCTGCGATTGCTGTGGGCGCGGGCAGGGACGCAGACGTGCCTGCAATGCGGCCGGGACGTCAAACGCGATACGGTACAGGAAGTGGTGGATGCCGTCGTTGCGGGAAACGGGAAACGGGAAACGATCGTAGCCTTTCCGCTGCCCCAATCCGCCCACCGCCCCGATGTCGAGATCGCGGCGCAATTGCGGGCCGCAGGGTTCGTCCGCGCGCAGGTCGATGGCGCGCTGGTGCGTCTGGATGAGGACGGCGCCGAACAACGCGTACGCGCAGGCACCGATGTCCTGGTCCTGGTTGATCGAATCGCTGCCACGGCGGAGAACCGCGGCAGATTAGCCGACGCCGTCGCCACCGCCTTCAGCGAAGGTGAGGGGGTCGCACTGGCACTCAACAACGGCGACCGGCGGCGCTTTTCCGAGCACCCCGCCTGCTCGGCGTGCGGCTGCGCCGCACCGGTGCTCACGCCGACGCTCTTTTCCTTTAATAACCCGCGCGGCGCGTGCCCGAGCTGCAACGGCTTCGGCGCCGTGCTGGAATACGACGAATCGTTGATCGTCCCCGATCCGAAGCGCTCGCTGGCCGATGGGGCGCTCGATCCGTGGACCAAGCCGCGCTACGAAGGCCGCCGGCGCTTGCTGCGCGAGACCGCCCGTGCGCGCGGCATCGGCCTCGATGTGGGTTGGAACGACATTGCCGCGCGCGACCGGCAGTTTCTGCTGCACAACAAAGGCGGCCGCTACCTCGGCATCTTCCCGTTCCTCGAGCGGCTCGAAGCGAAGCGCTACAAGCAATACATCCGCGTGTTCCTGCGGCAGTACCAGCTCGCCAAGACCTGCCCGGGATGCGGCGGCGCGCGCCTCAAACCGGAATCGCTCGCGGTGCGAGTCGCCGGAAAGACGATCGCCGAGGCCGCGGCCCTCACAGCCGCTGATCTCGCTGATTGGCTGGATCAACTCAGCTTGCCCGTGTTTCAACAGAGCGTGGCCGACCACATCCTGGGCGAGCTGCGTACGCGCGTGAGCTTTGTAAACGACGTCGGCCTGGGATATCTCACGTTGGACCGCCAGACGCGCACGCTGTCCGGCGGCGAAGCACAACGCATTGCGCTCTCCAACGCGCTCGGCTCGCATCTCGTGGATACGCTGTACGTGCTGGACGAGCCGTCCATCGGACTGCATCCCGCGGACGTGGATCGCCTGCTCGGATTGCTGCGCAAACTGGCGACTGCCGGGAACACGGTCGTCGTCGTGGAGCATGATCCCGCGGCGATGCGCGCCGCCGACTGGATGGTAGAGCTCGGGCCGGCCAGCGGCGCAGCCGGCGGCCAGCTCGTCTACCAGGGACCCGCCGCGGCGGTGCAGGAAGCCGGAACGTTGACCGGCCAGTACCTCTCGGGCGAAAAACGCATCGGCGTGCCTTCGGCGCGCCGGCCGGCGGTGCGCTGGCTCGACGTCAAGGGCGCGCGGCTCCACAACCTCAGCGGCGTCGATGTCCGCATTCCGCTCGGCACGCTCACCACGGTGACCGGCGTCTCGGGTTCCGGGAAATCGACGCTCGTGCACGACGTGCTCTACCGCCAGCTCGAAGCACGGCTCAAGGGTGAGCACAGCGCCAAGCAACACCTCGGTGAGCCGGTAGGCGAGGTCGCGGCGCTGAAGGGCTGGGAGCATCTCGAGGACGTGGTGCTGATCGATCAGGCGCCGATTGGACGGACGCCGCGCTCCAATCCCGTGACATACGTGAAAGCGTTCGACGAATTGCGGGCGCTGTTCGCCAACGAAGCACTCGCGCGGGCGCGCGGGTATGCGCCGAGTACCTTTTCGTTCAATGTCGCGGGCGGCCGCTGCGAGGCGTGCGAGGGCGCCGGCCACGTGCTGATCGAGATGGTGTTCCTCGCCAACGTGTTCGTGCCATGCGACGCCTGCGGCGGCTCGCGCTTCAAGCGCGAAGTGCTCGACGTGAAGCTGCAGGGAGCGAGCATCGCCCAGGCGCTCGAGTGGACGGTGGATGAAGCGATTCAGAAGCTGCACCGCCATCCGCGCCTGGCGCGCTGCCTCTGGTACTTGCAGCAGGTCGGGCTCGGCTATCTGCGCCTGGGCCAACCGGCGACGACGCTTTCGGGCGGGGAGGCGCAACGCCTGAAGATTGCTCGGGAGCTGGCGCGCGCACGCGGGGGACGGAGGCTCTACATCCTCGATGAGCCGACGACGGGGCTGCACCTCGACGACGTGCGCGTGTTGTGCCGCGTGCTCGACCGGCTGGTCGATGCGGGGCACACGGTGCTCGTGATCGAGCACAACCTCGACGTGATCAAACGCGCCGATTGGGTGATCGACCTGGGGCCTGGGGCCGGTGATCAGGGTGGTCGCGTCGTGGCGGCGGGCACACCAGAGGACGTCGCGCAGGTGACAGAATCCCCGACGGGACGTTTCCTGCGAGACATCGGTTGACCGTCCGGCCGTCCGGTCGTCGGGCCGACCTGCTCCTCATCGCCGCGTCGGCGGTGTGGGGCGTGAGCTTCGTCGTCGTCAAGGACGCGCTTACCGCCGCATCGCCGCTCATCTTCCTGGCAGCACGATTTTCCCTTGCCACGGTCGTGCTCGCGCCGCTGGTCAACCTGCGCGGCGGCTTTTCGAAGGCGGAGCTGCGCGCCGGCGCGCTGCTCACCGTCCTGCTCGCCTCGGGTTTTGCGACGCAGGCATTTGGGCTGCAATACACCACGCCGGCGCGCTCCGCGTTCATCGTGGCGCTGTCTTCCGTGCTCGCGCCCATCATCGCGCTCGTGGTGTTGAAACATCGCGTCGCGTGGCAGGTGCTGTTCGCCCTGATCGCCGCAACGCTCGGGATCTATTTCCTCACGGCACCCGAAAGCGGGGGACTCAACCGCGGTGATCTCTGGACGCTGGTCACGGCCGCAGTCTTCGGCGGTCACATCGTGGCCGTGTCCGAGTTCTCGAAGCGCTTCAACGCGCAGCGACTCGTGTGGCTGCAACTGCCTGGGACGGCGGTAGCAACGCTGATCGCAGCGCTGCTCATCGAGCCGATCCGGTTTCAATGGTCGTGGGGGCTCGGTGCCGCGCTGCTGTTCCTGGGCGTCATGTCCACGGCCGTCGCGCTGGTCTGGCAAATGCGTGCACAACGGGAAATGTCGGCGGCGCGCGCCTCCCTGCTCTTCTGTTTGGAGCCGATATTCGCGGCGGTGACGTCGTGGCTGTTTTGGGGGGAGACCTTTTCGCTCAATCAGGGACTCGGCGCCGGTTTGATTCTCGCGGGGATGGTGTTGGCGGTGGTCGGGGAGTCGCGGGCGGAGGCTGTAGGCAAAGACTGACGCGATAGCGGGACAATGGCTGACGTGTCCTCGCGGCGAGGTTTTCCTATTCTGCCCCATGCGCACGCTTTTCCTTATTCTTGTCTTGGCCGTCTCGGCGCGCCCCGCCCGCACTCAACAGCGCGATTCTGCGGAGGCTTTGAAGCGCCTCACCCTCGATCAATTGATGAACGTCGAGGTCATGTCCGTCTCGCGGCGTCCGGAACGCCTGTTCGAAACTCCTTCGGCGATCCAAGTCATCACGCAGGACGAGATTCGGGAGTCCGGCGCAACGAGCCTCCCAGAAGCGCTGCGCCTCGCCTCGAATCTTCAGGTTGCGCAAGTCGATGCGCGGCAATGGGCCATCAGCGCCCGGGGGCTCAATAGCACCACCGCCAACAAGCTGCTGGTTCTCATCGACGGACGGACCGTCTACACACCGTTGTTCTCGGGTGTGTTTTGGGACGTCCAAGACGTCCTGCTCTCGGATGTCGAGCGGATCGAGGTCATCAGCGGACCAGGGGCAACGCTGTGGGGCGCCAACGCCGTCAACGGCGTGATCAACGTCATCACGAAAGACGCGAAAGACACGCAGGGACTGCTGGTCACGGGCGGTGGCGGCACCGAGCTGAGCGGCCTCGGCTCCGCCCGCTACGGCGCCCGGGTTGGCACGCATGCCGATTATCGGATCTACGGCAAGGCCTTCAGTCGCGATCCTACGCTGCTCCCCAATGGACTGGACGCTCCCGACAGCTGGCACATGGGACAGGGTGGATTTCGTCTGGACTGGGATGACTCCGCCAGCAACCGTCTCAGTCTGCATGGCGATTGGTACGACGGCCGAATCGCCCAGGCCCTCCCCGGGCACATAGCCGTCAGCGGTGGAAATGTGACCGCAAAATGGGCGCATCCATTCTCGGCCAAGTCCGAGGTCACGGCTCAGGCGTACTACGACCACACGCACCGGAATATTCCGGGCACCTTTGGTGAAGATCTCGACATCTATGACATCGACCTGCAACATCGTGCCGCCCTGGGCGCCCGCCACGAGGTCGTGTGGGGAGTCGGTTACCGAAACATCAACGATCACGTCGCCAATACGGCGGCCCTGGCCTTCTTGCCGGCCAACGTGGCACGAGAGTGGTTCACCGCGTTCGCCCAGGACGAGATCGCGCTGGCCTCCGAGCGGCTCCACGTCACCGTCGGCGCAAAGGTCGAGCACAACGACTACACGGGATTCGAGGTCCAGCCGAGCGGCCGGTTGAATTGGACGTTCGGCCCGTCGCGCACGCTGTGGGCCGCGATTTCGCGCGCGGTGCGTACGCCGTCGCGCATCGACCGCGAATTGTTCGTCCCCGCGAACCCCCCCTTCTTCCTTGCCGGCGGTCCGAACTTCCACTCCGAGAGTGAGCTGGCGTACGAGCTGGGATACCGCCATCAGCAAGGTGCCTTGGTGCTCTCATTCGCGACTTTCTATAGTCGCTATCACGGGCTGCGCAGCCTGGAGCTGGTGCCGGGGCCTGACTCGCTCGAAATCGGCAACGGGCAGGACGGCGAATCATACGGCGGCGAAGCGACCGCCAGCTATCGCATCACAGATAATTGGCAACTGCGCGCGGGCTATACCGAGTTACGCATACACATCTGGCCCAATCCCGGCAGCACCGACACGACCCGAGGCGCGACGGAGTCGCACACTCCCGATCGGCAGCTGAGCCTGCGCTCCTCAGTGACTCTGGGCACTCAGTGGACTCTGGATGGCGGATTCCGTTATGTCAGTGAGATCGTCAACCAGCAGGTGCCTGCGTACGCCGAGCTGGATGCGCGGCTCGGCTGGCAACCGGTGGCCGCGCTCGAGCTGTCCCTCGCCGGCCGGAATCTGCTGCACGAGCAGCATGCCGAGTTCGGCACGCCCGCCGCGCGCCGCGAGATCCAACGTGGGGTCTATGGGATGCTGCAATGGCATTATTAAAGACGTTCGCGGCCCTGATGTCCGCCCTGCTGCTCGTGCAAAGCCCGAGGGCCTCCGAGCATCAACTGAAGGCCGTGTTCCTGTTCAATTTCGCGCAGTTTGTCGACTGGCAGTCGGTGGCCGCACAGGACCCGCGGACGCCACTGGTCATCGGCATCCTCGGGGATGACCCGTTCGGCACCTTCCTGGACGAGACGGTACGTGGCGAGCATCTCGGACTGCGGCCATTCGAGGTCCGCCGTTACCGCGAGCTGACGGATATCGAAGGGTGCAATATCCTGTTCATCAGCCGCTCGGAGAACGAGCGCGTCGGGCAGATTCTCGCGGCTCTCCGGAACCGGCCCATCCTCACCGTGAGCGACGGCGAAAATTTCGCCAAGCGGGGAGGCATGATTCAGTTCGTCAATGACAAGAACCGCATCCGTCTGCGCATCAACCTCGAGGCGGCGCAAGCCGCGAACGTCGTGATCAGCTCGAAGCTGCTGCGCGTCGCCGAGATCGTCAGAACGCCGCGACGGTGAGCATGTCGATCCGCGACTGGCCGATCAGACGAAAGTTGACGGCGATTCTGCTCCTGATCAGCGGATTGGTGTTGTTGCTGACGTCGGCGGCGTTCGTGACCTACCAGGTTGTGACATTCCGTCAGACGATGCGGAATAATCTCGCCACGCGTGCCCGCATTCTTGCGGCCAATAGCACCGCCGCGCTGGCGTTTGCCAACGAGGGTGACGGAACAGAAATCCTGGCTGCCCTGAAGTACGACCCGCACATGGTTGGCGCAGCGCTGTACCTCCAGGACGGCCGCGTGCTCGCGACCTACCCGGTAGCTGCCAGCGCCGATCTTGTCCCGGCAGCGCTGGAGGCGGACGGCTACCGCTTCGAGCGCGGCCGTCTCGTGGCGTTTACGCCGGTGTCGCAGGGAGGGAACCAGCGGTTGGGGACGCTCTACATAGCCTCGGACACGAAGGCCGTAACGGACGCGCTCCGGCTTTCCGGCATCATCGCCATCGTCGTCCTCGCCATCGCGATGCTCGCCGCCTATGCCTTGGCCGCCGCGCTGCAGGGACGGATCTCCACACCGATCCTCGCGCTAGCAGAAACCGCGACGACGGTGTCGACACGGCAGGATTATTCCGTGCGAGCCCCCAAGTTCGGCGAGGACGAGTTGGGGATGCTGACCGACGCCTTCAACCAGATGCTCGGCCGGATCGAGGGGCAGAAGAAAGAGCTGCAGCAACACGCGAAAATGCTGGAACAGCGGGTGGCCGAGCGCACCGGGGAGCTCGAAAACCGCGCGGCAGAACTTCAGGCGGCCAACAGCGAGCTCGACGCGTTCGCCTACTCGGTGTCGCACGACCTCCGCGCGCCGCTCCGCAGCATCGACGGCTTCAGCCAGGTGCTGCTGGAGGATTACGCGACCCAGCTGGGCGACGCCGGACGCGATTCGCTGCAGCGCGTGCGCGCCGCCAGCCAGCGCATGGCGACACTCATCGATGACTTGTTGAAGCTCGCGCGCGTGACACGGGCGGAGATGCGGACCGAGCAGGTTGACCTGAGCCGCATGGCCCGCGACGTCGTGGCCGAGATTCAGCGCACCGCGACCGACCGCCAGGTGGAATTCGTCATTACGCCGGGCCTCAAGGCTCAGGGCGACTCGCGGCTGCTGCGTGTCGTCCTCGACAATCTGCTGCGCAACGGCTGGAAATACACGGGCAAGCGACCGCAGCCACGGGTGGAATTCACCGCGCAGGACGAAAACGGTGACCGCGTGTTCGTGATCAAAGACAATGGCGCCGGCTTCGACATGCGTTATGCCGACAAACTGTTCGGCGTGTTCCAACGCCTCCACTCCGCCGCCGAATTCGAAGGGACGGGCGTGGGGCTCGCCACCGTGCGCCGCATCATCAACCGGCACGGCGGACGGATCTGGGCAGAAGGCGCCGTCGATCAGGGCGCGTCGTTTTACTTCACGTTGTGAGGGAGGCTCGAGTGCACCCGGGAAAAATTCTGCTCGTGGAAGACAATCCTGACGACGTCACGCTGACTATGCGGGCGCTCAAGAGCCACAACATCACCAACGAGGTGATGGTGGCGCAGGACGGCGTTCAGGCCATCGATTATCTGTTTGGGACGAAGGACCGTCCCGCGCCGAGCGAGCTGCCGGCCGTAGTGCTGCTCGACCTCAAGCTTCCCCGAGTGAATGGCATGGAGGTGCTGCAGCGCATTCGCTCCGAGGAACGTACCAAGCTGCTCCCGGTCGTCATTCTGACCTCCTCGGACGAGGAGCGGGATGTCATCGACGGCTACAGCCTGGGCGCCAACAGCTACGTCCGCAAACCGGTGGACTTCGTGGAATTCACCAAGGCCGCGCAGCAGCTCGGCCTGTATTGGCTGCTGATGAACCGGCCCGCGCCGTCTCCGCGAGGCCCCTGAGCGCCATGGCCGCGACGACTCGGATACTCCTGATCGAGGACGACGCTCAGGACGCCGAGCTCGCGGAGCGCGAGATCCGTCGGGTCGACGCATCGTGCACGTTCCTTCGGGTCGACACGCGTGAGGGTACGGTCGCGGCGCTGCAGGAGTTCCACCCCGACGTCATCCTGTCCGATCATTCACTGCCGACGTTCTCGGCGCGGGATGCGCTCGAGCTCGTGCAGCAGCTCGCGCCGGAAACGCCGGTCATCGTCGTAACCGGAAGGCTGGGAGACGAGCCCGCGGTGCAGTATCTGCAGGCGGGAGCGGCGGATTACGTCGTCAAAGATCACCTCCATCGCCTCGGTCCGGCGGTGCTGCGCGCGCTCGACCTCAAGCGCAGCCGAGCAGCGCAAGCGCGCTCGCGACAACTCCAGATCGCGACGTACCGCATTGCCCAGGTGGCGATGAGCGCGACGCGGCTCGAGGAATTGCTCCCGACGATCCACGACATCGTGAGCGAGCTCATGCCGGCGAAGAACTTCTACATTGCGCTCTACGATCCAGCGACCGACCTGGTCACCTTCCCGTACTTCGTCGACGAGGTCGATCCCGCCCCCGCGCCCCGCCATCCCGGCCGGGGCATCACTGAGTACGTGCTGCGCACCGGCCAACCGCTGCTCGTGAAGCCGGAGTCCTTGCCGGACCTCGCTTCCCTCGGCGCGGTCGAATCCATCGGCACGGCGTCGGTCGACTGGCTTGGCGTGCCCCTCAAGCAAGCCGACCGGACCGTCGGCGTGCTGGCCGTGCAGACGTACACGGCGGGCGTTCGCTACGAGGAGCACCACAAGGAGATGCTCGAATTCGTCTCCACGCAGATCGCTTCCGCCATCGAGCGCAAGCGTGCCGAGGAGACGCTGCGGATCAATGAAGAGCGGTTCCGTGCCCTCGTCGAACGCTCCGGCGATGCCATCGCGTTGCTCGATAACAGAGGGCAGATCACGTACGCGAGCCCGTCGACCGCGTCCGTCCTGGGCCGGCCGGCCGAGGAGATCGTCGGGCGCAACGCCTTCGACCTGCTCCACCCGGACGATGTCCCGGCGGTCCGCACGGCGCTCGCCACGCTCCGCGACAAACCCGGGGCGTCGATCCTGGTGCATGCGCGCTTTCGGCACGGCGATGAGACGTGGCACGAAGGGGAAGGCACGGTCACGAACCGCCTGAACGATCCGGCGGTCGGGGCGGTCGTGTTCAACTATCGCGACGTCACCGAGCGCCACCGCCTCGAGAATCAGCTGCGCCAGGCGCAGAAGATGGAAGCGATCGGGCGCCTGGCCGGCGGTGTCGCTCATGATTTCAACAATGTGCTCACCGCGGTGTTCGGGTACGTGGATATCTTGCGGGAAGAGCTACCCGCGGACAGCGGAGCGCTGAAGGACCTCGCGGAGGTCCGCAAGGCCGCCGAGCGCGCCGCGGGCTTGACTCGTCAACTTCTCGCGTTCAGCCGCCAGCAGGTCCTCGAGCCGGTCGTGCTGCGCCCCAACGAGCTGCTCGAGGATCTCGAAAAGATGCTGCAGCGTATGATCGGCGAGGACGTCGAGCTGCGGCTCGCGTTGCAACCGGATGTCGGCAACGTCCGCGCCGACCAGGGACAAATCCAGCAGGTGATCATGAACCTGGTCGTCAATGCGCGTGATGCGATGCCGCGCGGGGGCAAGCTGTTGATCGAATCGGCCAATGCCGACCTGAGCGAGCAGTACGCCGAGCTGCACCAGCCGGTGACGCCCGGCCGGTACGTGATGATTGCCGTGAGCGATACCGGCACGGGCATGAGCGCCGAGGTCAAGTCGCATATTTTCGAGCCGTTCTTCACGACCAAGGAAAAAGGCCGAGGCACGGGGCTCGGCCTGTCGATGGTGTACGGGATCGTGAAGCAATCGGGCGGCTACATCTGGGTGTACAGCGAAGTGGGGCGCGGCACCACGTTCAAGATCTATCTGCCGCGTGTCGACGCGCGGGCCGGCGCCCTGCATCGCGCCCGCGAAGGCGGGGTGCTCACCGGCACGGAAACCGTGCTGCTCGCCGAAGACGATGTCATGCTCCGGCCGCTCGCGAAAGGGCTGCTCGAAAAGATGGGCTATCGCGTCATCGACGGTGAGAACGCCGCCCAAGCGCTCGAGGCCGCCCGGCAATTCGACGGGCCGATCCACCTGCTGGTGGCGGACGTGGTGATGCCCGGCGGCAGTGGCCGCGACCTCGCGCGGGAGCTTGCCAAAACGCGACCCGATACCAGGGTCCTCTATGTGTCCGGCTACACAGATGATGCCATCGTCCACCACGGCATGCTCGAACCCGGCCTGAATTTTCTGCAGAAGCCGTTCACCCCGGCCGCACTGGCGCGCAAGGTGCGGGACGTGCTGGACGGGAAATGATTCCCCTCTCCGGTCACTATAACGCCGCGCTCGTCGTCCTCTCTGTAGGAATCGCCGTGCTGGCGGCGGGCGCGGCACTCGATCTGGCGAGCCGAGTAACGGCTGCGCATGGCTGGTTTCGTGGGCTCTGGCTGATGGGTGGCGCGTTCGCGATGGGGCTCGGCATCTGGTCCATGCATTATACCGGCATGCTTGCGTTCGAATTGCCAATCCCGATTTACTACCACCTGCAGACGGTCGCGTTATCGCTGCTCGCGGCGATCGCGGCCTCAGGTATTGCGCTCTTCATCGCAAGCCGCGATCACCTCGGCTGGCCGCGAGCGGTCTGGGGCAGCCTGACTATGGGCGCGGGGATCGCCGGTATGCACTACATCGGCATGGCGGCTATGCGCATGCCAGCGACGATTCAGTGGCACATCCTGATGGTGCTCTTGTCGATCGCGACCGCCATCGCCGTCGCCGGTGCTGCGCTGTGGTTTGCGTTCCAGTATGGACGGCCGACCGCGAGCGCCTGGAGTTGGCGTAAGGTGGGGACCGCGACCCTCATGGGTGCGGCAATCCCCGCGATGCACTACATCGGGATGGCCGCCGCGCAGTTCCAATCCTCGCCGCCGCCCAATTTCGCGAACGCCCTCGACATCACCACGCTGGGTGCATACGCGATTGGGGCGGGCACCGTGATCGTGCTCGCCATGGCGATCGGGACCTCCTTCGTCTCCCGTTACGGCGAGGAGCAGTTGCGCAGCTCGGAAGCTCGCTACCGCACACTCGCGACTGAGTTGCAGCGGGCGTTGACCGAGGTGCGTACGCTGCAAGGAATTCTCCCGATCTGCGCGACCTGCAAGCGCATCAAGAACGAGGCCGGCGCGTGGGAAGCCGTGGAGTCGTTCGTGCGCGAGCGCACCGATGCCGAGTTCAGCCATGGGCTCTGCCCCGATTGTGCGCAGCGGGACTGGGCGTAGGCCATTGCTGACAGCCTGTCACGAGGATCACAGACATGTTCCCAGGATACGGGCTTCTTTGAGTAAGGACTTATGAGCAACCCGCTGCGACTGTTATTGGTCGAGGATTCGGAGGCCGACGCCGAGCTCCTGGCACTCGAGCTCAGGCGCGCCGGGTTCGCCCTGGAGTTCGAGCGTGTGGACAGCGCGGCCGCGTTGGGAGCGGCGCTCGACCGGGCCACGTGGGATCTCATCATCAGCGATAACAGCATGCCGGGGTTCAGCGGAACGGAAGCGCTCGCGCAGCTGCGTTCACGCGACCTGGATATTCCTTTCATATTCGTCTCCGGCACCATGGGGGAAGATCTCGCTGCTCGCGCGCTCGACGCGGGTGCGGGAGATGCGCTCGAGAAGGGCAACCTGCGGCGACTGCTGCCGGTCATCCGGCGCGAGCTGCGGGAATTTGGTGAACGCCGGGCGCGCCGTGAGTCCGAGGCGAGCTACAGCGCGCTCGTCGAGCAGGCGCCCCTGGGGATCTACCGGTCTACCCCGGCCGGCCGGTTCCTGTCCGCCAACGCCGCCCTCGCGAGAATCCTCGGCTACGATTCGCCGGCGGAGCTGCTCACGCTGGACATGGCGCGTGATGTGTACGCTGATCCGGACGAGCGTCGCCGGCTGGTCGAGCATGATACATATACCGACAAAGTCTACGATGAGCTGGAAGCCACTTGGAAAAAGAAGGACGGGACGCGCATCCGCGTGCAGCTCAGCGTGCGTGCGAGCCGCGACACGGACGGCCGCGTCGCATTCTACGAGGCGTTCGTGCGCGACATCACGACGCAGCGCCAGCTCGAGGCGCAGCTCGCGCAAGCCCAGAAGATGGAGGCGATCGGGCGGCTGGCCGGTGGCGTGGCGCACGATTTCAACAACCTGCTCACCGTAATCCTCAGTTACAGTGACTTGCTGCTCGAGGACCTCCCGAAGGGTTCGGCCACCGGGGAGGACATCGGACAAATCCGCAAAGCCGCCCAGGGGGCCAGCGAGCTCACGCGCCAGCTGCTCGCGTTCAGCCGCCAGCAAGTGCTCCAGCCCAAAGTCGTCGATCTCAATGCGGCCGTCTCCGGCATCGAGCGGTTGCTCGGCCGCGTGCTGCGCGAAGACATTCAGCTCCGCTGCACGTTGGCGGCCGACGCCGGCACGGTGCGCGTCGACCCGGGCCAGCTCGAGCAGGTGCTCATGAATCTCGCCGTCAATGCGCGCGACGCGATGCCGCAGGGCGGTCAGCTGACGATCGAGACCGCCAACGTCGATCTGGACGAGGCATACATGCGGGCGCATCCCGTGGCGGCCCCCGGCAGCTACGTGATGCTCGCGGTCACGGATACCGGCATGGGGATGGACGCGGCGACACAGGCGCGGATTTTCGAACCGTTCTTTACGACGAAAGACGTCGGCAAAGGAACGGGCCTCGGCTTGGCCACCGTACAAGGAATCGTGCAACAGTCGGGCGGCTTCATCTGGGTGTATTCGGAGCCGAGCCACGGGACGTGCTTCAAGGTCTACCTGCCACGTGTCGATGAGCCAGTGTCTACTGCCGCGAACGTGCCGATCGAGAGCACTCGAGGCACGGAAACCGTTCTCGTGGTGGAAGACGTTGCCGCCGTGCGGGCGGTAAGCCGCAAGATGCTGGAACGGTATGGTTACCGGGTTCTGGATGCCGGGGATGGCGACGTCGCTGTGCGCGTCGCCGACGAGAGCGGTGAGCACATCCATCTACTGCTCACCGACGTCGTGATGCCCAACGTCAATGGGCGGGATCTCGCGGCATTGTTTGCGAAGACGCGTCCCACGACGAAGGTGCTCTTCATGTCGGGCTATACCGATGACGCCATCGTGCGCCACGGGATTCTGCAGGAGGGTATCGCGTATCTCCAGAAGCCCTTCACGCCCGAGTCATTGGCGAGGAAAGTTCGCGCCGTTCTCGATGCCGGCGCCGCGAGGTCGGCGTGCGTGTTGCTGATCGATGACCATGAGGACGTTCGCGTCTCCCTGCGTCGCATGCTGGAGGACGCCGGTCACCGGGTGCTGGACGCCGCGGACGGCAAGACCGGAGTCGGCCTGCTGGGCGGCACGAAGGTCGACGTGGTCATCACGGATCTGTTCATGCCGGGTCAAGACGGCATCGTCACGATCCGCCGCATTCGCAAGGAGTATCCCGCCGTGAAAATCATTGCCATGTCGGGCGGAGGTTTGGGCGGGCAGCTGGGCTTGTTGAAGGATGCGGTGCTGCTGGGTGCGACGACCGCGCTGCGAAAGCCGATTGGGAGCAAGGAATTGTTGGAGGCCATCCGCACGACCCTCGGGTGACGCCCTTGGCCCGGCCTGCTCGGCGTCTCTATATTTCGCGCCTCTTCCCGAGTAGCTCAGTTGGTAGAGCAGCCGGCTGTTAACCGGCGGGTCGGGGGTTCGAGTCCCTCCTCGGGAGCTTTCCTCAAGTGCTACCAGCAGCCTGATAACGAAACGCTTCCCGCCGTCATGAGCGAGGAGCGCAAGCTTCCGAGAAGTAGGAGGCATTCGGGGTAGAAACCGACCCCCGACGGCCCCCGGTTCGGTAAGTAGTCGGGACGGCGGGATTTGAACCCGCGACCCCCTGAGCCCCATGCGAATCGCTAAGGGGGCGGAGTTACGACACCAAGTAGTAACTACGCGATGTTCTGGGCATCGGTGTCGTAACAGAGGGACCGAAGATCAACCGACTGTCGTGAGAAACTCACAGCATTACTCAGAGCACGCGACCTCCTGAAAGCTGCTCCAGGAGGTCGTCGCTTTTTCCGATCCCCTGAGGTTCAAACCAACACACGCGACTCACTACACTCGAGTTCATTCACGCGCCGCGCTACGCGGGCCGTGGTGGGTGCAGATTGTGAGAAGGCAGATGGCGTATAGCTAAAGCGACTACCTCCGGCACAGGCTCCTTGCCCGCGAGCCAATCCCGGACTTCACTTGGCCACACTCCAAGCTTCTGGGCGAGTCGCACTTGCCCCCAGGCGATGCGCCGTAACTCGCGCCTAAGTTGTGCGGGAGTCAATCGGTCCTCCGTCATGAGAGAGACCACCCTGTGAGCGCGTTCCTACGGCGCTTCATTCAAAGCACTCCGTATCCGCCGTCAGGCGACGTCCACGCGGGCTGCGACTGATGGAACAGGTCTAGCAGCTGCCGCTCAGTGAGCTCGGCGAGGGATGCGTCGGTACTCTTGGATCCCAGAGGCGAATAGCGAGTGAAGCGGCGCTTGCGCTCGGGGCCGGTCCCGAGTTCGAACAGCAACCCAAACTCATCCTTCCCATAAACGGTGATGCGGCCCGTGGGATAAACCTTCCAGATGCAGTTGTCTACCACGATGGTGGGTCGTACCATACCTCGGTCGGGGCCTCGTCGTCACGCCAGCCCAAGCCGGTTGTGTGGGTGCGCCTCCATCGGAGCCGTGAGGGCTCCCCGTTCGAGCGCCTCCGCGAGCGCCGCTGTGGCGGCGGCCCGATCAGCGTCTAAGCCTCGCTCCCGCAGTTGTTGGATCATTCGGGCGAGCCGGCGGGCGTAGTCGTGCGATTTGAGCCTTCCCGCGTCTGGCTCTGGCTTCAGCTTGTTCAGCTCCTTTACAAGGCGCTGGAGTGTGATCCGTGCCATCGGACTCCCTCCTCAGACTGTCCCTGCTCCTGCTCGTGCTGCCAGCACATGGCCGAGTGAAAGAAGGGCGGACTCGGCCCGCCCCCCTTCCCTGAACAGACCGGTCGGCCGTGAAACAGACCGGAGCTACGAGCGGCCGGACCGACCGGTCGGCCCTAGTTGCTTGCGGCGATCCTGTGGAAGGTCGAGTTCGAAACCTCGTAGGCCGCAACCGTCGGTGTTCCCTCAACCACCTTCGCCAGGCTCGTCAGCACCTGCGGATAGATGTCGCGGCTATAGTTGTCCGCGTCCTCTCGCCGATCCCACAGACTGATCGCAACCGCTTCGGAGCGGTCCGCCGCAACGAACGAAATCTCGTCCTTGAAGCCAGTCTGTTTCCGCAGCAGGGGCAGGACGTCCTTCTCGAGCGTCTGGGTAAAATCACCGGCCGTGTTGGCCTTCAGATGCATGGACACATTGCGTGCGTACATATCGACTCCTTGGCTACTCCAACGTGAACCTACGTGACCACTACGCGTGCCTGTGCGTGTTACAGCCTCGCTCCGCTCAGTACATCCCGCCCATGCCACCGCCGCCGGGCATCGCGGGCATCTTCTCCTTCTCCTTCTTCTCCACCACCACGCACTCGGTGGTGAGGAGCAGTCCCGCGATGGACGCGGCGTTCTGCAGCGCCGTGCGGGTGACCTTGGTCGGGTCGATGACGCCGGCCGC
>DASPXJ010000125.1:0-23314 GCA_035637355.1 Gemmatimonadales bacterium
CACGACCGTCAACTGCGCTTGCGTGCGCGTCGAATCCAATCCGTTGGCGGCGATTTGCAACACGACAAAGCCGCGGTTCCAAACGGCCGACGTCTGTCCGCTCACCTCATAGCCGACGCCTGATTGCAGCACGATGCCGGCGCGAAACGTGGGCGACAGATCCACGTCCTCTCGCCGGGCGTACGAGTTGAAGTGCTCCAGGACGCGAAATCGCCCCGAACCGACGTCGATGCCGACCCGCGCCGTCGTGAACACGGAGTACGGAACCCGCCCGGTCGTGCTGTCCGCGAAGTCCTCGCGGCGCCACTCCCAGCCGCCCCACACCCGCGTGTACCGGTGGCTCGTCGCGGACGCGGCGATGCCGCCGATCACCCCGATGCGCAACAAATGATGGCGCGTGCTGTCCAGCAGCAGGTCGTCCCGAAAGCGCAGCACGCGCTCGTGCGCGAATTCGCCGTAGGTCTCCAGGGAATGCGGCGCCGCGGTCTCGTGAAACGGCAACCCCAGCGTCCATTCGCCGTGACGCCCGTCGGACAAGTCGGAGTGACGCAGGATGAGCAGCGTGCGTCGCCCGAAGAATTGCGAGTTGATGAATTCGAAATCGAGACGACGGCGATCGGGGTTCTTGCCGTAGATGAGCGACAGCTCCGTTGCCGTCCCGAGGAAATTGCGCTCCACGAGTCCGACACCCCAGGTCTTGTCGCCGCCGACGCTGGAAAAGCTCGCCTGCGGCTGCGTGCTCCAACCATCGGCCGTGACGGCACGCAGCGCGAGTCTGCCGCCCGGCGCGGCACGCACGGTATCCACGCGCACCGCGCGAAACACCCCCAGGGTACGCAGCGCGCGTTCGCTCTCCGCCATCCGCGCCGAATCGAAGGGGTCACCGCGATTCAGCAGCAGCCGCCGCTTGATCACCCAAGGACGGGTCCGCATGTGCAGCCGATTCGCCAGGTGCGACACCCAATCCGGGGCGACGTCTTCACGATCGAAAATGTTGCGATTCTCGATGATGATGGTGTCGATGGTTTGACGGTTGGAAGGTTGGACGGTTGGACGGTCTGTCTGTGCAAGACATGGAATGCCCACGATCGCACTTAGAAGCAGACCCGTCACCACACCAACCGTCCAACCGTCCGACCGTCCGACCTTCACGGTCTCACCCCGTGAATGCGCTGGCGCAGTCGATACGTGGCGTGGATTTGCGGGTTGTTCCACGCGGTGAAATAAAGCGTCGCGTCGATCCGCCCGGCGAGCTGCCGTGATCCCCGCGTCTGCATCACGTAGCTCCCGCGTACCGAGTCCGGCCGGAGCGGCCGGCACAGGCACGCCACCGTCGCATAGGCGGGAATCGAGTCGCCGAGTGCATACGGATGATTTGCCGACAGGCGACGCGCGTCGCCGAGATCCAGGGCGACAGTCAGGGAGTACTCGTCGCCCTCGGCTTCACTGGGATTGAAGTCGAACCGCGCCAGCACCACGTCGTGGCGCTCGACGACATTCGTGTCGACCTCGAGGCGCACCAGCGTGTAGCGGGCATCCGGCCGGACGCTGATCCGGCCATGCTGCTCCCACCGCCCCGCCTGTTGCACGCCCTGCGTGTCGCCCGGACGCGGCAGGATGTCGCACGCCGAGGCAACCCCGGCGACCAGGGCCAACGTGTGAAGCGCTGTCATCAGGTAACGTCAAAAGATATACGCCACGCCCAGCGCGATGCTGACTTGATCCTTCTTGCCGTTGAACGCCGCCAGCGTGGATCGATCGTACCTGATCTCGGGCCGGACGACAGCATTCGGCCACGCGCGGATGTTCAACGTGGCGGTGCCGCTCCCGATCTTGTGCCCGGCGTTCGCCGGAAAACCCAACGACCCGCTGGTACGCGCGCCGTTCTCGTCATTCACATAGTCGCCCCGCAACGCCAGGCCGACCGATGTGCTGACATGGTACGTGACCCAACCACCCAGCGCCCACCACTGCGCGTCCTGCGCGGGGTCCGGCAGGGCGGGGTTCGCGCGCTCGCGACCGTGGTCACCCTGAACCCACAGCTGCGCCCTGCCGAGCTTCCGCCAGACCAGGGTCTCGACGCCGTAGCGGTTCGCCCTGTTGTCGCCGGGCTGCTCCGGACCCCAGAACCCGACGACGCCGATCGAGGTGAGCGTATCAGGGGAGATCCCCACACGCCCCATCAGCGACTTGCGGTTGTTGTTGTCCGAAACCTGGTCCCAACCGTTGATCACCCGGAGCTGCACGTCCAAGTGCTGATTGAGCTTCGTTTCGACGCTCACACCCACGCCGGTGAAGTTCTCGACGTAGACGAACTGGTTGCCCTCCGACCAGTTGGGGTTCGCGACGGTCTCGATCACCTCCAGACCCATGAGGGTCGGAATGCGCCCCGCCTTGAACTGCACGCCGCTCCCATTCGCGGTTGGGAGGTTGAGGGTCACGTAGAGGTGCGGGATATCGCCCTGGGTGCCGAGGTCGAGCGCCCCTCCCCCAGCCTTGATGACGGTTGCGTTCTGGCCGAACAGGGCCTCGACGTGGAACCCGGCGCTCCGCTTCGCGGGGTCATACGGCTTGTCCAACACGACCGCGAACGCGTTCAGCGTGAATCGGTTCTGCAGGCGGTCGTAGAGCCGCCCCACGATGAGCGTGTCCCCGCTGCTGTGGCGGGAATAGGCGTAGGACACCTCAGCGAAGCCCGTGAGATTGAGTGCCTGCGCCGCCAGCCAACCAGGCACCAGCAGCAACCCGACAAGGATCATGGGACGCATCAGAATCGCCTCCAGGGGGGAAGGACGTTCAGTACTGGGCCAGGTAGCGCTCGACCTCCCACTCACTCACGCGGCCAATGTATTCCTGCCATTCCTCACGCTTGGCTTCGACGAACCGCTCGTAGATGTGCGGCCCCAGGGCGTCACCGACCACGTCGTCCCGCTCGAGCATGTCCAACGCCTCGTGGAGGTCGCGTGGCAGCTCATCGATCCGATATTTACGCCGCTCGCGGAAGCTCATCTCGAAGATGTTCTTGTTCACGGGATCGGGCGGGGTGAGGTTGCGCTCGACGCCGTCCAGCCCGGCCGCCAGCTGTACCGCCAGGGCCAGATACGGGTTCGCCGACGGATCGGGCATGCGCAGCTCGCAGCGGGTGCCGATGCCGCGGCGGTCGGGGATGCGCACCAGCGGGGACCGGTTCCGCATCGACCACGCCACGTTAGTGGGAGCCTCGTAGCCCGGGACGAGGCGCTTGTAGCTGTTCACCAGCGGATTCGTCACCGCGCAGAAGCCGCGAGCGTGCTTCAGCAGCCCCGCGATATAGTTCAGCGCTACCGAAGAGAGCTCCCACTTCGCCTTGGGATCGTGGAACGCGTTCGCCCCCTTCCGGAACAGCGACTGGTGAGTGTGCATCCCCGAGCCGTTCTGGCCGAAGATCGGCTTGGGCATGAACGTCGCGAGGAACCCGTGGCGGTAGGCGACGTTGCGCACGATGAATCGGAAGGTGGCGAGGTTGTCGGCCGTCGCGAGGGCCTCGGCGTAGCGGAAATCGATCTCGTGCTGCCCCGGCGCCACCTCGTGGTGCCCCGCTTCGACCTCGAAACCCATCGAGACGAGATCCTTCACGATCAAGCGGCGAATTTCCTCGGCGCGATCGACCGGCGTCTGGTCGAAGTACCCGCCGCGATCGTGCGTCACCGTGGTCGGATCGCCTTCCGCATCCAATTGGAAGATGAAGAACTCGGCTTCCACACCGGCCATCATCTCGTAGCCGAGCGCCTTCGCCTTGGCGATCTGGCGCTGCAGCGCCTGGCGCGTGCAGCCGGCGAACGCCGAGCCGTCCGGATTGTAGATGTCGCAGATCACCCGGGCGACCTTGCCGGCCGCGTCACCGTTGGGCAACACGCGGAACGTGTCCAGATCGGGCCGCAGCACCATGTCCGATTCCTCGATGCGGACGAAGCCTTCGATCGACGAGCCGTCGAACATGATGTCCCCCTCGAGCGCCTTTTCGAACTGGCTCTCGGGCACCTCGACATTCTTGTTGACGCCCAGGATGTCGGTGAACTGCAGGAGCAGGGAGCTGACCTCTTGCTTCTTGGCGAGCTCGAGAATCTCTCTCTTCGTGGTCATAGTTCTCGGAATAATGACGGTAAGGGACAGTAAGAGACGGTAAGGGACGGTAGGTGCACCCTTACCGTCCCTTACCGTCCTCTACCGTCTCTTACCGTCGAGTTTTTACGCGTCGTAATACAGGAAGAACTCGTAGGGATGCGGCCGCAACGCGACCGCGTCGACATCCTTGGCCCGCTTCATCGCGAGCCAGACGTCGATGAGATCCTGCGTGAAGACCCCGCCCTCGAGCAGGAACGCGTGATCGGCTTCCAGCGCCGCCAACGATTCCTGCAGGCTTCCCGGCGTGTTCTTCACGTGCTTGCGCTCGGCCGGCTCGAGCTCGTACAGGTCCACGTCCATCGGCTTCGGCGGCTCGATCTTGTTCTTGATGCCGTCGAGACCCGCCATGAGCAGCGCCGCGAACGTGAGGTACGGGTTGGCCGACGGATCGGGCGCCCGGAACTCCAGCCGCTTGGCCTTCGGCGACGTCGAATACATCGGGATGCGGCAGATCGCAGAGCGGTTGCGCTGCGAGTAGATCAGGTTGATCGGCGCTTCATAGCCCGGTACGAGTCGCCGGTAGCTATTCGTCGTCGGAGCAGCAAAGGCGAGCAGCGCCGCGGCGTGCTTGATGAGCCCGCCGATGTACCAGCGCGCGGACTCGGAGATCAACGCGTAGCCATTCTTGTCGAAGAACAGGTTGTTCGTGCCGTTCCACAAGCTCATGTGGACGTGCATCCCCGAGCCGTTGTCGCCGAACATCGGCTTGGGCATGAACGTCGCCGTGTAGCCGTTCTGGGCGCACACGTTTTTGACGATGTACTTATACATCATGATCTGATCGGCCATGCGAGTCAGCGTGCTGTAACGCATGTCGATCTCGGTCTGGCCCGCCGTCCCCACCTCATGATGGTGGACTTCCACTTCGATGCCCGACGCGATCATCGCCAGCATGATCTTGGAGCGGAGGTCCTGCAGACGATCGGTCGGCGGCACCGGGAAATAGCCTTCCTTGTGGCGCGGGCGGTGGCCGAGGTTGGCCGTGCCGTTCGTGCCGCTGTTCCAGATGCCCTCTTCGGAATCGATGTGGTAGTAACCTTCGTGCGCGTTCTGGTCGAAGCGCACGGAATTGAAGATGTAGAACTCCGCCTCGGGACCGAAATACGCCGTCGTGGCGACGCCGCTTTTCTTCAAGAACGCTTCGGCCTTACGCGCCACATAGCGCGGATCGCGGGAGTAAGGCTCGCGGGTGATGGGATCCACGACGTCGCAGGTGAGCGAGAGCGTCGGGACCTGCAGGCACGGATCGACGAACGCACTGGCCGGATCCGGTAGGAGCAGCATGTCGCTCTCGTTGATTGCCTGAAAGCCGCGGATCGACGAGCCGTCAAATCCCAAACCGTCGATGAACGTGTCTTCCTCGAGCTCCTTCAAGGGAATCGAGAAATGCTGCCAGGTCCCAGGCAGATCGGTGAAGCGCACATCGACGATCTGTACTCCGGCTTCCTTGGCGCGACGAATCACATCCGCCGGCGACGGCGCCGTCGACGCCTTGGCGCCGGTGGCGACCGTGGGTTCCAGCGTTGCTGTCATTGCGAGGGGTCTCCTTCCCGAGTCGGTAAGTCACTTTGCAAGCGGCGGGCCATATGGGAAGGTAGAGGGGCTACGGCGGAGTGTCAAGAAATCCGTGCACGAATTGCAATAAAAAACGGCTATTCGGCGATTGGTGATGTGGAAATGTGCAAAGTGTCTCCGAATGTGCGGCAAATGCGCTACAGCGCTTCTACGAAGTGCAACAGCTCCACCGCCGAAAACTCCCCGAACCGCTGCTGAATATCCTTCTCCTTCCACTCGAGGAAGATCCAGCCGGTGACCTTGTGAAGCTGACCGCTCACGAAGTGGATGCGGCCCCGGACCGCGCCCAGCGACGCATCAGGCTGGCCCTCGAGGTAGACGTCCCACCGCTGCTCGCCGCGCTTCAGCTCCCCCATGTGCCTGCCGTATTCCGTGCTCGCCATGGGCCCCTACTCTACCGGCTTTCGTGCGGGTCGCTAGCCCGGGTTACATTCCCCCCACCTATGACGTGTCATGCCTGCGGTGCGCAACTCGCAGCCACTGCGCGGTTCTGCCACAAGTGCGGTGCCGCGATCGCCACTGCGCAAGCCACCGGCTGGCGCGCCGGGCTTCCCTGGGCATTGGCGGGAGCGGCGCTGGGAGCGCTGATCACGGTGGTAGTGATGCGAGGAGTTGGGAGCCAGGAGTTGGGGTCAGGCAGCCCACCTCCTAGCTCCCAATTCCGAGCTCCTGACATCTCACAAATGTCCCCCGCAGAGCGGGCCAACCGGTTGTTCAACCGCGTCATGATCCTGGCCGAGGCCGGCAAAGGTGACAGCGTCAGCTTCTTTCTGCCGATGGCATTGGGGGCCTACTCACAGCTGCCGGTGTTGGACGCCGATGCGCGCTACCATGTCGGCCTGCTCCAGCTGGCTGGTGGGGACGCGGCCGCCGCACTCGCCCAGGCCGACACGATCCGGCAATCAATCCCCACGCATCTCTTCATTTATATCCTGCGCGCGCACGCCTACCAGGCACTGGGCGATATCTCGCAAGAGCGCCGCGCGTACGGCGATTTCCTCCGCAACGAGCCGGGAGAGATGGCCAAGCAGCGACCGGAGTATGCGCAGGATGCACACCTCGATGCCTTGACGAGTTTCAAGGCTGAAGCAACTCGCGTGATCGGGACACGGCCCGCCTCATGACCACGTATCCCGTTTCCCGTATCCCGCATCCCGGCGTCATTCGCGTCGCCCACAGTCCCGATGCCGACGACGCGTTCATGTTCTGGGCGATGGCGGAAGGGAAGATCGACACGGCAGGCCGTCGCTACGTGCACGAGCTGGGCGACATCGAAAGCCTGAACCGGCGCGCGCTCGCGGGAGAGTTGGAGGTCACCGCCGTGTCGTTGCACGCGTACGCCTATCTCGCCGACCGCTACGCGCTGCTCGCGCATGGTGCCAGTATCGGCGACCGCTATGGCCCGCGCATCGTCGCCCGAGAGCCGGCACCCGCCGACCCCCGCGCGGGCCTGGCGGGCCGTGTCGTCGCCGTTCCCGGAGAGTTGACGACCGCGTTCCTGACGCTGCGGCTCTATCAGCCGGCCGCGCGGCACGTCGTGGTCCCGTTCGATCAGATCGAGGATTTTGTCGCGGCGGGAAACGCCGATGCGGGCCTGCTCATTCACGAAGGGCAGCTCACCTTTGCCGACCGCGGTCTGCATCTCTGGGCGGACATGGGAGAATGGTGGCATCAAGAGACGACGCTTCCACTGCCCCTCGGCGGAAACGTGGTACGGCGCGATCTGGGTGACGAGCTGATGCGCGCGATCGCGCGCGACCTGAAGGCGAGCATCGAATACGGGCTCGCTCACCGCGCGGAGGCGTTGCGGCACGCGCAGGGATTCAGCCGCGGGCTGGACGCCGCCCGCACCGACCGGTTCGTGGGGATGTACGTGAATGCCTACACGGTCGATTACGGTGCGCTGGGGCGGCGCGCCGTCGCGGAGTTGCTGGCGCGCGCCCATGCGGCACGCCTCATTCCGGCTCCCGTAGACCTAGCGTTCGTCGCAGCCGATTCCTAGTTTGGCCTTGGCTTCACAAGGAGCATCGGGTTGACCGCTCATGCGGGAGTCGTCACCGTCCTCGTGGTCGATGACGAAGAGCCGATCCGGAACGCGCTGCGGAAATACCTGAAGCAGCAACAGTTCGAGGTTTTCGCGGCAAGCTCCGCTGACGAGGCTCTCCAACAGCTGCGCCTCCACAAGGTAGCGCTGATGCTCTCGGATATCCGCATGCCCGGCACCAGCGGCGTCGACCTCGTGCCGCAGGCGCTCGAAATCGAGCCGGATCTCGCCATCCTCATGCTCACGGCGGTCAACGACGCGACCAGCGCGGCACTCTGCATGCAGCGCGGAGCGATGGATTACCTCACCAAGCCGATCGAGCTGGCGGACCTGGGGCGCGCCGTGCACCGTGCCCTCAAGCGCCGCGAGATGCTGCTCGAGAATCGCCACTTGAATCAATGGCTCAAAGAGGAAGTGACCACGCGGACCGCGGAGCTGCAGCGCGAGCGGCACCGGCTGGAGCGGGTCTCGACGGCGACGCTGGAGGCGCTCGTCAACGCGCTCGAAGCCAAGGACCCCTATCTGCGCGGCCATTCCGCCCGCGTCGCCGATTTCTCAGCGAACATCGCCACGGAAATGGGGCTGGATGAGGAAGAGGTGGACCGCATCCGCATGGCGGGCCGGCTCCACGATTTGGGCAAGATCGGCACCCGGGAAGCCGTCATTAATAAGGAAGGGCCGCTCACCGCCGACGAGTTCGAGCACGTGAAGCAGCACGTCATCATCGGCGCGCAGATTCTCGCGCCGCTCGTGCATCTCGGCGACGTCGTCGCGATGGTCAAAAGCCACCACGAGCGGTTCGATGGCAGCGGCTATCCCGATGGGTTGCGCGGCGAGGAAGTCCCCCTCGGCGGGCGAGTGATTGCGGCAGCGGAAGTGTACGACGCCCTCACGACCGCCCGGCCCTACCAGGAGAAGATGACCCCCGAGCAAGCGGTCGAGCGGATGACGGATTTGTCCGGCACGGTACTCGACCCGCGCGTCTACGAGGCGCTGGTGCGGCTGGTGGGACGGCGGCAGACGCTCGTCTTTCTCGACGAGGACGCGGGGCCGGCCCTCTAAGTCGGCATCGCGGTTAGGCTTTCCGCGCCCCCTTGCAGCAACCGTAGTCGCTTCGGAGATGGCGATTCCACCCCGCGCCAAAAGTCATAATAACGCGGACCCTTCCGGAACATTGCGCGTACCAGTCCCACTGTAGGGAATCGCATCACGGCTCATTGGGTGTCTGCCTGGTGTCAGTTCGCTGGGGTTACAGATGGCACGACTCAGCAGACCTGAAAGCGATTCTGCAAACAGCCTCGGCTGCGGTTGCCCCCTCGCCTGGGCCAGGCTCTCCCTGTAGCGCATCGCGTTTGGCAGCCATGCTCCTGGTCGTGCTCCTGGCCGGTGCAACAACGGGCTGCGGTCCGATCATTGATGTCTTTAGGGACCTCTACTGTGTTGTCACCTTAAGTCCATGCGGAGACGACTCCGGCGAGTCACATCCGCCCGCTGACTGCATTTCTTACTTGAATGGTCAATCAGTTGGAACCAAGACTTGTGGGCCACCGTGGGATAGCGATAACGACACCATTAGCACGGCCACCGAGACCAACCCTACAAACAGAGTCGGCAACACACCGATCGCTGGATTCTACACTTTCGACACGCTGCGGTGGGATTTGAATTACAGCCAAGCACGAGGTACAGCAACAGACGGGACGCTATACAGCGGAATAAACCTCAGAGACTCAAGGGTGGGCTATACTCACTACGACGCTTGTGACGGAACTGATGTAGACGACTGGGGAACTGGTCATCTGGTGCGGCTTATCGAAGCCACTGGTCGCGCGTGGGTAACGCAACCTTTTATCGTCGACATGCAGGTCGGGGACATGAGTCGCAAGTTCGGTGGCGAATTCCCGGGGCAACCCGGTGTACCGGGGTGCGAGACTGGTCACGCGTACCATCAACAGGGAGTCGATGTGGATGTGCGGTACGTCCGAAAGGACGGCTTCGCGGGACCACTGGATATCTGCCAAGATCCGGCGAACTACGACACGGTTGCGACCTCCTGGTTGATCCAAAGTTTTCTCGATGCGGAGATCCAAAGTAACGCCAACGCACGCATTGATTCGATCTTCGTGGACATGCCCTGCTGGGGCCTGCCGGACACGACCACGGACGGGGAGCAGTTCATTTTTCACAGTGATGGACACAAAAACCACTTTCACGTGAGGATTCGCGATCCTGATGGACCTTCAAATTAGCAATCACCGTAGGTTAGCAGACTCGTTGAAGTGGGTTTGTTCACTTGAGCTGATCTTGGCGTTCTGTGCGCCGGCGTACGCTGCCCTCGCGCAGGATACGATTCCTCTTCTGGTGCGCGTGGAGGATCGGGCTCGAGTCGGCCCGAGGAACCGCATTGTGGCGCGGGATCCCAAGACTGGTGCTGATCGCGAGGTTTATCGCTCGGAAGGGCATATTCCTTCCGAGCTGACCTTGTCACCTGACGGTCGTTATCTGGCGCTCATTGAGGTGGTAAATCAGGTCGGGGCTGGCAGTCAGCGCCTCACGGTGATTGATCACGCGGGCAACGTAGTTAGTCTGCTCGGCCCCAGTTCATTATACGCCAAACGCGGTATCCGTGAGTACGTCTGGTGCTGTGGTCCGGACACCCTTGCCATCATCACAGGCGGTCTTGCGGATGAGGGAGGCATGGGGGAGTCAACGACGCTACCCTATGGCCTATCCCTGATCGATGTTCGGACGAGCCTCGCCACGCCGATTGAGGGCCTCCGGTTTCCCTTGCAGATCAGTTGGGCACCATTCGACAGTTCGCTATACATAAAGGATTCCCCTCGAACCACACCCGGATCGCGGGGAGGGGTAACATTCCCGGTTTACCGCTACCACGTCCCGACACGCACCTTGTCTGCTACAAAGCACCGAGGCGTCTTCTTCTCTCCCGATGGAAGGTATTACTTCGACAGGGGAGTTGGTGAGGGATCGAGAATCGTGACCTTATACCGAGCAGTAGATGACTCGGACGTCACGCCGCAGCTGGCCCTGCCGCATCTCGGGCCTGAATGCGTGTGGGTAGCCGGAGCCGACCACGCGCTCGCTTTCACAGAGAAGGCCGCCCCGCAACTACCAAAGCCGACCCAACGCACTGAGAGACGGTTCGTGCCCACGAAGAGTCGCACCCCGCAAGTGTATCCGGATCGTTGGAATGTCATTGTGGATGCGGAGACCGGTCGAATCATCGACCGATTTCAAGGTGACATTGGCGTGGGCTGGAAGACGAACGTTCGAGCGCTGCCGGTTGAGCGACGAGGCGGCGTGGAGTTCGTGCCGCCACGCCGGCCGTGAGGGGAAGCATGTGAGTATCTGAGATTCGAAATCAGGTCGCGCTGATGGTCTTGAGTGTTGCTGTGGCGGCCATCCCGAGTCGGATCGCGGCACAGGATTCCCCAGGTGAGGTCACGCCCAGGGCCATGGCGGACTCCACATATGCGGTGCGCATTACTGTCGATGCACTCGCGGACGGCATCCGCCGAGGCCGGCTCGATCCGCGACAGGTCGACGATCCGCAGCTCGCGGCGGCCGTCGGTCGGTTGGCGAGCGCTGGCGCCAAGCGAAGCCGACGGCCGCCCCAAGCGGCGCTTGGGGCGCTCTGGGACTTCCAAATCGATTCGTTGACCTTCCAGCCTCAGGGTCGGGACGTGCTACGGGCGCTGGCGCAAGTCTACCTCGCCACGGTGCCTGAGTCTGCCCGCCCAACTGTAACGCTCACGTTTGGGCGTCGGGGCGATCGCTGGGATCTCACGGCGCACGAAGGACTCCTGGCCCGACTCATCGCCATCGCTACCGTACTCGAGAAGAGACGCCGCACATGAGACCGCTTGCCTGGGCGCTTCTCACCGTCGTCGTCATTAATTCCTCTACCGACAAAGCCTTCGGCCAAACCTTCACAGCCACGCGGGCGATCGATGAGACTAAATGCCAGCGCTTTCTCTTCTCCAACAAGTGCATCACGGTCGAAACAGACCGCATACACTGGACTTTCACGCAAGCGAAACTCGGCTACTACGTGTTTGGTCGCACGTGGGCGACGGCGTCTCATTGCACTCGTGTCGAGGTCACAGAATCAAAGTGTCTGCGCTCGATCTTCATTTCCACGGATCCGGAATGGAACCGGCTGCTCTGGGGCCAGGCAGGAACGTTCCTACGCTCGCTCGGCACGGGTGGAACGCCGGCAGACGGACCTTACCATTTTTTGGGGCCACTCGGCGTCGACATTACGCGCCGTGAGGGTGAATGGCACGTTGGCTACATCGCGGACTCCCGTAACAACAGAATCGTAGTCATCGCATTCGGCTACACGTGCAAATGCGTTCGCTGGCTTGGCACGCTGGACGGATCGGAGTCAGGGACGCGACTGAAGGAGCCGCATGACGTCGCATGGGATCCGGCGGACACGTGGACGCTGGCGGATGACCGAGTGTTTATCGTGGACACGGAAAACAACCGAGTTGTGGTCTATCAGGTGAGCGTCGATCCTGTCGGCGGGACGATGAGCAAAACCTACCTGAGCTCGTTCGGTACCTACGGACAGGGTCCAACTCAGTTCTCGCGACCGCAGGGAATATTCGTGAGATCGACCAATTATTACGCAGGGCTGCTCGGTGCTGAAGTCTATATCTCAGATACAGAAAACCATCGCGTCTCGCTCTGGTACTACGATACCAACAGCCCTACCGTGCCCGATGCGGCGCCTCAGGCAACCGCGCGGTCGACACCCATATCCGGATCGGAGTTCATTGGTCTCAGTCAGGACTTCTACGGCGACCTGATAGTGTCCGATCGCGCTAGGAATGTTCTGGTCAAGTTCACAAGGTTGGGGCTGCAACACCTCAAGACATACGGTGGCACCCAATCATGGAGCACTGGCAACTTCAACAAACCTACGGATGCTGAGGTTATCTACAACTACTGGCAGGACTCGTGGGGTTTTCTGATCAAGGAGGCCCTCCCGTACGTCTAAACCGTCGAGCAATGGACTAGCACGACGGGTGGGGAGCTGCATCACCTCGGTATCGATGCCGAGCAGCTCACGGTCACGCCCGGTCAGTGCGAGGCCACGTTCAACCTCACACTCACTGCCTACGGTGATTACAGAATCAAGATCTGGAATTCCTTGAACGGGCAGCTCGTAGCGTCGTGGACGAGAACGGGTGTGAGCTCTGGCAGTAAAACTGAGTACTGGAACGCGACCGGTTTGGATGCGGGCCCCTACACCTGGAAGATCGAACACCGTAGTGCTTACGGTGACGATACCGCCTGGCGCCAGACTGACGGACCGTCCTTCAGCACAAACTGTTTCACCGTGACCGCCGGTGTGCCATACTACGTCACTAGCGGTGGCACGTACGCTCTCAACGGATCAAGTAGTCAGTCGGCTGACAATTGGGCGTGGGAACGTGATGGATCCCCCTGGGAGAATGGTCAGTATAGCTCGGTATATATCCCGGATGATTCTGGCGCCACCTACACGATTAGTTGGCGACTGACCGCGCGGCAGATATCCGACGGCCAGTGGGACTCTGACGAGAAGACCACTTATGTCGCGATCCCTGGCCCACCCCCCCCACCCCCACCACCTCCTCCGTGCCCGCCGACCTGTGACGAGAAACCTCTGGTGGGACCCGTGCGCGATAGCACGGCCACGCCCCGGGTGGGGCCGACTCGGCGCAACCACCATCTCGGTTCCGGCGCCTGGATAGGCGCGCGCGTCGCTGGGGCACCGACTGTCACCCAGTTCTTCTCGCTCGCCGGCCAACCCACGACGCGCGCCAGGACATGGCCAAACGCGTTGGGAGGTGACACATCTACCGTTCAGGAGGCCGTCCCCACTCAGCGGCGGTCTCTTGGGCGCGCGGTGTTCTCGCGACGGTCCCTCGGCGAAGGAGCGGACGCATACCGTGCGCGCTTCGAGCTCATGGCCGATCGTGCCGCCGGGGCGTTTGTCGGACTCGCGCTCGATCCGGAACTGGGTGGACGGCCTGGTGACGAGCTGCTTGGCTGGGAGGCGGATGCGAACCTTGCGTGGGTGGAAGACCCCGATTCAGGCGTTCTCGGCTATCGGCTGATCGACGTGCCGCGGGGGGCGACCGTCACAGTGCGGCAGTTCTCGACGAGAGCGGATGCGTGGCGCCCCGCCCCTGCCGGTGACAGTGCCGCTTATGCGGAGATCACCGCGCGCGACCCAGCGCTGACAGGGAAGCGCGGGGACGTGCGTTTCGTGATCGCGGTTGGACCGGTGGGCGACAACCCCAGAACCGTCGATATCGGCTTTGTCGTGCTCACCGCGCCGTCCCTCGCGGCCCTGCGCGAGCGCGCTCTTCAGGTTCCCGAGTCAGTCCTTCCGTTGTTCGGTGATGACTCATTGCCGGCATCCGCCGCAGGTGGGATTGCGCGCTTTCAACTCACACAGGCACCGCCCGAGCCCGACGGCTCGGTTGGCGTTCGCGCAATATCGCCTGCCCTCGTCCCGGCCTTTAACTCCCAGCCCGATTCCCTGTCGCAAGCGCCCGGCAACCGTGCAGCCCTGCTCGACGCCGTGGGACGTTACGGCATTACCGCGCTCGCCTTCGCGGTACCGGACCAGACGTCGGCCAGAGTGACGATTCGAATCTATGATCCCGCAGGCAGACTCGTTCGGATTCTCGTCAACGACGTCTACCCCAGTGGTGCCTATCGCGCGCAATGGGACCTCGAGGATCAGCGTGGGGCGCGGGTCGCGCCGGGCGTGTATATCGCCGTAATGGAGGCAAAAGGATTCCGCGCAACCAGCAAGCTGGTCGTGGTGCCATGAGCAAGGTAGTGAGCACGTGCCGCGGACTGCTCGTGCTCGCGGCCTGGAGTCATCCGATTCGTGCTGCGGCCCAAGGGAGTGTGGGCGAATCAGGTTTTCCCTTCGAGCCAATGCACGCGCAGCCGGTGGCATTCGGCGGCGCGGGTGTTGCCATGCGCGGCGCGCCGTTCGCCCTTGTGAATCCGGCGGCCCTCGCAGGAGCGCGTGGCGCGGAGTTGAGTCACCGGGCATCCGCGACTGGCGCGCGCGATTATGCCATGGCTGTCACCCACGGCGGTCGTTGGGGCACGATGCGCCTCGCGGCCCGCCGCCGAGACTGGGGCGACGTTGCCCGGGATCTAGGCTTGCAAGGAGTTACCGCTGGTGAGCAGTCACTCTCATTCACCTTCGCTCGAACAGCCGTTGCCGATCATATGGCTTGGGGCCTCTCGGTCGCCCGGCTCGATGCGGATTACGTCGGTGCCCATACCGCTACCTGGGCGTTCGACGGCGGTACGCAGGCAGCCATTGGCCGGGGCTTCAGCGTGGGCGTTGCTGTGCTACATGCAGGTCAGGGCTTCAAGACGAGCGGCGACCGCGCACCTTTGCCAACGCGCATTCGTCCCGGAACGGCGTGGCAGGGCCGAATTGGACACGTACGCCTCGCTACAGTTACGGATCTGGCGCTCCCTATTCGGTCGGGCACTCAGCCGGACCTGCACGCCGGGCTGCAATTGGGCGGTACGTGGGGATCGGCAAGCGCCGCAGCACGCGCCGGCTATCGCTCGTTGGCGAGTCCCGGGGGCCCTCGCCAGGGTTCGTGGGAGATAGGTGGAGGTCTGACGCTGGGACCTTTCACCGCGGACATGGCCTACATCTTCGGCGTAGTCCTCGGCGATGAGCGGTACATTTCGCTGGACGTTCGCTGGTAGCCTATAAATACCAAACCCCGGGGCTGAAAGCTCCCCGGGGTTGGCGGTCGGGCGAAGTGGCCGTCACACTTCGGCCGCGACTCTTCCCTGTTTCATACGGTTAGATGCTTAGAAGGGTTACAGGGTTGCATCTACCAGCGCTTCACTCTTCCTACTCGCGACGTCGTGATCGTTTCGACTTGGGACCCACGACGGAGCACGATCTTCGTATTCGACGCGCCCCAGCCTATTCCGTTAGGGCCGAAGATGACAATGGGATTGGAAACCTCGAGCGTGACGCCGTAGCTGGCCGGTCCCGGTGTTCTCCACCACGGAGTCCAGCCGCCTGTTTCGAGATGATCGATGCGGAGCGTGTCGCTGCTGAACGTGATGCGCGCGCGGGTCGCGTAGGCGATGGCGCGGTGCTGCCCGACGGCCAGTGCAGTCGTCACATCGCGGGCGGCGCGCTCGGTCGCCATCCAATCCATGAGGCGCGCCGCACGCGGCAGTGAGAACGCCATGAGCGCCGCCGCGATACAGATCACGACCATCAGCTCGAGTAGGGTAAACCCTAGGGCAAACCCCTTGGACATGCGCCGTTTATACGATCGGCGCCGGCCGGCGCATCACCGAAAAAACCCGGCGAAAAGCCCGAAAACGCGCCATTTGCGGGCTAACGCGCCGGGATTGCGTACGCTATGTTGGTGTGCGTGATGGTCTTGCCGTTCGGCACAGCGGGTGCAAATGCGGGTTCGCGATGAGCACTGACACGTCCTCGCAGCCTACCGGACTGCCCCATGCCGTCTTTCTGCAGCGGGTGACCGATGAGCCAGCCACCTCTCCCGAGGTGCGGCTGGGTCAGGGCGCATTTCTGACACTGCGGTTTGTCGATCTGCTCACGCCCGATCGCGAGCCTCCTACTCCCGATGTATTCCGCTATCAATGGGCGGCGACGGAGCGCTATTGCGCCGAGTTGGCGGGGGAAGGCACCGAGGCGTCGCATCTCAGCTGCATTGTGCGCGCGGCGGGCGAGGCGCATCAAGAGGGCAATACGCAGTTCCTCGCTCCAGCATTGTTTGCCTACGCGCTTTACCTCGAGCAGCAATCGCATTTTGAAGAAGCGGAAGACGCGCTTCACACAATGATCACGGTCGGCGGCGAACGCCTTGCAGTTTCCGACAAGATCAGCGCGTGGATGCGGATGGGTCGCGTACTTAGGCTGCAAGCTGATTTCGGACGCGCAGATGCGGCATACAGCCAAGCCGGAAGCATCGCCGCGGCACACGGGGATGCGCTGTCGGTGCTCCTCAGTCGGATCGGTCACTGCAACGTGGTTCACTACCGCGGAAACCTCGCCGAAGCCGAAGAGGCCTGGCGAGCTGTTCTTGCCGATTCAATCGTCCAGGGATTTCGAGTCGTCCAAGCGCAAGCCGAACACGGCTTGGGCAACGTTCTCGTGCGGCGGGGCCAGTCGCACGAGGGAGCGCCACATCTATGGCGTTCCTATGAGCTCTACGAAGACGAAACGTCGCAAGCCCGTTCTATGGGTGACCTCGGGCTGGCACTAGTGTCCCTTGGCGAGGTCCAAGCAGCGGAGTGCGCGCTGCAACACGTTTTGCGCGCGCGTACACCCGCGGACCTGGCAGCGAACGCGATGATCGAGTTGATGAATTGCGCCTCGTTCCGACGCGACCGAGTCAGTTTCGAGCGTTGGCGGGAACGTTCGCTTAGTGACATGCCAGAGGTGCCACCTAACATGCGCGCCGATTATCATCTCAAAGCGGGAATCGGATACGCCCGGTTCGGGAACATGCGACGGGCCGAGAACGAGCTCCGGAAATCCTACGAGATCGCGCTCGCACACGATTTGAACGAGCTAGTGTTCCACGTGGAGGGGATTCTCACTGGACTGAATGGTTGCGGCGCTCCCGAGTACACAGAAAGCGCCGCGTCAACCACTGTCATTCAGAGTGATTCGCTCAAAGAGGTTTCGGCGTCCCTGGCGGCACTTGGAACCTCGAGCTAGTGACAGGTCACCGGGTTGTTCTGATCACAGGTCACCGTGCTCGGGCCCGACGCATCGGCACACGCCGCGGCGGTGAGCGCGAACGACACGAGGACCAAGGCTATAGCGAAGCGAATGCGACGTGACATAAAGGCCTCCACAGTCAGGTTGGATGGGGACTCGCAGACACCAGCCAACTTGAGTGGTGCAGCCCGCCACGTTTAGGGCATTTTTGCGGCATCGTAGGGCGTTTTTGCGGCAATTAGGGATTTTGGGAGGTCGTGTAGGGGAATGCTGGTACTCGCGGCAGTCTCGGACATACAATATCAGAGGTTGCGCGGCGCGGTCGCGCCGCGCTTCACCTTGGCGCGCGCCACAACCTGGGACGACGCGCTCGAGACGATTCGTGTCCGGCCCGTCGAAATCGCCGTCGTCGACCCGATGCTGGGCGGGGCGCGCGGCCAGGAAGTCGAGCGGCTGCGAGTGCTGTTCCCCTCGCTGCCGTTGATCCTGTACACGCCGATGATGACTCCCGAGCTGGCTCCCGTGCTGCTCGCGATGGGCAAGTGCGGCATCAGTCAGGTCGTGTTGAGCCGCACTGAAGACCATCCCGATCGGCTGCGCGACCTGCTGTCCGCGGAGGCGCTGCACGCCGCGTCGCATCGCTTGCTCGATCAACTCACCACCGCGCTCGCGCCGCTGCCACCCGAGCTGCGCTGGGTGTTGGAAGACGCGATGCGCAGCCCCGGCGCCGTCCAGACGATCCAGCAGGTCGCCGCGCGGGCGCGCGTTGACCGCGGCACGTGCGCGCGCTGGTTCGCGCGTGCCGGCCTGCCGAGCCCAAGAGAAATCCTCGCCGCCGCCCGCGTGCTCTACGCGCACCGTCTGCTGCAGGATCCGGGCTTCACGATCGAGGACATCGCGAAGCGGCTGGGGTACGCGCAGGCCAAGACGCTGCAGCAGCATGCGCGCAAATACCTGGGCCTCACCGCCGGGGAAATGCGCCTGTCGCTCACCGCCGACGAAGCGACGGCACGCATCGTCCAGGGATTCCTGACGCCCGCGCGCCGGGCAGCGGCCCACGCCTCATGATGACGTCGCCGCCGCGCAAACCGTCAACCGTCCTGATCGTCGATGACGAGGCGGGGCTGCGCCGCGTGCTCGAGCGGTATCTCGAGCGGCACGGCTATCGCGTGCTCAGCGCCGGCACCGCCGAATCCGCCTACGAGATTCTCTCGAGCGAAGAAGCGGACGCGCTGCTGCTCGACATTCATCTGCCCACCATGTCGGGCCTCGCGCTCTACCTCGCGATCATCCATCGCTGGCCGGCGCTCGAGGGCCATATCGCGATCATGACGGGTGACGCGGAAGCGGAAGAAGTGCGCACCTGGCTCGACCACCACCACTGCACCGTCATCCGCAAGCCGTTCAACCTGCAGCAAGTCTCCGACTGGGTAGCGTCGGTGTTGCAGAGCGACCGCGCGTCCGGCGCCATGGACGCATGACGACGATTGCGCACGCCGACCCCCTGCATGTGCTGCGGGAATACCGGAACCTCGCGCCCTGGAACCTGCGTGACCTGTCCGTCGTGGTGGGAGCGGTGCTCGACGCGTCAGCGGTAACGCCCATCAATGCCGCGGCACGCGCCGCGCCGAGCGAACGGACCATACGCTTCTACGTGACACGCGGCCTGGTGAGCCCACCGGAAGGACGGGGGACTGCCGCGACATACTCGTACCGTCACTTCCTCCAGCTGCTGGCGATCAAGCTGCGACAGATGGAAGGCGCGACCCTCGCCGCAATCACCAAGGACATGCACGACCAGACGGGCGACGTGCTGGAGCGGCGCTGCGCCCAGGTGCTCGGCACGTCGCTCCCGACGCCCGATCGCCTGCCCCTCAAAGGCGCGGAAGGCATGCCGCGCGGCCGCTCGGGCCGCGCACTCACCGCCTGGTTGACGCGCGACGCCGGCAAGGAAACCACCGGACCCACCACCTGGCGCCGCATCCCCGTGACGCGCGGCGTGGAGCTGCACGTCGACGCCGATCACCCGCTCGCGCGGCTCGGCGCGGAGGACCAGGCGTTGGCCGAGACGCTGCGCCAGGCGATCGCGAAACTCCTGCCGCACAGCCCGTAATGGTTTTGTAGGGGCGCAACATGTTGCGCCACTACTCTCTCGAAACTGGAGTCGAAGATGTGGGTTCTGCTCGTACTCGTTGTAATCGTGGTTCTGTGGATCGTCGCCGCGTATAACGGTCTCATCTCACTCAAGAACCAAACGGTCAACGCCTTCAAGCAGATCGACGTGCAGCTCAAGCGCCGCCACGATCTGATTCCCAATCTCGTCAACGCCGTCAAAGGCGCGATGGACTTCGAGCGCTCGACACTGGAAGCGGTGATCCAGGCGCGCAATCAGGCGGTCAAGGTCAACGCGTCGGGTCCCGAAGCGATCAAACAGATCAGCCAGGCGGAGAACGCGCTCTCGGGCGCCTTGTCCCGGCTGCTGGTGACGGTGGAGCGCTACCCCCAGCTCAAGGCAACGGGCAACATCGGCCAGCTGCAGGAGGAGCTCACCTCCACCGAGAACCGCATCGCGTTCGCGCGGCAGCTCTACAACGACACCGCCACCCAGTACAACACGAAGCAGCAGCAATTTCCCACGACGCTGGTCGCCGGCCTGGCGCACGCGGAACGGACGGACCTGTGGGAGATCGAAGATCAAGCGGAACGCGCGGTACCGCAGGTTGACCTCTCCCGACGGTAATCTCTTTCAACAACAGGAAGCCAATCGCCGGCGCACGACGTGGCTGGTGATTGGCTTCGTGCTGTTTTTCGCCTGGCTCGGCTTCGGCGGCGACTACATCTGGGCGCTGCAAGGTCATCACCCGTTCCCGTGGGTCGGCGTGATCCTGACGACGCTGGCGATCATCGGGGTCTGGTACGCTTACAAGACCGGCCCCGAGAAGGTGCTGTGGGCAACCGGCGCCCGTGAGCTGACCGATCCGAAGACCGACGCGGAACGCCAGGTAGCGAACGTCGTGGACGAGATGGCGATCGCCGCCGGCGTGCCACGCCCGCGGGTCTGGCTCGTCCCGGACGACGATCCCAACGCATTCGCGACGGGCACCGGCCCCGGGAATTCGCATATCGCCGTGACGAACGGCCTGCTGAGAATCTGCAACCGTGATGAGCTGCAGGCCGTGATCGGCCATGAGCTCGGTCACGTCAAGAATCTCGATGTCCGGCTCATGACGACACTCGCCGCGCTGGTCGGTGCCGTGCTGTTGGTGCGCGACGGCATGGGCCGGATGATGGGCGGCGGCCTGGGCCGGACCGGAGGAGGGGGAGGGGGAGGGGGAGGGGGAGGAGGACGAAGAGGCAAGAACGCGGGGCCATTGGTCGCGGTTCTGCTGGCGCTGTGGGTGATCTCCTGGATCGTCGCCCCGCTCGTCACGCAGCTCCTCGCGTTGGCGGTGAGCCGGCGGCGCGAGTACCTCGCGGACGCCATGAGCGCGCAGTTCACGCGCAATCCCCTCGCGCTGGCCAGCGCGCTCGCGAAGATCGAGTCGGCGGCCGCGCCCACCGTGTCGATCAAGCGGGGCGCGGCTCATCTGTGCATCGCCGATCCGCTGGGCCGGCGGCTTACCAACCGCGAAGGCTGGCTCGCCGACACGCTCGCGACGCACCCACCGATGAGCATGCGGATTTCGCGGCTCAAGGGGATGGGCTACGCCGAGCTCAAGAAGGAGGGAGGCTCATTCACGAGTTCCGCGCGCGGCTGAGCCGCTATAAGAAGCAGGAGCCACGCCTCGCGCGGCGGGCGCTCGCCGCTGATCCCGCGATCACGGCCGCCGTGCAGGCGCATATGGCGGAGCACGCCCTCTCCGAGAAGGCGGTACGGCGACAGGTCCGGAAATACCTCGACGAAATCATCCCGCACTTCAACGTCCTGTCGTACTACAAGCTCGGCTACAACGTCGCCAAGATCGTCGTCAACCTGTTGTACAAAGTGAGCGTGGATTATCAGGACGAGCAGGCGCTGGAGCAAATCCCCAAGCGCGACGTCGTCGTCTACCTGATGAACCACCGCTCCAACGCCGACTACGTCGTCGTGGCGTACGTGCTCGCCCGCGGGGTGCACGTGAGTTACGCCGTGGGCGAGTGGGCGCGGGCCTGGCCGCTGGAGTACGTGTTCAAGTCGTTCGGCGCGTACTTCGTCCGGCGCCGCTTCCGCGAGCCGCTGTACCACACGGTGCTGGAGCGCTACGTGCAGCTCATCACGCGCAACGGCGTCACGCAGGGCATCTTCCCGGAAGGCGGCTTGTCGCGGGACGGCAAGCTTCGTCCGCCGAAGCTCGGCCTGCTCGACTACATCTGCCGTACCATGACCGATCCGACATTCGACCGCGACATCTGGTTCGTGCCGGTCGCGCTGAATTACGACCGGGTCCTCGAGGATCGCTCCCTGATCCGGGAGCTGATCGCCGCGGGAGACCGGCCGAGCCGGCTGTCACAGCTCGGCACGGTCGTGTCGTATCTCGCCAGCAATACCCTGCGCCTGCTGACCGGCCGGCTCAAGCGTTACGGCCGCGTGGCGGTCAACTTTGGGACGCCGCAGTCGCTGCGCGCCTGGCTCGAGAGCGCCCCGCGGAACGCGCTCGCCCTCCCGAAAGAGCAGCGCCTCGCCGAGCTGGAGCGCCTGGGGCGTGAGATGCTCGGCCGCATCGGCGCGATCATTCCGGTGACGCCCGTGCCGCTCGCCGCCGCCGCACTGCTCTCGTTCGGGCAGACGGTCATCAATCGGGAAGCGCTGCTCGAGCGCATGGACCAGCTGCGCGACCGGCTCAAGGAAGTGAACGGGAAAGTGGTGCGGGGCGGCGCACGGATCGTGGAGGTCTGGGACCGGGCGTGGCGGATGCTGCGCATGCGCCGGCTGGTCGTCGCCGATGGTGAAACGCTGGTGGTGTTGCCGCGCGGCCGGCCGCTGCTCGAGTTTTATGCCAACTCGATCGCGCACCTCGTTCCGATTCGCGGCCCGAGGCCGCTATTCCACAAGGCCCATGAGCTCGACGACAACCTGCCGAAGCTCAAAAACGAAGCCCCCGGGACGGCACGATAGGCCGCCCGGGGGCTCCGACACATCGGCTACCCGGAGTCGAGGGCTTGCGCCCTTCGTTCTTCTCTCCACCGCCACCTGTGGACTGATTCGTCCTCGGTAGGGCAAGCAGAGGCTCCGGCTTCCATCCCCAAGCAACCCCGTCGGGTCGCCTGGTTCACCAATGTGGGTGCTACGGGTCAGATCGGGTCGCGGACCGACCTTCCGCACTGCACGTCGAGGCACCATTTCGACGTGGCTGGGGCAACGCGACTGGCCCCAACTGTCCGACCCGGTGAGTTGACTCCCGGATCAACGAGCGCCTGAGCCCTTGGTTGCGTCGGCGCCCTCCCCGGAATTTCCGTTCGGACTCGAGTTAAAGGCGTTGTTGAGACGCCAGGCCCCAACCCTTCCCTTCAACTCGCGTGACCTCAATATAGGGGGGCGGAAAAAGCGCGCAAGTGCCGATGTTTCTTCGGGTTAGCTCACGTCGATGTGCATCGCGTGTGGACAGTAAAGACTGACTCTGCAACTTGTTCCGGGCATCGTCCACATGATGTGGAGTTGTGAATCCACAGCACGCACGTTCCCACATCGGGGTATTTACCCCTCTATTGCCACTTCGCAGTAGGCAAACGGCTGGTCCGACTCGGCGGGAACGAATAGAAATCCTGCGCCACTCGTC